>SGBB01000002.1 GCA_004195025.1 Candidatus Acidulidesulfobacter diazotrophicus | reverse complement strand
CCTTCAGCTTTTCCTTCAGCTTTTCCTTCAAGGTAGAAAGGGTCGTCTTCTAAGTTTATGGTTATAGGCATTTTGTTTTCCTCCAGTTCTTTTACTATTTTAATTATATCAGGTCTAAGATGTAATAGATTTTTAAGTTTAAGTTTATAATCTTCTATATCGTTTTTATTAAGTTTTGCTATTCTTGATGTAATTTCTAATATTAAAGCTTTAGTATCGTCTGTTTTGCAAAGAATAGAAAGTATGTTGTCGTTTAAATCATCTGAGTTTAATAAATCAATGCAGTTTATATCTTTAATATTTTTTAATTCATAGTCAAATGAAAGATGTTTATTTCTTATGCTGTCAGGCATATTTAAAGAATTATTGCCTATATAAAGAACGGTCTGGAGCGGTTCTTTATTGTAAGACGAATATAAGTATGTATAATACTTAAGCATCCTTACGGGTATTAAAGAATCGTTTGCCGTTTGAAGTTCTAAATGAAATATATCGCCTCCTTCAAGTTTAACTAAAAGATCGGCTTTTAGTTCTTCTACCTTTGGAAAATTAGTATCTAAAAATTCTATTGCCTTTTTGCCCGTTAGAATCTCAACAAACTTTTTAGGTACTGATTTTAATATATCTTTAAGAGTTCTGTCATATTTAAAGTTAAAGCCGCTATTGTCTGGCATATTATATAAAGTTATTTGAAATTAAATATTGTATTTTGCAATAATGAGTAATTCTATTATGCAATAAACAAAATATTAATTAAATGTTTATAGAATTGTTTATTGTATATTATTGTATAATATAATTATATTTTGTTGTTTATTATTGCTTTAATATCACCATATTATTCATAGTTTTTATTACTTATTATTTATCATTTTTATTGTTTAATTATTGATGGTTTTTATTGTTTACTACTTATTATTTATTACTTTTATTACTTTATTATTAATTAATTAAATAAATAAATAAATAAAAATATCGTTGATTATTTTCTTAATTAAAATTATACACGATTATATATATCATTTATTTTATAATTATAACATTATTATGATTATTAGTAAATTAAATTAAAAAGCGAAAAGAGGTGAAAATCGGAAAACTTAGTTTTTGGTCGGCAAAAACATCACTTTTCGTTCGGTGTTTTATTTAGTTTTAAATCGGTGTTGACAGCAGAAAGTAAAATAATCGGATAATGGCTTAAAAATTCAATATATCCATATAGTCCCATTCACGGTAAGCCATGGCATATATGTGATTTTCGGTAAGCATATGGACGGTATTAGGCTGCATAGACAAAGAAGCCATTATAGGAACAAGCTGTTTATTGCGGTATTCAGGGAAAAAATTAAAAAATCTTATAATTTTATCTTTAAATTCGTTTATGTAATAATCCCTCATGGTGGACTTAACTTCTATAAGGAATACTTTATCGGGTATAGAGGCTATTATATCAAATTCTTCCCTGTCTCTGTTGTCGTTCATTCTGGATACATTGGAAGAGATATCTATACTGTTAATTTCTACGTTGAAATAACGGCTTATCAGGGGTCTTGCAGCCGGATATATTATATCTTCTACTATGGTTCCCATTTTATTGGATAACTTTCCCCAGCGCTTATTCATCTCCCTGTTTTCCTTGCGGTTTTCTTCCTTGTATTCTTCTAATGCAAGGCGGTTTTCTTCGCGGTATTTTTCTAAATCGTAGCGCATCTCGTTCTTAAATTCGGACATCTCGTTCTTAAATTCGGACATCTCGTTCTTAAATTCGGACATCTCTCTCTGAGTTTCGGCTTGTGCATCGGCTAGCCTTATAAGAGCTTCTTCAAGCCTGTCCGTTCTATGTTCTAAAAGGGCATTTGTACTCATATAATATACTCTTTATTTATTTTAAATATTAATTAAACTATTTAATATAATAATAATAATTATATTAAATATTAGTTAAATTCAATTACTTTTTAATTACTTTAATATTAAATTAAATTGATATTTGATATTAATTTGAAATATCGGCATATCGGCAAATTCTTTTTATATATAATTATATCATAAAACAATATTGCGTATAAAATAAAAAAATATTATATTGCAAACTTTAATTTTGTTTCAATATTGTAGCAGATCCAAATATTCAAATATTCCTATTCACGATATACTAATATCATGGCGTATATAGCGTATATGTTATTTTCGGTTAGTTATGCACCTAAATGCAGTTGGGAGTAAGAAAATAAATAAATCGGATACCATTTTAATAAATACATTATAATATAATTATTCGTAGGATAAATCGGATACCATTTTAGATACCATTTTAAAAAATTATCAAATTATATCTCATTTAATACAATAAGCATATAAAACAGTATCAACCCAGCTTGTTGATATATGTTTGAGATAAAACTTATATTGATTATCAATAGACAACAAGTATTCTGGAATATCAATGATATCATTGCCTTTATGGTAAATGCTTATAGCAAGTTGTGGTGCGAATTTTTTTATTGTGTCATTAGCACCTTTAATAGCTTCAAGTTCAGACCCTTCTATATCCATTTTTATAAAACTAACTCTGTTAATATTATAATCTTCAACAAATTTATCAATTGTAATCATATCTATTTTAAATCCGGTATTTGTTTCATAATCAATAAATGCTCCTGCGCTACTTCCAATCATAGTAGATGATTCATTAGAATGCCCTATACCTTTTTTAATGGGAATTATTTTTTTCTCTAATTTATTTAACTTTATATTTTTTGTTAATAAGTTATAATTTTCTTCAAAAGGTTCAAAGGCAAAGATCATCCCTTTTTCATCAATATATTGAGAAAAGTATAGTGCGGTATCACCCGCATACGCGCCAATATCAAGTATTATATCATTAGAATTAGGTTTAACTATGTCTTGATAAATATATTTATTAAAATAAAAATCCCCGATTGCTTCTCCTATTGCACCTGAATATAATAAATCTTTTATTTTATATTCATTTTCCGAAAGTTTTTGAACATTATTCTCAGCTTTTGCAAAATCTAATCTTGTTAATTTAGGCGGAAATATACTATAGGCATCTTCCTGTAAAACCAAATATGCAAAACGATATTTGATAAACCAATCAAATGTTTCTTTAGAACTATTATCTGATAGAATTTTATATAGCCAATCTAATTTTTGAGCTTCTTGTATAAATTCAATTAATGTTTCAAGGCTACTTAATTTTCCAAATAAAGTATATGATTTATCCTGAGTTTGTTCATGTAAAACACTAATATCTTTTACTGTGCTTAGATAATTAACAACAATATTAATTTTTTTAACTTTTTTAAATTTATCTATTTTTATTAAATAAATCGGGTCGTCGTGAAAAAAATAATCTGCGTTTATATCATTATAAGAGCGATTAATTTGTTTAAACTCAGCTGCTAAAATATTTCCATTGTCAAGTGTAACTTGAACGCTACTAATTCTTATAATTACAGGTCCGTTTAACGGATCAAAACGAATAGAATAAATATTTTCAAATGAAGATAAATCAAAATTAATTTCAATTATTCCTAAATTTTTTTCATAACACTTGCCATATTGTAATTTTATACTTTCTTCTTCTGAAAAACCTTTACCTGCATCTATAAATAATTGTGCAAAATAAATTCTGTCTTTGTCAATATATATTTTATTTAATTGTTTCTGTAAATAATTTTTTATTTCTCCAGAAGCTTCTTTGAGTAAATCTTGAGTATGAGACATGTTAGCAAGCCTTAAATATTTATAAGATTTAATTATGTTTTTTCAATAAAATAAATATCTTAACGACATAAAATCCTTATTTCTTTTTCAAATTTCTGTAAGTGGCTAATCCAAGTAAATAATATTGGATTTCTTTCGCAATTAACAACTTCATCTAACTTAATTCCTTTAACAATATCTAAAAATTTTTCTCTTATCTTATAAATATTATTAGATACAAAAATTGGGAATTCGCGATGAGCCGAAATATCAGAAGCTATTATGGGCAAACCAAATGCTAAAGCCTGAGCTATCCCAAGATTATATCCTTCCCACTTGCTAAAATTCATAAATATATCTGCGGCAGCGTATAGCTCAACAAGTTCTTCATCTTTCACATTAGCAATAACTTGTAGGCTTAAATCTTTTACATATAAAATATCAGATTGAAATGCCTTTCCACATAAAACAAATATATAATTATCTACGACTGAATCATTAAATGACTTTATATATTTCATTACATCTGCGTAAAAGTCTATACCTTTGTAATATCTCTCACCGCTATGGAATCTAGCAACATTTAAAACTATTATTTTCTCTTTCCAACCATATTCGTTCCTAATTTTTTCCCTCAAAAAATACATATCTTTATTCCATACAGCAAGATGATTGTTCCCTAATTTAATGACTTCTGCTCTATCTTGTTCGCTCTCAGTTTTAATTGTATTTGAAATTGTGTAAATTTTATCAGCCACATCATAGCAAGACTTTTTTTCGATCAAAACCAACTTTCTTTCCACGTAATCTGGAAATAGTTCTGCCGGCGGTTCGCCATAGTCAAAAATAACTTTTTTTATGGCTGGGGATAGATGTTTAAGGGTAGAAAAAAAGGGTGGCGTATGTGCAATAACACAACTAATGCCATATTTATTTGCAAATAAAGCCGCCTCCAAATAATTATTAAGGTAAACCCTATTGCATCCTGAATAAGAAAAATCATTATACCCTTGTGGTCCGCCAATGTATACTGTATATCCTTTTTTTAAAAAATAATCAGCATGCTGTGCTATTACAACCGGCACACCATGACCAATTTGATGAGTAATGCTTAAAAAAAGCACTTTTATTGTTTCTTTTTCTTTTATTATTTTTTGCAAATGGTCTATTTCTTTTAACGATTTTTCATTAAAATCAACTAAAACTTTTAATGTTTGAGAAATATTTTCTATGGCATTAAAATTTTTACCAAAAGAACTAAAACCAAAAACCCTATCATCTTTTTGAATTTTAGTTAAAGCAAATATATTTTGCAAAATATCTATTTCAGGATTGGATGATTTTAAAAGATTATATATAATAGGATTTTTTGATATTATTTCTTTTACATTCTCTGATTGATAAATTGTGCTGCCAATAAAATTAATATCAAATTTAAATTCTTTATTTATATTTTTTAAATATTCATCAACACTTTCAATCCATTCAGCAAATGATTTTTTTGTAAAAAATCTTAAATGCGCATTATCTAAAACACCAAATTCTTCATAATTAAATCTTCCTTCTATAAGATTGAATATTATATCTATATTTGCAATGTTTGAAATACTTATTATAAGATTGGAACCTATTATGAGTTTTTCAGCAAAAAAAACTATCGATGTTTGAGGAGTTTTTAGATGCTCAAGAACATCTGCAACAACAATATAATCAAAAATTTGGGGTAATTCGTTGAATCTTTCTATCTCTGAGGTATAAATAGAATTAATAATTTCTGCATTAAAAAAAGTGATATCGTCAAGATTAATTAAATAGACATCTTCATAGTATCCTTCTTTCTTAACAAAGTCTAAAACTTCTTTATTATTATCTATCCCATAAACAGTGCAGCTCTTGTTTTTTTTTAACCATTTTCCAAGATATCCGAAAGAACATCCTACATCTAAAACCGTTGAATTTTCAGAAATTAAATCAGCTATTATAGCTATATTATTATTTTTATCGTTTATATCTATGTCATTATTATAATCAATAACATACTTTCTATTTGTTCCCGGGAAAAGTTTATTTACGGAGTAATTAGTTAATTCCATTATTTACAGTATTATTTAATTAATTATTTATTTTATAAAGTTATTTTATAATATTTACATAAAATTATATATAAATTATAATTATATTTTAAAAATATTAATTATATACTCCTACATATAATATATATTTTTATAATTCAATAAATTTTTATTTCTATTTTTATGTTAATTTTATTGATTTATTTTATATAGAATCTTTATTTCGATTAACTTCCTGAACGTCTTTATATTATATTTATCTACATTTAATATTTCATTAGATAACTTTATTGCGCCTTGATAATCTTTTATAATAATCAATCTGTCAATTTCTTTTTCTGCGTCTTCTAAATTTTGAACAGAAAAATATAATATTTTAAAATTTTTATGATCGTAAATAATTTTCGAACTATCTAACCCGTTAAAAATATAATCGTCTCTTTTAAATTTAAATTTCCATTTGTTTTGAAGATTATACTGATTTTCGTCCTCAAACTTTTTTCTGCCAGGTGTTTTTTCTTCATAGTGGATAAGCATACTTTTAGGATTCAATATAATATTCAGCCCCTTTTGCTTTACTTTTAAGCATAAATCCACATCTTCATACCCATTTATAAATATTTCGTCAAAAAACCCGACGCTGCAAAATAGTTCTTTGCTGATTATCATACAAGCGGCGGTAACCGCATTATACATTCTTAAATATATTCCATTTTTAAAATTAATATTTTTACATTCATATATTTTTCCGCCTTTATAATTATGGTATGGTCTGCTTCCTGCATCAAACACTACACCTGCATGCTGAACGGTTTTATCTGGATAAAGAAGCAGAGAACCTGTTATTCCGCAGCTATCTCCTGCTTTTTCTATAGTATTAAAAAGCTCGTCAATAGCGCCTTTTAAAACATAAGTATCATTGTTTAAAAACAGCAAATATTTTCCATTAGCAATTTTTGCCGCTTGATTACATGCTTTTGCAAAACCTAAGTTTTCATTATTGCAAATAATATTTATTATATTAAATTTACCTGAATTATTTACTTCGGCTATTCCGTCAATATTTTTCTTTAATGTTTCTAGATATTCTTTTGTTCCGTCATTAGAACCGTTATCGGCAATTATTATTTCAAAATTAACAAGAGGGTGGTTTTTAAAGATAGAATTTAAACAATTTTTAGTATATTCAATATTATTATAAACCGGTATAATGATAGATATATCTATCATATTGACAGTCTTTGAGGCATTCGAATTAATTGAATGAGTTAAGCCTGTTGAATTATCTATATTATGTAAGTTAATTGAATTAATTTCGATATTGGTTTTATATAAATTTTCTGAATTATCGCCTCTATTTAAATTGATGTGGTTTTTATTGAAATCAGAAAATTCAGAAAATTTATTTTTTCTTTTATTGTAATTATATTTTTTTCCTTTGGCATCATAGCAAGGTATATATAATTCATTTGCGATGTTAATATAAATATCACCGCTGACAACAAATGAAGATAACGCAAAAATTTGAAGAATCGTCTTAAAATCTTTATCTGTATTTTTATAATTAAAGACATCTGCACAAGGTATATTTAGTATTTTAAAATCTTTCATATACGGAAAATCTTTTTTTATATTTTTAGCTATCTGGTTTAGCCTAACTTCATCATAAATATAAAAATTATCAATAATTATAAAAATATCATTAATACTTATGTCATATTGTTTCAAGAACTTTTCCGCGTTTTTTATATCCTCATCGCCAAAAAATACATCTCCTTTTTTGCTGTCAATATTTTTTAACGGATAATTAATATCGGGAAGTTCGGTAAATATATCTTCGTCTAATAAAATCATATAATCAAATTTTTCAGGCGGTATTTCATTTGAACAGTATTTTAGATAAATATTATTTTTAAAAAAATTGTATTCGCCTGAAACTAAGTATAAATCCCAGTTATTGTATTTATTATGAATATCTCTTATATATACACTTGCCGTAAATAAATTATCCCAATATTCCGATGTAATTTTTATTAGAACTTTTTTTGGTTTTGCCGCAAATTCATTTAATCCCGGCTTTATCGCATTTATTTTAATTTTACCCGTTTCATAATCGGCAGCGGACACTAAAGGCGCAACATTCACAAAACCGCAATAGTCCAAATAGCCTTTTAGAAATTCATTTGTATAATAGCAATTTGATTTATTTATTTTTGAAAGATAATTAATTTCTATTTCGTTAGAATAAAAATTATATTTGTTTTTGATTTTAATTTCGTCTTTTTCATCCATTAAAATTATATCGTTCATTGACGTCAGCTTTGAAACTTGTTTTTGCTGATAATAATCAAAATAAAACATAGAATCTATAAATTCTAAATATAATTTTCCCCCGCATACTAAAATTCTGTAAAATTCATTAAATAATGCTTCATTTTCTTCATAATCAAAATAATTTAATATGTTTTTAACTATAACTTTTTTAATTAAACCTGACGGCAATGTAATTAAAAAATTTTGAATTTCGTTAAATGCGATGTTTAACGCATATTGATTTGACGGATTTTTTGATGGATTTAATGAAGTATTTAATTTTAGTTCAGATTGATTTGATGAAATGTGAAACATTTCAGAAAATGAGTCGTCTATATAAAGAATTTGCTCCTCACCGTCAAATTTAAATATATTAACTAAGTTTGGGCTGACTAAATTTATTTTATTTAATATATTTTCTAATGCTATTTTTGTTATTTCTGCCGTAGTTAGTGTTAATATGGTATGATTTATTTTTGGTTCAATATTTAATATTAAATAACCATTTTCAATTAATTTTTTTTCTAAATTATCAAAAAATAAATAATCAGGCTGTATTTCTATTTTTACACATTTGATGTTTTTATCGGAATCCCAATAAATAACAGAATTAGAAAAATTTTTATCTAAATCGGCTATTAATCTGTTTATATTGACGTTATATGTAATATTATACATAAAATTATCTATTTAAATTATCTATTTATATGTTATATTTTATAATATATTTTTTATACTTTTATTACTTTATTATTTTATATCCTTAATCCTTCGATAGAAAATGTTTTAGATATTTCAATACTAAATAACACTGGATTCCCGCATACGCGGGAATGACACCCGAAGGTGAAGGTTTAAATACCCGCTAAGTCATTCCTGCGTGGGCGGGAATCCAGAATGTAAATTTCTATTGCAGGATTAAAATATATATATGTATTTAATAAATTTAATATAATTGTGTATAATCGTATTTTAGTCTATTTTTACATATTTATTTTATTTATTTTCCATTTCCTATATCACTTTTAAGCGTTAAAATAACCTCTTTCCATGTTTTAATTAACGGCTCCATTTCAAAATCAATTAAATCTGCGAGCATAACATAATCAAGAGTTTTTTGGGTTTCTAAAATATTAGAAAGCAATTTTTCCGTATCGTCAAAATAATCTTTAATGCTTCTTTCTTTATATTTATATGTTGAATAGTCAATATTAAGAAATAAAGCTATTTTATCCATAACTTGAACAAAGGCTCCGATACCTTTTAAATCTGCGGCAAAATCCGTAAAACCTTCTTTGTCGTTGCCTTCTCTTAACAAATCAGCTACTTTTCCGAGATTTTTTAATAAATCGCTAAAATATGATTCAATAGAGTTTAATGATTGCATTACTAATTCATCAGACGTCATAGTATTAATTTTAAGCGTACCGTTAGATGTTAATTTAAATGTTTTAGCTTTTTCATCGTCAATCATAAGGTCATCATATTTTTTATCGTCTAAAAATATTTCTTTAATAACCATATTCTTAGGTATAAAATCTCTTATTTTATTTATTAAAAAATCATAAACTGTTTCGGAAGTATTTGGCGTAAAATCAATTTTATTGCCGTCAATTATTATTTCCATTTCATCATTCTCCTTTTTATAAGTCATCCGATTTATTTATTCTCTTACTCCCTACTGCGATTACAGGGATTTAATTAAATTAAATAATTCCGTATTTATATAAATATTTTCTTTCCCTATTTTTTGCTTTTGCAATATGTTTATTCTGTATAATTCTGATAAATATTTAGATGCTATATTTCGCGAAGCAATTTTATTTTCTACCAGATCGTTTATTTTTATATAGACATTAGAAAATATCAAATTTATTAATTCTTTTGAATATATTTTAGGTAGATTATATTTTAAAATTCCATCCGTTTTATTTATTAAATTAATTATACTTTTACTCATTTTTAGGATATCTTTGGATGTACATTCTACAGAATCTAATATAAAAATAATCCAATCTTCCCATTTGTTTTTGTAAGTGACGTCATGCAGCAATTTATAATATCGGGCTTTATTTCCTATTATATAACGGCTTACATATAAAAACGGTTCGTTTAATAATCCTTTAAGTATAAGGTAGAGTACGATTATTATTCTGCCTGTTCTTCCGTTTCCGTCATAAAATGGATGTATTGCTTCAAACTGATAATGTATTACCGCCGATTTTATTAATGGATCCGTACTGCGTGCACCGCCGTCGATATCGTTATTTATATATTCTTCCAAATTTTTAAGTAAATCTAATATGGCTTTTCCGTTATCCGGCGGAGTATATCGGACTTCTTTCGTTAAATCGTTGATTAATTTTGTACCGGGGAGTTTTCTTATGCCGGCATCGTTATCCATAATATTTTTTTGAATTTCTATTATGCTATTAACGGTTAAAAGCTTATTTTTGTCTATAAGTTCCAGCCCTTTATATAAAGCTTTTCTATAATTCAAAACTTCTTTAGCTCGCGGAGATATTATTTTTTTGCCTAAAACGGCAGATATATATAATTCATCGTAAGTAGTGACTATGTTTTCAATTTCGGAACTATCCTTAGATTCTTGCAATACTATTATACTTAATATTATATTTTTATTAGGCAGTAACTCGGAATAACCTTTTAGTTCCGCAAGTTTTTCTTTTGCAGAAACTAATTTTTTTAATATATTTTTGGATTCTAAGTCTATATCTTTAGGCGGCGGTAAAAAAGGAAGACTGTTATAAGGCGTGCTTTTGTTAATCATTATTTATATTAATTTACATTAATATTTATGCACTGCGCCAGTGCAGGTTATTTTTATATGCACTTTTTTTATCTAATTAAGTGCATATATTAATTTATTTTCATTATAAATTAACCGATACGGATATGCAAGAAAAATAAAATACCCAAAATTACCGATATAAATCTTTAAAATAGCTTTAAAGTTATATAAACACTGGTTTCCCGCTTTCGCGGGAATGACACCCATTGGGTGAAAAGCTAAACATTAATGGTATCCGATTTATTTATTTATTTATTTATTTATTAAAAAATCATAAATTGTTTCGGAAGTATTTGGTGTAAAATCAATTTTATTACCGTCAATTATTATTTCCATTGCATTATTCTCCATTAATTAATATTTATAAACATAATATAAATTATTTAAATTTTAACTTAATTTCGTTAAGAAATACATCAATAAATTTTTTATACGTTTTTAAAAAAAGTTTTGATCGTGAAAAACTCTTTAGCCTTTCCAATGTTATTCCAAACATATCATAACTTAACGAGCTTGCTTTTGCAAATCTATGCATAATATTTAATACGATAAGCTCATCATAAGTTAGACTGTCAAACAACAAAGAATTATCTATATCTTCTAAATTATTAAATAACTCTATTGCCTTATTTTTTTTATCTGTAGATTTATTAAAATAGATTGTATTATCTAAAGCATCAATATTGTTTGCTTGATTAGTATTATTTGCATTATTAATATTATTTTTTTCATTAGTATTATTTAAATTATTAATATTATTTTCTTCATTATTATTATTATTAATATTATTAAAATTTTTCAAATTATTATATTTAGAATTATCAATTTGTTTTCCTAATGATAACTTTATCAATAAATTACAATAATTCATAGCTTCTTCGCATAAAATAACAAGTTTATCCAACAATTTTTTTAATCTTTCTATATCTCTCATAAAAATACCGTCAATAGAATTATAACAATTTATAAATGAATTAATATCTTTTTTATCTAAAGGAAGAGCCGCTATATTTGCAAGACATGATTCCATAGATAATTTAAAAACTTTTAATTTAAAATCGTCAACAGTTAATTTTAAATCCTTTAACGGTAAATAATCTATATAACCCTTACTGTCAAATTTAGATATCATAGGTACAATTTTATTAAAGTTTAAATTTTCAATATTATTTTTATCCAATCTATTTTCAAATTTAAGCTTTATAATTTCAAAAACATCTTTCGGTTTAATATATTCTCCGCATAAGTAATTTGCGCAATTAGTTTGAAAATCGCATGGAAAACATGGTATATCCGGTAAAATAAGTATTTGATTTTCTCTATAAGGTCCTGTTTCATAAAACCCTGCCTGACCTGTATAAACAACGACAACATCAGTTTTAACGGCAACGCCTATGTGCATAGTTCCTGTATCGTTTGTTATAAGCAATGAGCTTTTTTGAACAAAATTAACAAGCTCTGCTACAGTTGTTTTGCCTGTTAAATCAATTACACTGTTATAAAAATTATAATCCCTGCTATAATCATAAGGATTATTTATAATTTCGGCATCACCGTTTATGTCACCGTCTATATCGCAATCATGATTATTAAAATTCTTACTGCTTTCATACATACTTTCATATTTATTATCATTCTGATTATTATTATTTTTATTGCAAATTGATTTTTTTTTAAAATAATCATCTAAATAATTTTTTATAAATTGTCCGCCTTCTTCATCGTATTTAGCACCTAAAATCAGTATTTTTATATTTTTATCGTATTCTAAAAGCAATTTGCCTAATTCGGCAAAATTCTCTTTTTTCCATTTTTTTAACGGTGAAGAAGCTCCGATTGCAAAAGACACAACTTTATTGCTTTCGCTTATTTTATTATCCTTAAAAAAAGCTTCCACATTTTCTTTTGCATCTTTTTTTCTTTCCGTATTTAAAAAAATTTCTCCTTTATACGCTAAATTATTTAAGCGGAAAGGTATATTTTCACCAAACAATTTTTCATAAATATCAACGAGATTTATACAGCTTGCTTTTCTTAATTTTGCTACGGCGCTAAAAAACTTTAAATATTCTCCGAGAGTAATTAAATTATCTTCTCTATTTCTTGAAAATCCAACAAATTTTTTTGAATTCAAAATATACATAAAATAAGAACTTGCAATGTCATGAGTAAGATTAAACACTATTTCATAACTTTCATCGGTAAATTCTTTTAAAATATTTTCAAATTTTTTAAAAGTTTCATAATTAAATTGAAAATCATCATTCTGCATATCAGATAAAATATTATCCATATCAAAAATTTTTATCTCATCTATAAAATCAAAAAATTCGCAAATTTCATAAAATTGGGGCACAACGGCAAGCGTTACATGACTTTCTGGATATACTAATTTTATTCTTTTAAACAAAGATGTGGTTTCAATCAAATCTCCCATTCTGGTAAAATTTAATATTAAAATTTTTTGCATTATATTTATTTATGAATTAAATAATTATTTTACAATAAATTAATTAATAGATTTATAAAGTAGAGTAAAAAATAATAAAAAATTTTAATTTCCATATCCTAACTATTAAGGTTAATATCAACCAAAATTGCCGATAGAAATTGTTAAATATACAGCAATACATTGAGAACATTGGATTCCCTCTTTCGCTGGAATTACTTTGCGTAAATCAACTATCCGATTTAAATTTTATTTGTTGAAGCATTAATATCATAGCTTCCGTTTTGGACAGCCTGCCGCTGCCGCGCTTTATATAATTAACGATATCGTCCAATGTTATCGCATCGTTATTTATTAAGCCGTTGCTTGCCATTTCCGATATTATATAATGCAATTCAGAATTTTCTTTCACGGAATTTAGAACATTATTAATATTTTCCTTTCTATTTACAAATTTTGACTTATAAAAATCATATGAATTGCTTAAAATAATATTCATCATTTTAGATATTCTTTTTTCATAAGTATGAAATTTTCTGACAGTTTCATAACCATGAGACGCTATTTCAAACCTTTCGTTTTCATTTTCATCTTTAAGATAATAATTAATTTTTTCTCTTAAATCGGGAATGCTCTCAAAAATTACAAAATCTTTTCCGGGTTCAAATTCGCCGTTCATATATTTTCTATGGTCAACAATCTGAAAACCTCCGCATCCTAATATTTCATAAACTCTCGGATTTAAAAAATCTCCGTCGGGGTTAATATCCCAATGGTATGCAGATGAATGAAGATTGACATTTATTTTTGAATAATTGTAAATCTTAACGGCTTCTTCTTCGGTAAAACCTTTATTTTGATTTTGAATATATTTTGAAATCGGAGAATTCATATCCCATTCTCTTCCCCAAATTTTAAAATTGTAATCGGTTAATTTTAAAAATGCGTTTCTTCTGTTGTAGTAGCCTGCTCCTGCAAAACTAACATCGCTTCCGTAGTAATCTTTATCTTTTTCATTTATTTCTAAAACATTAAATTTTCTATGGACAGACGGTAAGCATGCGAGAGGTATATAATAAAAATTATCACAATTAATTGCCTTTAATTCTTCAAAAAAATCATCTTTTTGTATAATAAAAAAATAATCGGTATAAAGAGCTATTTCTTTCCAGTATGTCATCAATCTAAAATCTTCAACAAACCAGTAGGCTGTTTTTATATTCATCTCTCTTATTTTATTAAGGATTATAATATCAACCGGCGATTGCGCCATAAAAAATACTAGATCGGGCGGGTCATCCTGTAATTTTGCGATGATAGATTCGCCGAGCACATTGACAAAATGGTCTCTTATTAATTTAAGATGTTCTTTATTTGAAGTAAACCGGTCAAAACTATTATATGCATAAAAGAAATCAGAAAAATCAAGTATATTTACTTTATATCCCAATTCAAAAAAAGCTTTAAACGTATAATTTCCGATAGTTGAAGAACCGCCGTATATCGGCTGTACTACTGTAATCTTAAAATCGGAAGTATTAAAAAGCTGTTTTATATTATATATTTTAAAAATAAAATTATATAATTCAGGAAAGGCTTTTTGATATCCCGTAAGAGAAAAAAAGCCTGTATTTAATGACGATATATTTGCTTTCTCTTCTATATCTTCTTCATTTATATTATAACCGAAAACAAAAATTTTAATATAATCCAGTATGTCCGACAAGTCGCAATTATTTAAAATAGCATTTAAAGATTCAATGGAAGGTTCTATAACGCAAATTTGTTTTTTATCAAATTCTTTAATTTTATTTATTATAGTTTTATTTATTATATTGTTTGCATTAATGTTGACATCATTATTTACATTGTTATTTAATGCATTTGACCCGTTAGCGTTATCTTTATCTGCACTGTCGCCGGAATTAATATTATTTATTGTCTTTATAATTTCTCTTATATGATATCCACATCCCAAACCAAAAATAAGAAAACTTTCGGGTTTAAAATCCAACGCAGAGATATAAGAATTTATTATTTTTTTTGATTCATTTATAGGGTCATATGTGGAATGAATAGTGATATTATTTATTTTTATACTTTTAAGACCATCTTTTTTTGTATCTAACACGTTTACATTTATATTATCATTAATATTATTCAGGTTATTTATATCATCTTTTGCGTTTTTATAAATATTATAATTTTTTAAAAAATTTAAATTACCGTTATTATTATGTTTATGCTTTAATGTATTTTTAATTTTATTTTCGTCTTGAAAATCAATTAAAATATTAAATAACTCTTCATCATTTTTTTTGATAATTGCAAGATTCTTTTCTAAATAATTCATTATAATTTTCCTTACCAAATAATTTTAATGAAATAATGACTTTATATGTAATTATATGTTATTTGGAATAATGACTTTATATGTAATTATAGATAAACTTTTAAAATCTCTTGAAGTCATTCCCGCGAAAGCGGGAATCCAATCTATAAATTTCCATCGGCAATTTTAAAATAAGAATAATTTAAAAATTAATTTTTTGTAAATTATAATCATGATAGTCCTAAGCTAAATTATCTAAAATTATAAGACCGAAATCAATAATATAAATTATATCGTCAAAAATATATTTAAAATTGTTACCGTTATTATCATTGCTATTGTCATTATGCGATTTATTCTTTAAAATATATTCAAATTCATAAATAAAATAATCAAATATTAACGAATATTCAAAATAATTTTCTTTAAAATTTATTAAAAAATTCTTAAAATTTTCCAGCTCATATTTCTTTGTTTTTTCATCTTCTATGTCATTAATTTTTTGGGTATTTTTGAAAATATCTTTAATATAATTAAAGTCTTTTTCTATAAGTTTAATTATTTTATAGTAATAATTTTTATTATTTATGCGATAGCTGTTATTATCAATATGATCAGAGTCTTTTTCTATTTTATTATTTATGCAATAGCTGTTATTATTATCATCTTTCTTTTTTTTAAAATTATTCAAATAATTTTCTTTTTCTTTTTTTATTGATTTTATTAAATATTTTTTTTTGATATTTTTCGCAGCATTTTCATAAGATATTTTATTATTTATATCAGAAACAAATAAATTTATCCAAGAATATTTAAGAATTTCTGCTATCAAATCATTTTTTTCAGGCTTTAGCTTAAAAAAGCCTGTGTATGAAATAGAAAAAGATGCATCGCATTTATACACATTAAATTTTTTTTTATTTAGTGCTTCTTTAATTAACCTTTTACATTTAGAATAGGAATTATAGTTAATTTTGTCTTCGTCGTCGTCATTATTGTTATTGTTATCTTTATTATAATTATTGTTATTATTGTTATTATAGTCGTCGTCATTATTATTTAAAACATATTTACTAATATCGAATTTATATTTTTCGTATAATTTTATTTTTATTAAATTAAAAATATCGTCTGCTTTTATATTGTTTTTGCATGCATAATTCTTATCGCATTTAGTATGTTCTATGCAAGGATAGCAATCTTCTGTCGGACTTATTGTATAAGCTCCGTTAAAATAAGGTCCTGTTTCATATACATTAGCATTGCCTAAAAATATTGAAACAGAATCAAGTTCTAATGCGCTAGCTATTTGAAGAAGTCCGGTGTCGGGAGATATAATCAAATCTCCTGTTTGCATTATATCAATTAATTCATTTAAATCTGTCCTGCCTGTTAGGTCAATTATATTATTTATATTATTTGCGTTATTTGCGTTTAATTTACCGATATTTACATTATTATCTTTATTGTATTTGTTGTTCTGATTGTCTTGATTATCTTGATTATCTTGATTTAATTTAAAGCTATTTTTTATTTTATTTGCAATTTCGGTTTCTTTCTGCGTTCCAAGAAGTATAATTTCAGATTTAAAAATTTGGGCAATAAGCCTTGCGAGTATTATATATTCATCAACAGGCCAATCTCTTTTTGGATTACTGGAGGCGGGAGCAAACAAAATCCTTAATTTATCGGATTTTATTTTTTGAGATTTTTCAGATTTATTATTTTTATTTGAATTTAAATCAGGTATTAATTTTTTTAATTTTAAAGAATTAAAACTGTAATTTTTAGAATAATACTTTCCTGAGCCTATTAGCGAAAATATATCTACAATATTAATTCTATTTTGGTTTCTATATCTAACAGTATTGTAAAAATAATTAGCAGCTTTGCTGCGGCAAATAATTTCTTTTTTTTTATCGCTTTTTCCGCAGCCTGTAAACCCATATTTATGTTCAGCTTCTATTGTATTTAAAATTAAAGAATTGATAATGTAAAAATTTAAATTTATAGCTTCATCAAAATGTATTTCATCAAATTTTAAATTATCGTTTAGTTTTTTAACGCCAAAAAAGACATCGTTATTTTCGCTATATTTATTGGCACGCTTATCGCTATCTCCGCCGATATTGAAATTATTATTGCCTTTACTATAATTATTGTAATCATAGTAATTTAAATTAACTTTATTATCATTATCGTTATCATGATTATCGTAATTTAATCGGAACAGCGCAATATTATCTATTTCATTGATTGCAATATAATTATTATAATAATATTTATAAAACTCTTTCTTTCCTATTAATTTTATGTTTTGATTAAAATTATTCTGTATATTTTTAAAATTGTCATCAACTACTATCAATATATTGCACTGATTATTAAATTTTTCAAGAAGGTTATCAATTAACGGTTTAGTTTGAAATAAATCCCCTATTCTTCTTGTTTGCAATAAAATTATATTTTTAAGCAGAGACTTTTTAAACAGAGACATGGACAAATGATTCCGATGACATTATGACAGCGTCACTGTTGTCTATGTTTATACTCTGTCTATCCTGCGCTTTTTTCTTATTTTCAATTTCTATAATCTTTACCCAGCCGTTATATAGATTTTCTAAAATTGAAATTGCTTCATCCATTTTATAAACATCTTTTTTTAAATTAGCCGTAGTCAAATGCATAGATATAAATATATATAATTTATCTAAATTTTTTGCCGTTTCTCCGCCTTTTTCAATATCTATTCTTGAACGCAATTCATTAATTATTGCAACGGCGTTGGAAATATTAATTGATTTTCCAGCAAAATCATTTACGGACAATCTTTCCTTTGCTAATTTTATAAAATTTATTGTCCCTTCATAAGCCATTAAAATGAGTTTTCCCTGATCTGCGGTATTAACATTCATTTCATCATAAGAAGTTAATTTCTTTTCCATTATTTCTTGCTCCAAGTTTTAAGTATATTTTAATATTATTTAATAACATTAAAATAATATTTATTATTATATAAATTTTTTTACAGTTTAATTTTATTAACTTGACTTAACTTAATAAAACTGAGTAATTATAAAATTTAACTAATATAATAAGCATAATAAGTTAATTTTTATTGAAATTAATCAGTTAACACTTTCTCGTTTAATTTGTTAATATTATTTTTCTATTTTTTAATTCTAATTAAATTAAAACTTTAAGGCAACTGGTTGATCTCATTTGTCAAAGAGGTACTTGTTGATTGCATTTGTCCTATATATGATTCAAGCTGAGAAAATTCTTTGGCATACATACCCATTTGTTGCTGAACATCTGCCTGCTGAAGAGAGATTTGATTACTTAGATTAGTTATTTCGCTGTTAATACTGTTTGTTTTGTCTAAAATAATGCCGTTTGCGGGGTTAGTATAGGTATTAAGAAAATTTATCATACCTCCCGAACCTGCAACTCCGTTTGCCGTCGGAGAACCGTCAAACAATGAACTAAAATATTGCTGCGCCTGAGATGGATTAGATGTGAGAATTGAATCAAGCGTTGAGGAATTAAAACTTAATTTTCCGCTTCCTGAAGTATCCTGAGTTAAACCGTAAGTTGACGCAAGTCCGTTATTTCCGGTCAATCCAGGAGCTTCTTGAGCTATAAAAGACATTAAAGAACTTTTTAGATTTTGAAGAGTGGCGCTTCCGCCAAGCGGTCCCGATGATTTATTTGTAGTGTTATACTGCAGCTGAGAATTAATATCGGTTATCAGCTGATTATAACTTGAAACAAAACTGCTTACGTCAGAATTTATAGAACTGTTGTTTAAAGCAACCGTAACGGTATCTGAGCCTGTCGACGCAAGGCTTAATGTAACGCCGGGTATAGCATTGCTAACCGTGTTTGTCTGGCTTTGAATATAGTCGTTGCCATAATTTATCACTGCATTTTGAGCCGCAGCCATTTGAGGATTAAATGCGTCTAATGCAAATTTGTCTCCTGCCGCTAAAGTAGTTCCGTTTGTAAGACTGAGTTCAATGCCACTATTGGTAGAATTTGAAGAAGTAGCTCCGTCAATATAATATGAAGTCGTTCCTGTTTCAGTTGACGGAACCGTAAAATTACCTGATTGACCGGATGAATTTGTCCAATCTATCGTTATTGCATTAGTTCCGACAGTACCTCCGCTGGCTACGGAAAAATTATATGTTTGAGTTTGCGTCCCTGTATATGTCCCTGCCGATGCAGGCAAAGTATCTCCCGAACCAAGAGTGCCTGTCGCATATGTTGGGTTGATAGATGTTGAATTTAAATTTAAATTTACCGTGCCTGCCGATAAATTATTAGTTATAGAAATGGCGCTATTAGTTCCTGTTGTGTTGCTTGTCAAAACCAATCTATACGGACTATTTGCGCTGCCGTCGTTAATTATAGAGGCGCTCACGCCTGCGTTAGAATTGTTAATAGTCTGGGCTAAATCGGACAATGTATATCCAGTCGTTGAATTTAAAGTCACATCAGTCGTCGTTCCGTTTACGGTTATATTAAATGTTCCCGTTCCTGAACCTGCTACGGTCGTTGAAGTAGAAGCAACTCCCTGAGAACCTATTTCGTTAGCTTGCGCAAGCTGATTTACTGTAAATGAGTATGTTCCCGGAAGAGCAGATGAAGAAGCAGTCGCCGTTGCAACGGAAGAATTGCTTGAAGTGGCTGTATATGATTGCATCAGACTTGGGCTTGCCAATGCCTGAGCTGCGCTGTTTAAATTAGTTAAATCCTTACCTATCGTTTGCCATGCGGACAGCTGGGTTTTATAAACCTCGGATTCTGTCTGTAAAACGGTTATAGGCTCTGATAGATACTGCTGAAGCGCCGACAAAATCTGGCTATAATTTATTCCTGAAGCAGGTCCCGTCCCCATAGTTATAAGACCCTGATTGGGATATGACGATGTTTGCTGAAGACTTGAAATTGACATAATACATAAACCTCTTTATTTATAATCAAATATTTATATCATAAGATTTTATTTGAATATTAATATTATAAAATATACTTTAATTTTCTATATTTATTATATTAGCTGTCAATAATATAATATAATTAAACAATTAAATTTCTTTTTTATACAACATTCCTTTTTGATAATTTTTTATATATTTCAATACCTCGCTCGGAGGTATTGTTCCGGTTACTTTGCCTGTTTTTAAATCAATAATATTTAATACCGTTCCGTTATATGTACCGTTCCATTTTAAAATATAAGCCGTAGTCAACATAGGTGAAGGGTTTATATTTTTAGAAATTTGATCGCTTATCTTTTTTTCTCCATTCTGTAAATTTTCTGGATTTTTGTTAATTGTTTCTTTGTTATTATGGTTATTGTAACCGCTTCCTACATTATTTTGAATATTTTTATTATTAGATGCGCCTGCATTATTATTAACAATATTAACATTAGAGTTGTTAGTATTTTTGGCAATCATGCTATTGCCGTGTTGATTTATTGAATATAAAACTGAATTTATTTCTTGTCCGTTAGTTGAAGTATTTATTGTATTCATGACAATAACACCTTCTACATTTATCTTTATTATTTACTTTAAAATTCAGAGACCGGAATATTTATTAAATAAATATTAATTAATAAATAAATAAATAAATAAATTATATCCGGTCCCTGAAATAAGTATCTTAAATATTTTACTAAAATCTCTTTCCTGAATTATCTAAGTAATGTTAATAAACCCTGCGGCACTAAATTTGCCTGAGCAAGCATAGCTTCGCCGGATTGGGCAAGAGTAGACTGTAATGTATATGTTGCCATTTGCGATGCAAAATTGACATCCATAATCTGAGAATATGCAGCCTGAGTATTTTGTCCTTCAGTCTGCAGATTATTTAAAATCTGAGTAACTCTGTTTTCATAAGAACCTAACTGACCGCTCATTCCCGCAACCTGAACATTTGCAGCCTGAACAGCGCTAAGAGCCGTTAAAGCATCACCTGTTGATAACAAGTCAACAGATGTTTGAGTAGCTACAGAAGTAGCTGCAGCAGATGTTCCTGCAGCATTAGCTTGAAACGTGGAAAAGCCGCCTAAGTTGCCTAAAGTTGAAACGCCGCCGCCCGTTCCTGCTGAATAATAATTTATACCTGAGAGCGAAATAAATTCAGTGGCGGTCATAACTGTGCTGCCTGAAGATAAAATGACAGTTCCCGCGTTCATACCCAATTGTGATGCCTGTGTACCGCTGATAGATACGGCTATTTGATTTGTAGCTGTGTTTGCGTTATAACCTATTTGAAAACTAAAATTGCCTGCCGTCGCCGCTTCAACAGTGCCTCCGGCGCTTGCAACAGTAACATACGCGCTTCCTCCTCCCGCATCTAGCAAATGAAGTCCGTTAAATTGGTTGGATTGCGATAGCTGCGTAATTTCAGAAGCTAACTGATTATATTCGCTGTTAATAGCCTGTGCATCTTGACTGCTTGTAGTTCCGTTAGCAGCTTCCGTCGCTAATGTCTGCATTGTTCCAAGCATACCCTGAATAGTAGATAAACCGCCTGAAGCAATAGCAACTAAAGAATTAGCATTGTTAGCATTTCTTGTTGCCTGATTAATGCCGAGATTTGTGGAATTTAACCCCTGAGCGATTTCATAACCTGCAGGATCGACGCTGGCGCTGGTTATTCTTAAACCGCTTGAAAGTCTTTGAAGAGATTGACCTAAAGCATTTGAAGTGTTTTGAAGATTGTTTTCTGCAATAATTGCAGACTGATTTGAATTAATAAATAATCCGCCTGAGCTCATTTTTTTATCCTCCGTGATAAATTATCCGACCTTCCTTGGCCGGTATTTTAATTTTTAAAATACATTAATTTTTTTTGATACATTTTTTTACTAATTAATAATTTAAACTACTGTTTTAAAGAATTATTTTAAAACCTAATGTAATGTGTAATGTGATTTCCTACTTTTTTTATTACTTACCTCCTTTTTTAAATTTAAAATAATTTATAATATAAAATTATAATTAACTAAGTAGAATAAAAATAAAGATAAAGATAACAAAACAATTTTAATTTCTTTTTTTAATATTTATATTATCATTCCTTTGCTTAATTATCGTCATTAATGAAATAAAACTTTAATATTTTTATTTATATTTTTAAGTTATTTTTCTATAAATTTTATAGAAGAAAGAACCTTTATATCTTTTTGAGGGAAATTTTTATCGTTAGAAATTATTAAATCGCAATTTATTTTTTTTGCTATAACATATTGTATGGTATCTTCTAAATCTTTAAAAGTATTATTCATATCTGTTTCTATAAGATATACGGCTTTATTTAAGTCATTATTATTAAATCCGACTATATTACATATAACGGAAAGCTTTTTTATATATTCTATGACATCGGGAAACCTTTTTTTTAATACGTAGTATATAGTCGTAATTATATCGGAACTTGTGTAAATGTTTATATTTTCTCTTATAGCATAATTCAATGCTTCATAGCTCTGGACGTGAAATTCTCTGTCGCCGTCAAAATTATCTATAAGCACGTTAGCATCTATAAAAATTTTACTCAAAGTTATCGCCTTTTAAATCTTTAAGTTTCTTTTCTCCAAAAGCTCCGGTGGCAAATCCTTTCAACCCGATAAGAGCTTCAAGTTTTTTATTTTTTTTTATATCCTTTGCCTTTTCTTCTATCAGCATTTCTATAACTTTACTTTGAGACAGCATAGCTATAGAAGAAAGCATTTTTAAATCATTGTCTGTTTCAGGAGATAAAGTTATATTTTTCCTTACAGCTTTTTCTTTAATGTCTATCATAATGTATTTCCTCTATACATAATATTAAGTATGTATAAATATATCATACATTAAAAAATGCATCAATATATTTTAGTTCTTTAGCGGAAAAAAGAAAAATTATCTAAACATATCGTTTAAAAATATTTTTATTTCTTCAGCAGTCCCCTCAGGAGAAATTCCATCGGTATATATAGTTAAATCGGCTTTACAGTAAAATTGCTCTCTTTTTTCTAATAAATTTTCTATCTCCGATATAGAAAAACCGGTTTGTCCTAAAACAGGTCTGTGTCTTTCTTCTTTTATCCTTTCATATACCGTTTCAGGTCTTGTTTTTAAATAAACAACCGTGCCTTTATTCTTTAACAATTTAATATTATCATTACAACACGGCATTCCGCCGCCTGTAGCAATAACAGTATGTTTATTATTCATATTTATATTATTATTTATAGTAATATTCAAAAAATTTTTAATGAATTCGGTTTCTAAATTTCTAAAATAATTTTCGCCTTTCAAATTAAATAATTCGGTAATAGTCATTTTTTCATTATTTTCTATTGCTTCATCTGAATCTAAAAAATTATAATTTAATTTTTTAGACAAAATTTTGCCTATTTTGGTTTTACCTGCTCCCATAAATCCGATTAAAAAAATATTTTTATTCATTATGAATAAACCTGCTTATTATAGCCTTCGTAATTCCGTATTATCTCAACAATGCTGTCGCCGCCAAATTTTTTTAGAAAAAAAAGGCATATAGAATATGCGAGAGCAGCTTCGCACACTACGGAAGCAGCCGGAACGGCGCAAACATCACTTCTCTCAAGAAAAGCTTTTTCCTGTTCGCCTGTCCTCAAATCCACCGTGTCTAAATACGGTTTCATAAGCGTTGGTATAGGCTTCATTGCGCACTTGACGGAAATAATCTCTCCGTTTGACATTCCGCCTTCTATCCCTCCTGCATTATCGGTTTTTCTATAATATTTTTTTCCGGAATTAATATAAATAGAATCCTGGAAATCAGAACCGCGCATATAACCCGACTTTACGCCTGCGCCTATTTCTACGCTTTTAATCGCCTGTATGCTCATCATAGACATCGCAATATGCGCATCTAATTTTTCGTCCCATTGAGTAAAACTTCCAAGACCTATAGGAGCGTTTTTGACCTGCACTATAATAACACCGCCTGCCGAGTCGCCTTCTTTTTTCAATTCATCTATCAGGGATTTTATACCCCGCTCTTTAACGGGAAAAGGTATTCTTAAATCTGAGTTCTTAATGTTGTTTAAAATTTTTTCGTCGAATAAATTAAAATCCGCTTCCGCTATATCTCCGCCTATGCTTAACACAGCCGATGAAAACTCTATACCGAATTCTCTCAGAAGTATCTCGCATATAGCACCTACTGCGACCCTTGACGCAGTTTCTCTAGCGCTTGAACGTTCTAAAACATTTCTTATATCATCAAGATTATATTTTATAGAACCTGCAAAATCTGCATGTCCCGGTCTCGGAATGTGAATTTTGCTATCTTCGGGAACAGGCTTATAAACATCCATTCTTTCTAACCAGTTTTCATAGTCTTTATTTTTTATAAAAAACGAGATGGGCGAACCTGTCGTCAATCCGCCTCTTACGCCAGAAATAAACTCTATTTTATCGGTTTCTATTTTTTGTCGTGCGCCTCTTCCATAGCCTGATTGTCTCAAGGCTAACTTTTCATTTATAAAATCTTCATCAATTTTTAAACCTGACGGAAAATTATCAATAATAGTAACAAGAGCTTTTCCGTGAGATTCACCGGCCGTCATAAACCTAATCATATTTTATTTCACCCGCCTTTTATTAATATACCGTCCCATTTCTTCTGAACCCCCCCCCTGTCTAAAGATAGTGGGGTTCTGTCCGTCATTCCCGCGTACGCGGAATCCAGTTATACGACTTGTTTAATTTCATACATAATTTTTTAATACCGATTACTGGATTCCTGCTTGCGCAGGAATGACAAACTCTTGATTTCCGTCTTTTATCCCTCTGTCATTGCATAAGCGTTATGGTTATGAATACTTTCAAAGTTTTCAGCCTCAACTCTGAACCATTTGATATTCTTATTTTTCTTTAATATACCTGCTACACACCTTACTACATCCTCGACAAACATGGGATTTTCATAAGCATGTTCGGTCACGAACCTTTCGTCCGCCCTTTTTAAAAGAGAATATATCGGAGAACTTGCGCACGATTCCACATCATTTATTATATCCTCAAACCATATTAATTTAGAAAATTCAAGCAAAACGGAAACAACCCCTCTTTGATTATGCGCGCCGTATTTAGATATTTCTTTGGAACATGGACAGAGGGTATTTATAGGTACTTTAATGCCTATTATGATAATGCTCTCTTCTTCGGAACATTCGGAACTAAAAGAACTATGTGGAGATAGATTTAAAATCTGTTCCTCCTTAGTTCTACTGCGCTTATCCGCAAACACAGCTTTATCTTTATCTGTATCAGTATAAATATCGTCTATGCAATCTTTATTCCCGTATCCTTCTAAATTGCTCTGATTTTTGCCTTTGCCTTTAATTGTACCTTTATAACTGCAAATATATTCCATCAAACTTTTTTTGCCGCTAACGGGAGCGGTTTTTTCGATAAAATAAGGAAATTCTATTTCTACGGACGCCGAACCAGCATTTAAAACTTTTTTAATTTTTCTTAAAATATCAGGAAAGCTAACTATGCTTATCTCGCCCCTATATTCGTTTAAAACCTCGAGAAAACGGCTCATATGCGTTCCCTTAAAGTAATGGGGAAGGTCGACGTACATATTTATATCGGCTACGGTGTGCTGAAAAGACTTTTTTTTATCGAGAACAGATATGGGATAATGCAGGTTTTTTATTCCCACTTTATCTATGGCTATACCTCTTTTATCTTTTGAATTTTGAACATCTTTCAACATTAAATTGAATTAATATAATTTCTTAAAGACCTAATTATGAGTTCCTATAGTTCCTATAGCAACAATATACTAGTATAATGTATTTGGAGTACAAAATCAAGCAGAAATGATAATTAACATTTTAATATTAGATTATAATAAAACGTAAGAATTGTAATTGTAGTTATCCTTTTATAATCCTCGGAGTAATAAAAATTAATAATTGATCTTTTGAATAACTTATATTCCTTGATTTAAACAGCCAGCCTAATAGAGGAATATTCATAAGCCCGGGTATGCCGCTTGTAGAGATGTTTTTGCTCATCTCGTAAACTCCGCCTATTACTACCGTGTTATTATTATTAACTATAACGGTAGAATTTGCGCTTTCCGTGTCTAAAGTTGCCTGCGCTCCTGAAACAGGAGGCGCAACAGAATCATTTGAAGAATTAATGGTTAACTTAACGCTTCCGTTTGACATAATATGCGGCGTTATAGAAAGAGAAATCTGCGCCGTTATTGCCTGAGGAGCCGCTACCGCTCCAACGCCTGCAACGGAAGGCAAATATAACGTCTCGCCTTTTGCAATAGTTGCGGTTTGATTGTTAAGAACGACAACTTTCGGCGATGCCACATCTTTAGCTTTGGCTAAACTCTCTAAAGCTTGTATTGTTGCGGTAATGCTTGCGTATTGGTTAACTATTCCAACAGAAAAAGTTCCAGGTGAAGGAGTGGTAATTTTCGGCACTCCCGCTGTAGGAGCTATTAAACCGGGACCTGAAGGAGTACCAGCTAACTGCCCCGCAAAATAATTAGGAGAAGCCGCCATATTAGTATTTGTAGGAGCGGCGGCACCATAGCCTCCTTCCCAATTAATTCCTAATTGTGTAGTATATGACCTGCTAACTTCTACCATCTTAGCTACAATCTCAACTTCAGGAGTTCTTCTGTCAAGTTCTTTTACGAGATTTTCAGCCTTTATAACATTTTTTCTAATATCTGTTATAATAAGCGCATGCATTGATTTATCAACCATCACCGTGCCTTCAGGACTCAACACTGTTTTTACTTTTGACATTAGACCTGCGACGCTGACATAATTCACGGGAATAACTTTAGTTATTTTAGGTCCGGATATTGCCTTTGCTTTTTTTTGAGCAGAAATAACGGAGGCGATAGAGCTTGATGAATTAATATAATATATACCGTCTTTTTTAACTATTCCCAATCCATACGCGTCCAATATAACAGAAAATACATCTTTTAAGGGAACATCATGCATTTTCATTGTTACAGTGCCTTTTACATTAGAACCTATCAGAACATTCATATTCGAAACTTTTGCAATCATTCGTATAACATCTACTAAACTGGCATTTTGAAAATCAAAGCTAACATTCATCGTTGTGGGGTCAACAAATAACTTTCTAACATGTTTTGAATTAGCATGTTTTGAATTTTTTGATGCAAAGACCGTATTTGCAAATGAATTTGTTTGAAGTGAAAAAAATATTAAAAACATAGCCAAAAAAAATACCGTAAAAGGTAAAATGAATTTGTTTTTATTTTTCTGCTTTTTTATAACCTTTGTGATTTTATTTCTGATGTTTTTATTCATTTTTCCTCCGGTTCCCTCGTATATAGACATATAAAATATAATATTAATATATATATTATTTCTCAGTCTTATTTCATATTATTTTTTATTTCTTATTTTTACTTCATACTCATTACATAATTAATAATATGCGTTTGCCCAAGTTGATTATATGTTTTTTCGGTTAAAACTATTGAATTATTTGTAATATTTATTATTCTTGCCCTATTAACTCCCATAATAGAACCTGCGGTTACTATGTAAGATCTTCCATTCGGGGTTGAAACCATAGCAAAATATTTCCCGTTTCTTTCCATTATACCTATAATATGAAGAGACGACAAACTATACTGAAGAAGAGGAATTTCTCCGTACTTAAACGACATATTAGGTTTTTGAGTATATAAAAATGTTCTGAACGGATTTCTTGATAAATTATACGGATAAGGATTTATATTTAAGCTCTTATATTCCAACTTTTTTATTTTTTGTTTATTACTATTTTTATTTCTATTTATCTTATTATTATCGTTTGTATTATTTTTATATTTATATTTTAATTTATTGGCAGCCGGCATCAGCGATATTTTAGATTTAGTTTTATATTTTATTTTATCAGTTGTAAAATTCGGCAAGGCTCCTATAAATGAAAAAGTAGTGCCTTCAAAACTTACGGCGATTTGATGATTTTTTGAAGAATTGCCCGCTATAGACACATTATGAACGTCAACAATTCTGTTCATATCGGCAAGTTTATAAAAAAACTTATAAACATTAAAAAAAGAACCGCTGATATTCATTGAAAAAGGAACTTCTTCATAAAAACTTTTAGGCGCAACTATGCCGGGTTTAAACATATCTAAATTTAAATGCAGCGCTTTAGCATAATTTGAAACTTGCATTAAAAGACCAGGTATATTCTTTTTTGACGGAAGTTCAGTCAATAAACTTAAAAATTCTGTATCTAGTTTTTTCTGTTTTTTTACTAAAGCAGGGTAAGCTCTGACTTCCGACAGATATGAAGTGTATCTTGTTTTAATGATATTAAGCGAAGACTGTTTTTGGTTTAAAGAGGTCTGTAAAGCTGTGAAAAACACAAAATAATATATTGCTGTTATAGCAATAAAAATAACCGCACCAATAACAACTCCAATAAATATCGGATTTTTAAAATTTATATTTTTCATATTTAAATTCATGATAGTCTTAAGGCCGTTTTACATGTTTTACGATAGGTTTTGTTTTTTATTATATTTTAGATTCACTTAATCTATTTTATAATAATTAATTTATAATAATTAATACCGTGACCGTTCGATAATTTGTTTTTTTAATTATATCTTTAATTGCATTTATAATATTAGTATTTCATTTAATATATTAGTATAGTTTTAGTAAATTCTTAAGGCCGTTTTGCAATCGGTTTTTTTATTATATTTTTAGGTTTTTTATACTTGCTTTTCATCGTAAAACTAAAATTTTGGAGCTTTAAATCCTGTTTTTTAGTTTCCGCAGTTTGTACTAAATTTATAGAATGGAAAAAACCTGTTTTTTTTATTTTTTTCATAAACATTGATACAACCTGACCATCCAATGCAACTCCGCTAATGCTTATATTTCCGTTATCAGATTTTAAAGAGCTTAACCATGCAAATTTTGGTATAGCGCTTGTAAGAGAAAAAGTATAGCCTATCGGACCTTGCTGTTCCTTTTTTAAAGTCTTTATTATATTAACTTTTTGGAGCATCTGGCTTTGCACTTTTCTAATTTCAACGACTTTCTGAACTTTAGGCATTAAAACGGAAATTTTTGAATTGTATGAGGAAATATTATTCATAACATTATTTATTTTATTTTGCACAAAAGACTGCATAAAATAAATTACTGCGACGGCGGCTACTATTGGAACTATTACATAAGGAATAAAAGAAATAATGTTACTTTTTTCAATATGCACTTTAATTTTTTTTGATTTTTGTTTTTTATTGAGATTTATTTTTATAATCATGGCTGTAATCCTCTAATTGCTAAACCTGCCGCTACTCCAAACAAAGAAGATTTTGTTTCTATAAAATTAGTATTGCTTATATTGTGATTAAACACTATTTTTCTAAATGGATTAATAATTGTAACAGGAATATTCAGTTTGGTTTCTATATCTCCTGAAAGCCCGGAAAGCAAGGCCGAACCTCCCGTAAGAAATATTTTTTTAGGATATTGTTTATCATTATTGGCGGCAAAATAGTCTATAGTTCTTTGTATCTCGGTTGTTATTCTTGTAACAATCATATTTGCAAATATCATATAATTAGTTTTAAAATTTGCATCTCTTTTTTCAATGCCGCCTGTTTTAATGTTTTCAGCTTCATTAAAATCCATCTGAAATTTTTTTGCTATTTCTTCGGTAATATTAACCCCTCCGATAGGTATATCTCTTCTGAATAGATTAAAGCCTTTATTTACTATGTGGACATTTGTTTCAGTTGCGCCTACTTTAATAATTCCTGCTATCTGATCGGTCTCTTCCGGATAATTGAAATTAAACATATTTTCCGTCGCTATACAATCAACATCCACTATAGGAGAATGTAATCCGCACTCATTTATTAAATTAACTCTGTCATTTATAATATCTTCTTTGCCTGCAATAATCATTATCAAATTACTGCCGGCATCTGTAGCGGAATCTCCTAATATCATATAGTCAAACGATACTTCCTTAATATCATAAGTTATGTACTGCTGAGCTTCATAAAAAATAGCTGGATCAAGCTCTGATTCTTTCATTTTAGGCATATCAATGTTTTTTATAATGACATATTTGCATGGAATTGATATTATAATATTTTTATCTTTAATATCATGGTTTGCAAAAGAACTTTTAATATACGAAACTGCCGACGCATGATCTTTTATAAAACCATCGGCAACAATTCCGCCGGGAAGGTCGATTAGATCAATAGAATCCAATGTGTATTTGCTGCCGGATTTAGATAATTCCAATATTTTTATAGAACTATATCCTATATCTATACCCACTATTTTTTTTAAAGATAAATTAAATTTAAAAGCCATAGGTATTTACCCGATAATAATAATTATAATAATGTAAATTAATATAACATGAGCTGATAATTAAAAGATAAAATAAGATTAAACAATTGTCAAGTTATTTTTGTTATTTTTTATTAATATTATTAAATATTAATAAAAAATAACAAAAATAATCTAATTTAAAATTAATTATATTTTTATTTTGAATTTTAAACTAAAATCATATATGATATTTATTTTAATTATTTATAAATATATCTAAATAATTTATTTATTAAATATTATATTCATGAGCAAAAATAGATTAATAACAAACATTTTATTTGGTTTCTTAATTGTTTTATTTATTTTTAGAATAATTTTTATTAATCAAATAGACCTTATTCCGGAAGAAACATACTACTGGCAATGGTCGCGCCATCTTTCGCTTTCATATTACGATATGTCCCCAATGATTGCATATATAATTGCATTAACAACTTTTTTCGGCAGGCTTAATTCTCAATTTTTTGTCAGATTAGGCGCCCCCATAATTTCATTGTTTATTTCTTTATTTGTCTATTTCATTTTGAAAAAATTAACGTCTAATAAGATATACAGTTTGGGTGCTGCTGTTCTTATTAATGTTATACCTATATTTAATATAGGATCTATTCTTATTGTTTATGGAAATGCGCAGCTTTTATTTTTTTCTCTTTCAATTTTTTTTTTAATTTATTTAATTATATCTAAAAAAGATTACTATATTTACTTAATAGGAATGTCTGTAGGATTTGCTCTTCTCAGTAAATATACCGCTGTTTTTTTATATCCTGTCGTTTTTCTATTCTTCCTGCTTAGCAATAATTATAGAAAATATTTATTTAAAAAAGAACCGTATATTGCTTTTTTAATATCTTTAATTCTATTCTCTCCCGTTATTATATGGAATTATTTAAATAATTATGTATCCTTAAGGCATTTATTCGCTTTATCAGGTAATTATGTAAATTTTAATACATTTATTTATAATTTGTTTTTATTTATAATCTCTCAAGCAGGTATTCTTTCCCCGTTTATTTTTATTATCTTAATATTTTCTATGTTTTACGGGTTATATAAAGGAATAAAAAATAGAAACGATATATATTTAGCTCTTTCTATTTCTGCAATGGTACCGTTTGTATATTTTGTATATCAATGCGCAAAAACGGAAGTACAGCCTAACTGGCCTGTTTTTTTATATTTTCCGGCTTATATTCTGGCAAGCTTGCTATTTTTTCAATATTATAATAATAAGAACAATAAACTAAAAAAAGGTATTTCAAAAAAACTTGCCGCCTCTGCATTATCTATTTCTATAATTGTAGGACTTGTATTTTCGGTACTGATTTTTATTGAACCGTCTCATCCGATAATAAACTTTAAATTAGATAAAAGCCCGATAAGAGATATTTTAGGGTGGAAAAAATTAGGTTATGCAGTTGACAAAATTATCGCTGCGAACAAAAAAGACAAATTTTTAATTTCTGCGAGAAGATTTCAAATAGCAAGCGAACTTGCCTATTATGTAAAAGGGAAACCGCAAACATATTCTTTTAATTACTTTAAAAGAAATAACGAATATTCTTTGTGGAATAATTTTAAGACAAAAAAAGGGCAAAACTTTCTCTATATCATAGATACAAAATTCGGCAAACATATAGAGAAAGAATTATCACAAAATTTTAAAAAATATAAACTGATAAAAAAATTAACAATTCGTCATAGCGGACATAAAGTTAGAACAATAAAGATATACGGTTTATATGATTTTCTATATAAAAATAAATATTTATTTAAAAAATTTGCCTCAAAACAATTTTAAGAACTAAATTTAAGAACTAAAATTGTTTTATTTTATAAAATTGCATAAAGCGTTATATAGTATATAGTATATAGTATATAGTATATAGTTAATTACCTAATTTTTCTATTAATTTTATATGCGTTTATTATTATAATTCAGATAAAATTTTTTCAAAAGCTTTCATATGGGAATTCTCTGCCTTTCCTACCATTTCAAACCATTTTGCAATTTCTTCTAACCCTTCTTCACGCGCCTCTTTTGCCATACGCGGATACATTTCGTTTACTTCGTACCTTTCTCCTTCCGCAGCTTTTTTTAAATTTTCTGCCGTAGTTTTTACGCCTTTCATATGATTAAAATGACCTAAAGCATGAGCTGTTTCGCCTTCGGCAACAGACCTGAAAAGTTCTGCTGCTTCAGGATAGCCTTCTGCATCCGCCTGCCTTGCCCATGCAGTATATCTTCTGTTCGCCTGCGATTCGCCTGCAAAAGCTTCCGCCAAGTTTTTTTCAGTCTTTGTCATAATTAAATAAAACCTCCTTTTTCTTTTAATACTTTTAATGGATTTGATATCATATCGCTAAATTGAGCGTCTTTTTCGGAAAAACCGAAAGCCAATGCCATCAGCTGGGTAAGATATACAACGGGAAGTTCTGAATCTTCTCCATATTTTTCAACAATTTTCGGCTGATTTACGTCTAATGCTCCTGCGCATTTTGGACAAATAACTACCAGAAAATCGGCTCCGGCTTTCTTTGCTTTTGAAAGTGTTTGAGAACATAAAGTAAATGAAGTTTCTTCGTCCTGAACTACATTTCTGCCTCCGCAGCATTGAACTTCGTTTCCATAACTAACAACTTCGGCACCCATGCTTTCAAGAAAATCATGCATAAAATGCGGTTTTTCGGAATTATCCAAGTTTGGTTTTTTATCAGCAAAAGTATACATTGAAGGTCTTGTATATAAACAGCCGTAATACGGAGCAACCTTTATCCCCTTTAATGGTTTAACCGTGTTTTTTTTAACTTCGTCGGGACCTTTTTCATTATATAAAAACTCCAGAATATGACGCGCTTCACCTTCTGGAGCATATTCTTCCTCGTCTGCATCTTTCAAAATTAAATTAACCTCATCAAGAAGTTTTTTATTTTCCTTTACTTTTGTAATAGACCTTGTAAATTCATGGTAGCAGACGGAGCATGCCATAACAAGATCTTTGCTCCCGAGTTTAGATTTAGCAATCGTCATATTTCTAAGCGGCAAATATAAAGACACAGCGCCTTTAGATTTCATTTCTCCGATACCGCAGCAATTATAATCCGGTATTTCCACCAATTCTATGCCCATTTTTTTAGAAACCAATTTAGAACTATTGTTATAAGCTCTGTCAATAGTTAATAACGCGCATCCGGGATAATACGCAGCCTGATTTTCTTTTAAAGTTTCCATATTATATATCACCTCATTGTTTTATTGTTAATTTTATTATTATATTATATTATATTATTTTTAATCTAACTCCATAATAATCCAATAATAATCTAATACAAATACAAAATTACATACCGTCTTACTGTTTTATCGTTACATTAATTATTTATTGATATTGTTATATCGTTTTATCGTTACATTAATTATTTATTGATATTGTTATATCGTTATATTAATTATTTATTTATGTTGATATATTTATAAAATAATTATAATTCTATAAAATTTTAATACTTGTTGTTATGCATTATTATACTTGGCTTTCCTGCTCAAGAGTTCCCGTATTTTGTAGATATTTATCAATAGCGTCTTTTGATTTATGCCATTTGTGGGGTTTTCCGAGCCTTAAAACGGACAATGCCCTACCGTCTTTCATCATTTTAAAAATAGCGCCTCTTTCATCTTTATCGCTCAATAGTTCAGAAGTTTTACCCATTTTTCTCATAGCAGAAGTATGAAGATTTGCAAGATCTAATCTGCCATGTCCTAATATCATACCTTCATATATTTTTTTAACTTCTTCATCAATTGTTAATTGATGTTTAGATTTAATCTCTTCGGGAAAATATTTTTTTATTAAAAGAGCGAGCGCTTCCATCATTTCTGCCGGATTAACCTGTTTGGGGCACCTTTGTGAACATTTATAGCATCCTACGCAGCGCCATGCAACATCTACATATTTTTTTAATTGCTTTAAATTGCCGAGCTGCATCATATATATAAAGGAGCGAGGGTTAAATCTTCTATATAACGGAGTTACAGTGCAGCTTGCCGTACACATTCCGCATTGCCAGCATCTGTTAATTCTCGAACCGACAACTGTTTTTTGAATTTCATCAAAAAAACTTCTGTCATATTCAGAATCGACTCTTGTTTCAATAAATGTATTCCATCTGCCAGAAACATCCACGCCGTCAATAACAAGATTTTTTTCTTCTTTAATTGCATCGTCATCTATCAGATGCCTTGCTATTATATGTTCGCCTTTTTCAGCAACAGGTCTTACGCTATTTTTATTATGCTCTTCAGCCATAATGCCTCCAATCTGATTGCAAAATTAAATTAATTAAATTAAATTGATTAATATATTGAATTTATACGGCAAACTTACTTAATACCGCAACTTATAAATTATAAATCTGATAAAAATTAAATTGATTAATATATTAAATTTACACTAAGTCATTCCGCTCATTGTCAATAGATAATACAACTACAATTTTGAGTTTTATTAAATTTATACTTAGTCATTCCGCTCATTGTCAATAGATAATACAACTACAATTTTGAGTTTTATTAAATTTATACTAAGTCATTCCCGCGCAGGCGGGAATCCAGAATATTATATTCTGAATCTGGATTTAGGTTTAATAAAACATTTGCATTATTTGCATTATATTTTTTCAATTCCTAATAATTTTTTCATCAAAGTATACCCGTCTGGAACACCTACCGATAAAGATTTAGATTCGGCATAAACCATTTTAAAAACATAGTCTGCATACATATAAGCCAGCAAAATATCAGTTCCGAACGGAGGTTTAATGTTAAATCCGTTTTTATATGCAAGCTCATACAGATAATCTATTTCATCCCGCATTTCCCTAAATGTAAACGGCATTATATATGCATTTCCGTCCCATGTCCTTTTTAAAAAATCAGCCATATACGGCAGTGAACCTGTTCCGCTATCCTGTTTATAAATCCATGTCGTCCATAAAATATTATTTTCAGGTTCAAGAAAATGCAAAATTTCAAACGCAAGATCTCTCTTGACTATCACATCATCGTAGTCTAAAATCTCAAGAAATTTCCCCACTTTTATTTCTTGAGATTTTTTCCCCTTAAAAACATTAAATGCCGAAATTAAATTTTTATCGCTTATCGTATCTAATATTTTTTTCTTATGTCTTCGTATTGAAAATACTAAAGATAAAATATATTCAAAATCCGGATTATTTAAGTTTAAGGTATTAATAAAATCTTTTACTATATTAGACTTTTTGTCTAAAAGCGTATAAAGCTCATCTAATTTTTCATTATTTAAATTTTCTCTGATTATTTCAAAAAATTTAATTTCATATCTTGAATCTATTTTATTATTCTTTAATATATACGGCATAGAGTTTTAATAAAATTTATAAAATCTAAAAAATGAAATAACAAATAATAATGAAAATTTTTTAAATCGCCGCTATTAGCTATATACCTTTAAACCTTGTTTAAACCTGCGGTTAATTTAATATAATTTAATATAATTTAATATAATTTAAACAAAATCTAAACAATAAAAATATTTTTTTAATATAATCATATATAAACTTAATAAATTATAAACTTAAGAATTTTTCTTAGCATATATATAAGCATTCATAGCGGCAGCTCCGCCTTCAATTATTGCATCTGCAATTGCCTTAGGTCCAGTGCATGCTCCCGCAAGAAAAATTCCGTCTTTATTTGATTTGCACGGCGAAAGAGTTACATTCGCGTATTTTAAAAATCCATGCTCGTCAAGTTCTATGCCTAATTTATTTGCCATTTCAGGTGATTGAGGTCCGCCTTCCATTCCTGAAGCTAAAACTACCATATCAAAAGGTATTTCAAAAGGTCCTCTTAATAGAGTATCTTCGCCTTTACATATTACCGTATTATCAGGTCCTGAGGTAATTTCGGCAACTCTGCCTTTTACTATCTGAACATCGTGCTCTTCCATAGCTTTCCAGTATAAATCTTCATAAAAACCGTAGGTTCTTATATCCATATAAAATATATAAACCTCTGTTTCAGGAAAATGTTCCCTTAGTTCTATTGCTTGTTTAACCGACACGGTACAGCATACTCTTGAACAATATTGATTGCCTACATGCCTGTCTCTTGAACCGACACATAAAATGAAAGCCACATTCTTAGGAGTTTTTCCGTTTGAAGGTCTGGTAAAATTTCCTTCACCCATCATTCTTTCTAAGTCTTTAATGTCTATAACATCATCAAATAATTGATAAGAATATTTAGAATCTTTCGCAGGGTCAAAATGCTCAAAACCCGTTGCGACTATTATAGAATCAAATGTTTTAGTTTCGGAACCCGAATCTGATTTTATCACGGCATTAAATTTTTTACCTTCTTCTTTAAAGCTTTCTATATTTGCCGAAAAGTATTTTTTTATATTGCCGTTGGATTCCGTACGTCTGATTAATTCGCCTATAACATCGTCGGCAGGCTGAAGGTCAGGGAATAAATACTTATATTTAAATTTTTTTGGATTTCCTCCTAAGAACGTATCTCTTTCTACTAAGCTGACATTAACGCCTAACTCAGCAAGTTCAATAGCGGCATGAAGCCCTGCAGGACCGCCGCCGATAACAAGAATATTTTCAGCCATATAATGCCTCCTTTTTTTAAATATAAATTATATTTAAAATGTAAATAAATAGTTATAATTAATAATAAACTATTATATATATTGTTTAATTATTTTGTATTGCTTAATTACTATATTTCTTAATTTATCATACAAATTATAATAGTATTAGCCTATTATGGTAGCATTAATTTATATGTTGTTAAATTTAATTATTAAATCGTAATTAATTATGCGTATTCATATAAATTTTCCGGTTTTCCGCCCGATCTCAACTGTTCTAAATAAGCTTTATATTCTTCTTCTGACTTTTTCCAGTCAATTCCCATTTTTTCGCATAACGGTCTCCAATCTGTCGTATGCCATTGAAGCTGCACTATTTTATAGACGTCCGCTCCGCAGGCAAGCGCAGCAAACATAACATCTGCCATAACGGGAACCTGTTCGGTATAACCCATAGCTTTTCCTATCCATTGATTTTTATCAAGAGTTGTGGTGCATCCCGTATCTTGCGTTATGCAAACATCGGAATTAGCTTCTCGTACCATAGGTCTTATTTTTCTGTCCATTACAAACGATCTGGAAGCTTCTCTCTCCGTTAAAATATGTCTGAATCCAAACCCGCAGCAATCATACCATGTAGAGTAATCGGCAACTTGAGCGCCTAGAGCAAGGGCAACGCCCGTCGAAACGGCAGTCCTTTTTCCTGCGTAAATGTTTTTGTCGTAAATACAATCTTCAGGAATCATCTTATAGCAGTGGCAAGCAGGATGAACCGTCGTAATGATATTACTTAAATCATATTTTTTTAATTTTGCAATTTCAAATCTCATAACGTGAACCCATTCGCTATAATGAACAATTTCTTCAGGAAGTACAAGCTCTCTGCCTATTTTATGCATTATTCTTCTTACTTCATCCCTTAATTCTTTATTTTCAACAAGAAGGTTGCGCATTTCTTTATAATCGCCAAAAGAAGTTGCGCAATGTATCAACGGAAATAACCCTAACTCGTAAGCCCTGTGAAAATTTCTGACGGCAACGGCGGCAAGACCGACAGGATTAGAAGTAGCAGACCCGTGGTAGTTCCATGCCGTACAGGATGTTTGATTTCTTTCATCTATATATTCGGTGCCAAATTTATTCATAAACCATAAAAGAGATACCGGATAACCGGGAATATTTCCGCATTGACCGCAAGATTTATGATGCCACAATTTAGTTGTAGGTATCTTCTTTTTCCGTCCGAATAAGGTTTCGGCTTCAATCGGTTTGTTTGCATCAGTAATGTGAATTACTTTTATTTCTCCTTTTGCTTCCAGTTCTAAAAGCTCCTCATGAATATTTTCAATTTTTCTGCCTGCAATATGTCTAAAATCTGATTTAACATCGGCAAGTCCCAATCTGTTTCTGATTTCAATAGCCATATTATGTTCTCCCGATTAATTAAAGTAAAATAGTATTTCAATAAAATAATACGGTAATACTATTATTATATGTCAGTTTAAGTTTACAATGTTTATATAATAAATATTGTATCTAAAAAATTAATCTTTTTCACACTTATTCGCTTCTAACATCATCAACAATATCCTGAATTATTTCATATAATGCAGGGTCTACCACTTCTATAATTTTAAACACGCCCGCTTCTTCAAAAATAGTATAAAGTTCTTTCATTGCTTCTGGAGCGACATCCCATGCAAGATTTGTAACTTGAAGCGTGGGCATCGGAATAGCTTTTCTTTTTAACGGCAAATCCTGAGAGGCATATCCTATATGCGGTCCCCAATCAGGAAAAAAATCAGGCTGAATCATATCCGGAGATAATTGATTTCCATAAGCGGTTAATTTCAAAAGAACGCGGGAGTATGGTTTTAAAACTTTTTTTGCAGATTCGAACCCTCTCCTTACAGAAATTTCTCTTAATATTGCAATAACGCCGCCAGGATTATTTAAAAAAGGACAAATCATAGCGCATGTAAAACACTGAAAACAAGCCCAGACATACTCGTCCATCATTCCCCATACAAGTTCAGGGTCATTTGATTTGCAATTTTGAAGAACCATTCTCGGAGAAAAATCAAAAAACCTGTGAGGAGGGCAACCTCCCGTACACACTCCGCAATTAAGACATCCTTTTACATACTCTTCATATCTAAAATCTTTTTTTGCTTCTTCAAAAATTTCTTTTTTGAATTCATTAGAGACAATACTAACTCCGTTTTCATCATATTCCATTATTTATTGTCCTCCTTATTTAATAGAAATAATAAATTTAATTCACGATTTAAAATTTGTTAATCAAACTGCCGCTATCAGAAACAAAGTTTTGATTTTATATTAATATTATTTATATCTATTTTATATTATATCTATAATTTTTATATTATATTTTTATAATATATTTTTATAATATATCATTTTTTTAAAAAAATTTCTATTTAAAAAATTATTAATTTATAATGTATCTTCAGCATCTTCAATTCTTCGGTCAACTGCTTTGCTAAGCATATCAAGTTCGCTTGACGAATATAAACTCATCTCCGTCTTTCCGCCTGCATGCAATATCTGCAAATATTGGAATACTGTAACAAAGACTAAACCGCCTATCATATTTCCGATAATAGTCAACGGAACAAATTTTGTCAACCATGGAATATATGACATTCCCGAACTTGAATTTATAGATATTAATATTTCTGAAGAGGCGACAACTATGTGGCTGAAAGAACCGAGATAAATCATAAAACCAACTGCCCATATTATAATTATTCGAGCCAATGTTCCGCTTGAAGCAATTAAAAGCCAGGTCATAAGGGTAATAAGCCACCCGGCAAAAACACCGCTAAGCACCATAATATAAGGAGACTTTGACATATAACTATGCGCTACGGTATGAATATGATTAATAACAAATACAGGCAATAGTAATCCTAAAGAACTTGCAATAATCAAGGCAAATAGAAAAATACCTCCCATATTTCCGGCTAAAGTTAATCCCCATAATTTAAATAACCTCCGTATTTTAGTTTTTTTTGCTAAAACGGTAGTAACCGGAAGTAAAAAATTTTCTGTAAAAAGTTCGCTTTTTCCTATTAGCAAAAACATAAAGCCTATCGGAAAGAATAAAGCCCCAAATATCTTAGAAGTCGGTCCTCCGACTAAAGGTTCCGTTGCTCCGGCAACGTAAGAAGAAGCAATAATGCCGAAAGTGACATTCATACCTGCGATTAAACCCGACATAAACATTTCAAGCCAGCTTCTGTTTAGCCTTAATAATCCAACTTCAACAGATGCCTTAAATATTTCGGAAGGTTCCTTCCCGCCGGGCTTTTCAATCCTGCTAATAGCGCCAATTTTATTTCTTGTTTTTTCTAATATCTCATTTATTTTTTTAGATAAATATAAAGAATGGTGAATTTCTTCGGCAAGATTATTTTCTATTAATGTTTTAACACCTTCATCGTCAATGATTTCAGTAGCAGCGGTATAATCGTTAATCGCAGTTTCTTCAATTTTTAAATCTATTCTAAGCATATCTAAAGGAGCTGAAACTTGATGAGATGCATCGCTCAGTCCTTTTTGAATGTCGCTAACTTCGCTGACGGAGTGAGGCTTCCCTCCAAGCTCGGTTATTTTATCTCTTATATTGATAATATGACCGCTTTCCGTAGATGCAAATGATTTTAATGTTTGAATAAGCGACGGGTCGTTAATATTTTTTGATTGCTGAAGATAAAGGTCTCGTCCGGCAATTTCGGCATCTAAAAATTTTTGCAGTATTTTAATTATTTGTTCCTTGTTTAAGGTGTTTCTATTTTCCATAATTTTCTATAAATTTCCATAAATTAAATTAAAACTGATAGAATAAAATAAACAGAATAAACAGAGAATAAACAGAATAAAAATATTAAATAATTTTTGTTAAATGGCTATATCTCTATATTAAATATCTATAAATAAATAAATAAATAATAAATAATAAATAATAAATAATAAATGTAATATAAACTCTATATCTCTAAACCTTTTTTTATTGTATCACATAAAAATTGTAATTCAAGTGATTCTAAATACTTTATGATTTCCCAAAATTTATAACATTTCTGCTTCGCAAATATAATAAGAAATTATCTTTGATTGACTTTTAAGTCATTTTAGTATATTATTTTTATAAACTTTTTTATAAATTATTTAAACGTTATTAAATGTAAATAGTTCATTGTTATTATGTAGTTATAATATAAATATTAGGTAAATATTGCATATATATTTGGTAGAAATTATATTAAATATTACATTATATTAATATTAATCTAATAATATAATGATATCATATATATATTTTAATTCAATATTCAATATTATTCAATTTAAACTAATAAAGTATTAATCATATTAATCTATTAATTTAATTTAAAATATATTGCTTAATTTAAAATATATTGCTATTTCGCTCATAATCTCACAAATAAAAATTGAATAAAAAAATACCAAAAAATAATACTTTAATCAGCAATTCAGATAAATCCACGAAATCTTTATTAATAGCTATACTTTCTACAATTGCGTTAGCCGATTTTGGACTTGGGTTGAACACCGTCGTTTTACCTTTATATGCTAAAAGTTTGGGCGCAAGCATAATTACTATAGGATTAATAATTGCATCTTTCGGGTTAGCCCGCATTTTGATTAACATTCCCGTAAGTATTCTAAGTAAAAAATTTAAAATGCAATTTATGCATGTAGGTATGTTTTTGATTTTTTTAGGGGCAATAGGTTATTATTTTTCCACTTTTTATAACGAATTATTTATTTTTAGATTGTTAGAAGGGTTTGGTTCAGGCATTATAAATACATCTTCAATGATAATGCTTACCAAACATCTTTATCAAGATAAGAAAAGAGCAAAGGTTTTAAGTAAGTATATGATAGCAAGAAGACTATCTATGGGGATAGCCCCTTTTATTGGCGCTGCCGTAGCTTTTCAATTTCATTTTAAAAGCGCCTTTTTGCTTTATGCTGTTATAATGTTTATAGGCTTTTCAATATCAATATATAACAGAAAATTATTAAAAAAAATTTACAATAATAATACCGATGATGAAAGCACGATTGAGAATAAGGAAGATATTGACATTGAGGTTGATATTAATGATGTTAAGAATAATAATATTAATGTTGATAAGCTTAACGATAAGAACAATATTAATGACGGAAACGGAAATACAAAAAAGAACATCAGTACAGATAATAGCTATAATACAGGTATAGCAAGCGCTAAACATATCAATACTGAAACTGAAAATCACGACAAAAAAATAAAAGAATATAAAAAAGAAAAATACATCAATTTAATTGCAAATCTAAGTTTTATGCTTTTATGCTTTTTAACTTTTTCTTTTTTCTTTTCAAGAATCGGTTCAAGAAGGGAACTTGTGCCGTTAGTAGGTATAAGTATAATACATATTAATCAGTTTTATATAGGCTTGCTTGTGTCTGTATCCGGTCTTATCGGAGTTGCATTGACATATTACTCCGACAGAGTAATTAATAAATTAGGCATTAAAAGGTCAATAGTTATATCCTTTGCTATTTCGGCATCAGGTATGTTATGGTTTATAATATTTAAAAATTTAGACGGTTTTATTGCTTCTATTATACTTTTAAGCGCCGGAGGAGGATTTTCCGGTCCTGCAAGAAATTTATATTTAATGGACAGCGTTGATAAAAATCATTATGAAGAAGCAATAGGGATATACAGAACATTGAGCGATTTAGGGTTTATATTAGGACCTGTTATTATAGGTGTTGCTTTTAGTTATTATAATTATATTGCGGCTTATTCCGTCGTCGCGGCAATGCTAATTGCGGCAGCTATTTTATTTGGCGCATTTGCGAAAAAATATTAAATATAATAAAATAAACAACAGCAAGAATTGCTAATTTATACCGGTAAATAGGTGATGGAGAGTATGGGAATCGAACCAGCGGCCTACGCCATGCGAATGCAATTAATATAAAGCGAATGCAATTAATATAAAAAATTAAATTAAGTAAAATAACGGCTTTACTGCTTACTTTCTATATTTTATAACCTTTTTAATTTATCTTTTTTTATTCCTTTTTTTAACAATTTTATCATAATTTTATATTTTATCATAAAATTTAACTATCAAAAAAAATTTATTTAAGAAATTTTAAGTTTTCCGTAATGCGAACAAAGTATATATTATTTTTGTGAAGGATGTATAATATCAAGCAGTCTCTCGTTATATTTATTCATTAAATCTATTTTGTCGTTAAGAAAATCTATTTTACTGTTTATTTCATTTTTAAGAGAATCTATTTTGTCGTTTACGGCATCTATTTTATAATCAAGCTTACTATCTACGGAATCTATCTTTTCTTCAAGCGAATTTATCCTTTCTTTAATTACTTTTTGTTCACTCTTAATCTCGCTTAAATCAGGGACAATAAGTTCTTGGATAAGCTTCCTTATAGCATTCTCTTTAATATTTTCGGTTGACGGCATTTTCAATTTTTCCTTTAAATTATTTATTATTTTTTAATGCTAATATAATGTATTATATATTTATATAAAAGTCAATGTTTATGCCTTAATCCTTGTATAGAAAATGTCAATGATATTTCAATAATAAGCAATGCTGGATTCCTGCCTCACTCTCGGCTTATAGCCTCGTAAACAGAAACGGCGTGCGTTTCTACTCCGTAACTTTCCGGATTACAATGCAATACGCAGGAACAAATTAATCAATAATTTATATTATCAAACGTAAGCAATAAATCTGCCTGCAATAAACCCTATAGCAGCGGCGATACCGCCAATAATAACAACTTCTAAAGCACTTTTAAACGGATTGGTTTTTGTTATTTTTGATTTTGCAAGACCTGTAAAAATAAGCACTAAAATTGAAAACAAAATAGAAATAATTACGGCAATAGTTGAATTTTTTATAAAAAAATAAGGAATTAAAGGAGGGATGCCTCCCGCTAAAAAGGAAACGCCGGTATAAGCGGCTAATTTTATCGGATTTTCATGAGAATTATTTCCTATTCCAAGCTCATCTTTTACCATAAAATTAAGAAGCAGCTTTCTATCCGACATTAATCTTTTCACAATCGGTTTTATTTCTTCATCGGTAAAACCTTTATCGCGGTATATTTCATATATCTCTTCTTCTTCATGCGCAGGATCTTCTTTTATTTCTCTTTTTTCCCTATTTATTTCTTTCATATAAAATTCATTTTGCGATTTTGTTGCAAGATAAGCTCCGAAAAACATTGATATCGTGCCCGCAACAACTTCCGCCATACCGGACATAAGAACAATTTTTGTATTTACCAATGCCCCTGTAACGCCTGCAACAAAACCGATGGTTGTTACAAGCCCGTCGTTAATGCCGAATACAAATTCTCTTACAAGTCTTCCTTCAGGAGTATGCCAATCTTCATTATGAAATTTTTTTAAAGGGTCCGTCGTCATATTTAATTTTTTAAAATAGGAACAAAATAAATCTATATTAAATTATATTAAAATAATAAATTAAATAAATTAAATAAATTAAATAAATAAATCAGATACATATATGGTATATATGGTATAAAATAAATAAATCGGATACATATATGACATATATGATATGAAGATAACTATATTATATATTAATAGCCGTATTAAATTTGTTTAAATATAAATAAAATAAATTTATATTAAATCCTTAAATCGCCGTTAGAAATTTCTTTTCAGGATGACCGCTTCGCTCTCGGCTTATAGCCTCGTGAACAGAAACGGCGTGCGTTTCTATCTTCGGAACTTTTCTGCTTTTGCAGGAATGACTTTGCTGGAATTTAACCTTTTCACCAAACGGGTGTCATTCTCGCGAAAGCGGGAATCCACAATTAAAATTTTTTATCGGCAAATTTGAGATCTAATAAATATGTGTTTTTATAGTTAAATTAAATAAATAAAAAATACTGTGCATTATATTAGTATATCCGGAATATTTTTTTACTATTTTACTTTACGACAAGAATAGAACAGGGCAATGCTCCAATCAGTCTTTGAGCCGTGCTTCCAAGAAATATTTCTTTTAGTTTTTCTTTATCTTCACCTTTATATCCTATGATAAGAAGTTTTTTATCGGTTTGTAATATAAAGCTGATTATTTCCTTGCAGGGAGTCCCTTTTCTGACGGCAATATTAAGATTATTTTTTTCTTTAGAATATCTATAACGCAAATCTTCAATTATACCTTCAAATTTGCCTGCGATATCTAATTCAAGCTTTTTCATGGCGTTTTGGTCTAAATTTCTAATATATTTTTCATCTAAAACTGTAAATAATGTCATAGTTTTAATAATATCGGCAGGTATTTTGTCTAAAACATAAATTGCTTTAAGAGATGATTCCGAGAAATCAGTAGCAAACATAACATCGGTAAAAGTATTTTTGCAATCTAAATCATCTTTTTCATCGTTTTTTATTAAACTTGACGAATGCATTAAAATTCGTTTGGTTATTAAAACAGGCTTTTTTGATTTAGCGATAATTTCATAAAGAGGGGAATCGTAAAAAGCAAAAAAAGCATTAGTTTTACTTTTACCTACAGCCTTTTTGTCTAAAATTATAAAATCAACATCTTCTTTTTCGGCTTCGCCCACTATTTCATCGGCAATATTTCCCGTTCTGATAACATAGCTGACTCCAAAGCCGTATTTTTCTAAATTATTTTTAATATCTTCAAGCTTTATTTTGGAAAATTTTCGTATTTTTTCTTCATCTTCTTTATTATAGCGGGAATATAAACTGTGTTGTAATTTATTTATATCTATAACATGAATTAATACAATTTCTTTCAGACCTATTTTTGCAAGATTGGCAAAACAATCTAAGTTTTCAAAAAAAAATTCCCCAAAATTTATAGAATAAAGGGCTGTATTTAGCATATTGGCCTTATGAATATTTTATTTATTTAGTTAAAATATAATTTAGTTAAATTTATTTAGTTAAATTCATTTAGTTAAATGTTAATTAATGATGTTGATAATGTATAAGTTAATTATTAGAATTTGGAAGCTCATTTTCAACAAAAATAATATTATTGCCTCCGCTTGCGCAGTTGCCGCTTGCGCTTGTTTTTATGCCGACTTCTGCGCTGATTTCTCTTGTAGTTCCGCCTGCCTGTCCGTTTGCGGTTATGATATAACAAGATGTATTGTTGTCGTTGCTTTGTTGGGCAACCAAAGCGCAAAATGAAGGAGTGTAATTATCTATTGAATAATTCGGTGCTAAATTTCCATAAATATATTGATAGTTTGTGCTTAGAGATAAAGTAACTCCCTGCGGAATAACAGGAGTAGTTGGGCAGCTTACGTCCGCAGGAACGCTGCTGCTAAAATTGCTGTTGCCGTTGCTGCTGTTCTTTAATTGATACATAGCAATTTCAATACCCGACTTAGCCGCATATTTTGCTTCGGCGCTTAACAAATTTTGCCTTGATGTTATACTGCTTGAAGCCATAAGGTAAGCAAATACGGAACCTGCCAGTCCCATTAAAACAATTATAATAATGGCAAATATAATTGAAATTCCTTTGTTTGATTTAATAACTCTGTTTTTAAAAAATTTTATCATAATTATTAGTTTGTCATTCCTTATTTTATATATTCATCTAAAAGTAAGACGAACGAATATAAATTACATGAATCTATTGCGGATTAGCAACAATTACGGAAACTCCGCTTGTTTGAGTATTTCCCGATGTAGAACTTACCGTAAATTGAATTCCGCAAGAATACATCTTAGTTGTTGCGTTTTGCGCGCAATTGCTTGAAACAGCCGGCGGCGGGGCGTTGTGGGTCCCGCTTTGGCAGCCGCTTAAAAAACCCGCAAAACTAAAAACTAATACCGCTAATATTATCCGAAATAGGATATGCCGTTGTCGTTCCATTGCTTGTTGTTGTTACCTGCTTATATAATACATTATTATTGTTAACGCAAAAAACAACTAATTCTTCTTCTTGAGCCGTTCCACTTATATATATATATTTATAAAATGCAATGGCATTGCAGGGTTCCGTGACGCTGCCGCAGGATGTTGATTGAGAAGCTAAATTAAATACAACAATCGGCTGACTGTTAGACAACTTTGAAGGATTGATCGCATTTTTAATATAACAAATTTGACCGTTGTTTTTTCCATTAATCTGCGATGTCGGCGGCATAGCGGCTTCTTCTAAATTCCTTCTAATCACGGAGCTTGCATAACTCATGGAATTTACCTGATGAAGTGCATTCTCGTTAAGCATATAGTCATTAATTCCAAATATAATAACCTGATACAGCCCAACCGACATTATTCCAATCAATATAATCGTCATTACCAATTCAAGAAGCGTAAATCCTTTATTATTCTTAAATAAGTCATTTTTCATTTGCAGGTTCTTTTTCTTCTTTAATAATTTTAAGTGTCAGTTCTTCAATTTTCTCTATAAAATCTTTTGCCTTATCAAGCCATTCTTTTACATCTTGATTATTAAACTGATATATTTCGTAATCTCCTTTCTGCCGTTTATTAAACATCTGAACCTCCCCATGTCTAAAGACACGGGGTTCTGTCCGTCATAATAAAAATCTTTAAGTTCTCTATTAATCAAACCTCTATTTGCAATTTCTTTATTAAAATTTGACAGCATCCCAGAGTGTTTTGATGTTGATAATCCATAGAGGCTCATAATAGCGGTTACAGAATAAAATATTGCGTAATAAATTCTATTAACAGCACTTGTTAATCGGTCGTTTTCATATAATAATTCAGCGTCTTTTAATGTATTTTTTGATTTTTCTAATTGAAATTTTGCATAGTCTATTATTTCTTGTTTCATATATATATTCCTTCTTTATTGATATTTTCTTTTAAAAAAGGATTGCCTTTATAATGATTCCACTCATTTTCATTTTTTATTAATATATTAAAAACATTGTCGGGGTATTTTAAATAAACATTTGACAATGCATTACTTATAATATTGCTTTCTACTTTGGAATTTACAGCTGCATCAAGCAAAATTAATAAATCAATATCGGAATCTTTATTAAAATCCCCTCTCGCCTTTGAACCAAACAAGACTATTGCTGCATCCGGATATAGCTGTAAAATCCTTTTCTTTAGTTCGGTTATAGCTTGTACTTCGTTATCTTTTAAGTTTAATGTTTTTAATGACTTCATAATAATATTTATTATATCTTATGAATGGTATTTTTTAAACTAACAATACAATATATCAATACAATACAATATATCAATACAATACAATAACCTCTTGAAATACTTTTTTAATATTTTATTTATATATTTATATATATCTTGCATTTATATATTTATATATATTGTATTATTAAATAAAAAATATTCAGTTTTTCCTTAATTTTTAATTTTTACTTATATTTATTAATTTACTTATACTTTTTTACTTATACTTTTTTTAAATATAAATATCAATATTTTGTAAAAATTGTGCTTAATGAGACGCTTGGATACGCTGTCGGCGGCGCAGAGCAGGTAGGCGTCCCGTTCGTCAAAATTGAATTATACCAGCCTGTATTAACAACAATGGCAATAGCAGCGGCTGAAGAATTATTATTTGGCGTCCAATTAAGCTGCCCGTTAATATATATACTCGCATTTCCGTTAGCGCTATTTATCGCTGAGTAATAAGTCGGCGTAATAGTCGTATAAAAACAATAATTATTTAAAGGCATGGGACCTTGCGGCGAAATAATAAATTGATTAAAACCTGATAAACCGATATTCCAAATGCTATGTCTGCTTCCGTTAGCGCTGCTTCCGTTAGCGCTGTTAAAATTATTGCAAATTGTGCCGCCTGAGCTAGGACCTCCCGCTTCGCTGCAGTAATATATATCAGCCATATACTGTTTAGCTAAATTCGTTGCCGTAACTTCATTTGCTATTCGAACGCTTGAAGCGGAACCTACAATGAAACTCTCAAGAATAGCGCTTAAAGATATGCCTAATATTATAATTGTTATAACGATTTCCAATAAACTAAAGCCTTTTTTATTGTTAAAGAGCTTTAAAAGCATAATAAAAAATTTTAATTAATAAGTTTTTAATAAATAAAATATTGCTATATATTAAAATATATAATTTAAATCAAATTTTTTAAATTAATTTTTTAAATTAAATTGAAATAAATATTTAATCTAATTGTAATAAAAGTTTAACTATATTTAACTTGTATTAAAATAAGTTATTTTTTATAATTATTTTTACGAGATATAACAAGTTTTTTAATTTAGTTCCTGTTAATTAATTACTTTATAACTAATTTTGATAATTAATCCACTAAATATATTACTAAATATAGATTAAAATCATATAAGTAATTTTTTTGCAGTTATTTAATTTAAAAAATATGAAATTAAAAATAATTTATTAAAATTTTAACTCAATTTATGGTATAATTATACCATAAATATAATATAATCAATAAAAATAATATCAAAATTATTAATAAAATTTGACGGCATTTTATTATGGACGCTATATTTTTTGACACACTGCAATATTCTAAAAAATTAATGGGCGGCGGATTTACTCAGGAACAAGCTGAAACTCAAGCTGTTGCTTTAACAGAAGCAATAAAAAGCAGCGTTTTTAGCGGCGAAATAACAGTGCAGTTTGAAGAAAAATTGAAGAGAATCAAAAAGAATTATTGAATAAGTTTGAAACACTTGACACCAAAATTGACGGCGTTAAAACTGAACTGAAAAAAAATTCTGAAAATTTAGGAATAAATATAGAGCATATCGTAATAGCATTTGATGCTAAAATTGACCAGCTTGAATTAAGACTTACTAAATGGTTTATTAAAGTTATGCTGCCTTATACCGCAATACTTATTTCTATAATTTTTACTCTTTTTCAATTTTTTCATTAGAAAATTTTTGCCATATTAAATAAATAAAAGATATATAATATATCATGTTATTAATTTAATAAAAAATATTGTTATATCATATTTCCATATTATATTTTAGAGAATTAACAAAGAATTTCATCAAAAATTTATAGTTTGACTGCCCCGTCTTCTATAAGACGGGGCAGTTGACAATTTGGTTATTATAGTTATTTTTTAATCATTTTGTAATTTCAGCATTAGATTAGTATTAAATTTTTTAATAGTTAAATAAGCATCTATTAAATTCCATATCCAAATTCCAAACCATACTGGCCATAATAACAATCCTATAAAAATAAAGGATAAAATAAATGCCATAACAGCCAAAACAAATTCAACTAAAAAAAATATTATACCTTTACCAAAATATCCAGTGACCATTTGTCCTAGCCCTGGAATAAAAAATGATAAAACAACGGCAAGCGCCTCACTTTTTTTTTGCGTCGTATAAGTCATCATCTTTTGACTATCCGAGTTACCGTTTGATGCGTTTTGAACCGCTGATAAATCTAAATCATCACCCATAATAAAACCTCCCTGAAGACAATTTAATTTAAAATTAATTTAAATTACAATATTAAATAAAACTAATTCCCGTAAACTAAAATTGGGTTCTAACTACATTATGCGATAAATATCTTGACTAATGGGGGGTTAATATATTAGCATTAATTAGTTTTAACACACTCCATTGACATACGCTATATTCATAGCCGATTACAATACTTTAGCATTAATTAATTTTTTTAAAATAGAAAAATTTAACTGATTGCTTTATTATTCTTCTTTTTCCGTTATTGTTTTATAAAATAAATGCTTTTATTTTGTGAGGAAACTAAAGCTATTTTATTTTTATGCCTTAAAATTAAATATTTTCCTTTTAACGTATTAGCGCTATAATTAAACACATCGGCGCTCCCGTTTATAGAAACGACATCACCTGAAACAGTATAACGGTAAGTAACAGGACTGAACAATTTTTTACCTGACAATATTACTTTATTTTTGCCTTTTATCTTTAAATCAACCGGCGTTTTAGCGGCAACCCATTGCAAATAACTGCCAAAAAAACCTGATGTCATTTTTTTCTGAGATAAAGAAAAATAGCCTTTATAATTTCCTACAATATTGCTATGATTTTGATTGGAAAGAGCCTGGTAACCCGATTTTTTTACAAATTCACTTGTCGATTCAAATGGTATTTTGTGAATAACAACAAAATGTTTATATTTTCCTTTAACCACCTGATACAATGCTCCGTTTAAATATTTAAAATGCAGAACTGCAGAACTTACCTGCATAGTTATCCTGTTTTTATGCATTATCCATTTCCCCATTGAATCTATATAATTTGTATGAATATAACAACGCCCTTTTTTAAATAATTCGATATAACTTGTTTTACCAAGAGTAGTAGAATAATACGTTCCGTTTATAGAACTGCCTATATTAGAACATCCTGACAGCATAAAACTTGCCGAGAAAATAGAAATTATTAAAAAAAATACTATTAAATACGATTTCTTCATAGTTACATCCTCCTATAAAATTAATTAAAAAATAATTAATAAATCATAAATCATAAATCATAAATAATTTTTCTTTTTATCTTTTTCTTTTATTACAACAATAAAATATATACACAAATTTTTTAGTTATATTATTGTGTTGCATATATATAATAGACATCTTATTAATTATATATCATATTGTTGTTCTCATAATTGCCGACAAAACTTGTAAAAACTTTTATATAATATTTGTAAACACTAATAACTGCGGTAATTACATTTTAACCTGTTTATAAAAAATAATTATACACATTATATAATACATTGGATGCGATATTCATATACTGTCAATGTTAATTTAAATTTTTTATCAATAATTAATTTTTAGTTTTTATTACATTAAAAATTTATTGAACTTTAAAAACTGCTGCCGTAGATTCTTCAATTGTAGCAGGAGACTCCGCCGTTAATGTGTAGGTAAATGTTCCTGCAGGAAAATTGGAAGGAATGTTAAGCGCTAAACCAATATTGTAAATACCCGGTTTATTTACATTTACATAAGAATAATTATACGCAACGAGACCGTTTCCTGTTATTTTATAAATTAATTTAATACGTTGAGATGATAAATCAGAGGGCATTTTAACATAAAATGATGAATTTAAGGTGGCATTTTTTCCGTCTGAAGCGCTTGCACCATCGGTTAAGACTTCAGTTATTATTACTGCAGGAACATTGCTTTGCAATGACATATCCGGACTTATTCCCGTTATAGACGCATGAGCTAATCCAAGCGAATCTCTAAATATTGGATAAGCGCTTTGAGACTGCGAACGTGAATTATTATTGCTATTTAAATTTGGATGCGATGCCGGCGCCGGTGTAGATTGGTTGCTATTATTGCTGTAAACATAGGTTGGAGAAGAACCTGCAGTAGCAGCAGCAGCGCTTGAATTACTTGAAACATTATTGCTGATTGGCGAAACAACGCTAGGATTTTTTTTATTTTTGCTTGTTTTCTTTACAGATATTGACTTTGACTTTTTTAATTTAGATGATTTTTTATTCTTAGAATTTTTTGATGATGTTTCAGTTTTTTTCATAAAAGTCAAAAAATTTAAATGCGGCATCCCGGGAATTTTTAGTTTTCCTGTTTGATTTAAATACAAAATCGCGCTTCCGCTAATAACAACAATAAAAATAAAACTTATTAAGGCTATCAATAAACCTTTATTTTTTTTATTACCGCTTTCACTTTTTTGTTTATAATTTACATTAATTTTATTTTTATCATTCTTACTATTGTTATTATTAAACTTACCGATATTATCATTCTTATTGTCATTCTTATTGTAGTTATTATTATTGTTGTTGTTACTGTTATTCTTGCTGCTGCTATTATTGTAGTTTTTGTTATTATCTGTATTTTGATTATTATTAATATTACCTGCTTCGGCAACTTTAGATTCTGAATTATTTAATTTTAAAGATGTATTTAACACTTCTTGATTTTTTTCGACGGATTTTTCATTAACTTCATTAAGTTCGTTAACTTGTTTATCAAATTTGCTACCGCATTTAGGACAAAATTTAGCATTCTCATTTTCTATTTTAGCGCCGCATTTATTGCAAAACATCTTTTCTGCTCCCTTAATTTTAATTTAATTTCTCGCCGCAGCTTTCACAAAAATTTGCATCGGGTTTATTTTTTGTTCCGCAATTAGGGCAAATTTTTTCACTATTATTGTTATTATTGTTATTGTCATTTATGATGTTATTTGTATTGTTTGCATTTATATTTTTATTATTCCGGTTTTCAGTCGTGTTGCCGTTTAAGCTGCCGAGGTCATCATTGGAATTAGAATAATTACTATAATTAGTATTGACGCCTTCATCGTTGTTATCATTGTTGTTATTACTATTATTATTATCCGCGCCGCTGTGTGCACGGCTGCTTTTCTGGCTAATATCGGCTGCCTTTTCTTTGTACTTATCTATATTAGATTTTACTTTTGAAGCTGCGGAACTAAACTGAGCTTCTGCATCTTTAAAATTCATATCTTTAATAATATCAAGATAGATATAAGATTGACCTAACATCATATACACCATCTGCAAAACAAGTAAAAGCATATATATTATGGCAATTCCAAATCCGACAAATGCGCCGTACATCATAATTGATTGAAAAGCTCCCATTCCCATAAAACTGCTCATTGGATTTTCATATCCAAACCCTGAAGAATACGGCGAAAATCCTCCTCCTATTCCGCCCATATTAAATAAATATGTCGGATGAGTCACCATTAAAATTCCTGTCGTCAAACTTAACGAGCCTGTTAATAAAGCAAAAAATATAATGCCTATCATGAACGACACAAGATTAATAAATATAAAATATCCAAAAATTAATGTGTTATGTTTTTTAAATAATGTATATGTTTTAACAAATATTTCTTTTATATTATTTCCTTCAAATACCATAGGTATAATTACAAAAGACATCAATACGATACCTAAAAGAATAATTGCGTAAACTATGGTAAATGCAGGAATTCCAATAAAAGCTAATAACGAACCTATTGCCGGAATTTTTGCTATTAAAAAATATATGAGGACAACTAAGGCTACTACAAAAGGAATGATGAATAAAATAATTTCAGAAATAATTATTTTATAAAATGAAAAAATTGAAAATATAATTGCATTGGAAACTTTTATTGAAGATTTATGCTTGGCAAACTCCATTAGAATTTTACCGGTCGCTGTATATCCAATCAAAAAAATAATTAGACTTATTGCAGCGCCGATAAGAAAAACAAAAATTGATAATACAGCGGATTTCAACGCTATCTCTGCCGTTACTCTAATTGTGCCTTCAAAAATAGCGGCTGAAATTATAATTGTAATAAGTAAAAGTATAATTGCTTTTATTTGCTTGAAGGCTTCAAAAGACTTGATTAAGATTGCAAATTTAAAGACAGATTCCTTCTCAATATTTTCCATAATTCCTCCTAAAGAATAATTAAAAAAATATAAATATAATATTTAAGTATTTTTTATTACTTCTTTAATCCTTTAATAGAAATTTATTTTCTGGATTCCCATATGATTTACCATTGAAATACATTGATAGTCTCCATTACAGGATTAATGTACTTATATATAGTTCATTTAATTATATTAATACATAATGTTTATTTAAATTATATTAATATATAATGTTTAACAATTTTGATTTTAAATTTAAATTCAAAATTTAATTTTATACTTAGTATATATATTTTTTAATAATTAATGTCAATTTATTTTTTATGCTTAAATAACTAATATATATTTATATAATATATTTATATAAATATTTTTGGTTAAAATTACTTATATTATATATAACATATATTTATTACAATTTTATGACGGTTGTATTAAATTTTTGTTACTTTTTTTTTACACTTTATAATTAAAAACATTTAAAAAAATTATTAAATAATTTATAATTTAATTATATATAATATATTATTCACGCTATTTAAACATATAATATATATTTATATAAATATATGTTTAAATTATATAACTATATTATTATATACGACAAATTAAATAATAAGAGGAATGAGAGGAATTGGGGAGGACTCTTTGCAAACTACAAAAACTTATGCCGTTATTCTCGCATCGGGAACAGGCAAAAGAACTGGATTTGATATCCCTAAACAATTAATTAAAATAAGCGGAAAAGAATTGTTAATCAGAAGCATTGAAATTTTTACAAACCAATACCTGCCTATAAACTTTGATAACATAATTATAACGGTTCCGCCTCAAAATGTTTTTAAATTTGATTGGGAAAAATTTATCAATAAAAAACTGATATTTAATGAATATAATAATATTAATAATGCTAATAATAATGATATTAACGACATTGACGATATTGACGCTAATACCGATGCAATAAAAAAAAATTACCGTAAAACAGATTATGCAAATATACATACAAATATAATTGATAAAATAAAAATAATTGAGGGCGGAGATTTAAGACAAAAATCAGTTTATAACGCTTTAAATTATATTGAATATATTGAAAAAAAAATTATTTATTCCAATGATAGCATAGTGTTTATTCACGATGCCGCAAGACCTTTTGTGACAAACGATGAAATTAGCCTCTTATATAAGGCAGCAGTTGAATTTGGAGCTTCTTTTTTATATAGTCCTTTATCTGATACAATTAAAACATTTAAAGATTCAAAGATAAATAATAATAATAATAACACTGTTAAAAATATTGAAAATATCAAAGACATAAATAATAATGATAAAAATAATAAAAACAAATTAGATTCAGCAAATTCTGAATTAAAATATCTAAGCACATTAAACAGAAATAATTTGATTGCAGCTAAAACTCCTCAGGTTTTTAAATTTAATTTAATAAAAAAAGCTATGGATGCCGTCTTTAAAAATGATGAAAACATTGAAAAATTTACAGACGATATATCATTTGCAGAAAATTACGGATACCCCGTTAAACCTATTATTTCTAATGAATTTAATATAAAAATAACATCGTCTTTTGACATGGAGCTGGCAGAATTTTTAATAAATAAATTTAATAAAATGAATACAAATAATACGAACAATAAAAAAATAAACAATAAATAATAAAATCATTAAATACTAATTATGTCAAATTTAAAAATAGGACACGGTTATGACTTGCACAGGTTCGGCGATAAAACAAAACCTCTGTATTTAGGCGGAATTTTAATTGAAAATCATATTGGAACGGTTGCCCATTCAGACGGGGATGTCGTCCTGCACTCTTTGACCGATGCTTTGCTAGGAGCAGCAGGTTTAAGCGATATAGGAACATTATTCCCCGATAATATCGAATCAACTAAGAATATCGGCAGCGTTTTTATGTTGAAAGAAGCATATTTAATAATTAAGGGTAAAGGCTGCAGCATAATTAATATTGACATTACGATAATAACGCAGACACCAAAAATAAAAGATTACAAAGAGGAAATGATTTTTGCAATTTCTGGGGCATTAGATATACCTCAATCATGCATTAATATTAAAGGCAAAACTAAAGAAGGTATAGATAGCGTGGGTAAAGGCGAAGCAATAGAATGTTTTTCCGTTTGTTTAATTGAAAAAATTTATTAAATTTAATCTTCAGGGGACTGTTCAAAATTCTGTGTCAATCCTGTATAATTAAATTATTAATAAATTAAAACTATATTTTTCTCCCTGCTTTTAGTCTTGAGATTTCATCCTCTATTTCAGATAGAATTTCCTTATTCTCAACTTTATCGTCAACGCTGAAGACGATAAAAACCTTACCGCCGAATTTTTCCTCAAATTCTTCGAAACTTGCTTTCATTCTTTCCGAAGCGGAATAGTTACCAAAGTTTGCTCTGGCCGTTACTGGTTTTATCTGTATGCCAAAAGCTTTATCTCCAATCCAACCTAGGTAATCTATATCCCCTGCATGGTCAAGCTGGGGATCGGATTCAAGAAAATTAACGTCCGGAAATCTTTTAGCTAAGTTATCGTTTATTACGGACTTTTCCGTCAAAAAGCCGTCATATGTCCTGCATATTGTCAGATTATAAATATAGTCGGTGCAATCCTGAAGGGTTAATTGTCTGAATGCTTCTTCCCATTCAGGTATAACAATTTCTTTAATTTTAACATATAATCTTTCGCCAAGCTCTATAAGTTCCTCTTTCGTGATTTTGGTTCTTGTCTTACTCTTACTCCTGCTTTCCGTATAAGCATTTTCAAAATACCAGCGTTCCCAATCTTCAAAAGATTTAGGCTGGCATTCCCTTATTAGTGCCATAACCGCTCCGACTTTATCCGGTCTTGATAACTGATAAGTCTGGCAGGTATAATTAAGAACTTTTTCTTTTTTGCCAAATTCTTTCGAATATTTTTCTTTTTTATTTTTCGGCATAACCGCCCCTATTTAGGTTAATAAACCTTTCTTTATATTTAAAATCGGTCTCTGTATCCACGGCAACCAATCCTTCTTTTATTAAATGGGCGTTAATAAAGGTTTTATTTTGCAGGTAAAGATAACATAGTAGATTATTTTCATTATCATACTTTAAGCTATCGTATCTCAAAAAAACCTTTTGCCCTTTTAATTTATCTATAAGGTATGCCAAAGCCTTACCGTTAACAATCGGATTTTGTTTGATGCCAAGCAGCTTTATCGTTAATCCTTTACTTAGCTTTATAAATTCAGGGCTTATTACCTCTTTTACCGTAAAATATTCCTCACGCGCCCCACTATTTTCATCTATCTTGGAACCGAATTGTAACTTTTTAGGGTCAACCTTTTTATTGAATTTGTGCGGGTCTTTAAAAATATAGGGCAGTCTATTTATCATTTCCTGATAAACAGAGGGGTCATTATGGCTGCCATTGATAATATTGAAATCGGCGGCGTTATCAACTTGTTTTATGGCTGAATAATCAATGCCAAGTTTATTTTTTATCGTATCTATAAAATTATGATTAATTTCATATCCGACTGAATTGCGATTTAAGTTTTTCGCCGATAGGGATGTAGTTCCGCTTCCAAGAAATGGGTCTATAACGGTATCTCCGACAAAAGAAAACATTTTTATTAATCTTTTAGGTAATTCTTCAGGAAACATTGCTATGTGGGCATCTTGCTTTGCTCCAGCAAAATTCCAGTGTCCTTGAAAATAATAATTCCATTCTTCTTTCGTAAGTCTTGACGATTCTTTATTCTCTTTTGTAGGTTTCGGAGGAATACCTTCTTTTTTAAATATTAAAATGAATTCGTAGTCTAATTTTAAAATACCGTTCCTCGGATAAGGAAATGACCCCATTATTGTTGCCCCGCCTGTGGTATTCGACGTAGTAACCTTTTGCCATATAATGGCCCCCATATAATCAAATCCAATAGTTTCGCAGAACTTGATAATTTCCGTCCTGATAGGGATTACCTTATACCGTCCGTAATAAACTGCCCTTGCAAACTGGTCGCCTATATTTATGCATAATCTGCAGCCATTATGTAAAACCCTGTAGCATTCCTTCCAAACAAGATTAAGATTATTAATATAACTTTCGTAACTATCGTTAAAACCTATCTGTTCGGCTATTCCATAGTCTTTTAATTGCCAGTAAGGAGGGGATGTAACAACAAGGTGAACGCTTTCGTCTTCAGACTCTTTCATTATTCTTGAGTCTCCGATAATTATCTTATGACGGGTTTTAACCACAATTGAACCCCCTTTATTGTTAAAATTTATCTAAGAAATTATTATATCATAAAAATTATTTATTTCTCATAATGTATTATTAATAATAATATGAACCTAAATCATTTTCAGCTTGAGCATTTCCTTGAACTGTAGCTTTTTTATACCAATTATCGTCACCGAATGTATAATAAAGAAAACACCGAACTAAAATTAAAGAAAACGCCGATTAAAAAGTGAAGTCGCTATGTTGCAATAAAATACTGTCTTGATACAATTAATACCTTGTGTAATTTTAAACCTTAATTAATCTCAAAAAGGAGGGTATCTAAATTGGTAACAGAAGATCGGTATTATTGGGACCGGTCAAAATTCTGTGTCAATCCTATATAATTAAATTATAATTAATTATATATTATTATATTTAATTTGTAATATATCAATAATTTCTAAACGTACAATATAGTCTATTCATAATAAATTATAAATAATTATTTAATTTCTTCAAAACCCTTTCTTTACCGAGCAATGAAGCAATTTTTATTATTGAAGGACCAATGGTCCTTCCTGTTAAAGCCATTCTAAAATTTTCATAAATATCTTTAATATTTTTTTTATTTTCTTTAGATATTTTTTGTATTACATTTTTAACGGCTGTTTCATTAAAATCCAAAAAATTCTTATTAATTGCTTCTTTATTATTAATATTATTATTAACATTTCTGCTATCACTATATTTATCAATTTCAGAGCAAAATTCATTGCCGTTTTTCTTTGTATTAATATTTATATTATTGCTGCTGCTGCCTATTTCATTAAAATTTATATACAATAATTGTAATATTTCCTTGTCGCAATTAATAAAATCTGGATTTTCTTTATTTAAAAAAACATTATTAAGCTCTAAAATAATTTCTTTAACCGTTTTGTATTCATTTTTTAAAAAATCTATAATAAGGATTAGCCCTTCTTTTCCGTATTCTTTTTCTGCGCAATCCATAATATCAATGTTTTTATTTTTATTATTACTATCTGTATTACTATCTATATCGGATAATAATATATGACTCGTCAGCATAAATTTTTCTTTTATTATAGAAATTAAAGTCTCCGCATTTAAATGCTGAAGCCATTTTTCATTAACAAATTTTAATTTGTCTTCGCTAAATATAGCGCCTGAATTTTTAGCTCTTTTTATGTCAAAATATTGAGCCATTTCATTAATAGAACTAAAAATTTCCTTATCTTTAACTTTATCTTTATCTTTATCTAACAAATTTTCATCATTATGTATTCCATTATTTTCATTATTATCGTCAATAATCGGCAGTATCGTTTGATTAAAATCAGTATTGTTGCTATTATATATTCCATTGCTATTATTATTCACGACAAAAGTATTGCCCGTTATAGCAAGATAATTAAGAATAGCTTGCGGCAAATAGCCTTCCTTTTTGTAATATTCTAAATTAGCATTAAAATCCCTTTTTGACATAAGTTTGCCGTCTTTTCCGTATAAAAGAGAAATATGGGCAAAAACAGGGTTGGATTTTCCCAATGCCTTGCATAGCAATATTTGCCTCGGGGTATTTGAAATATGGTCCTCTCCCCTTATTATATGCGATATACCTAAATCAATATCATCAATTATTGAAGCAAAATTATACGTAAATCTGTTATCGGAAGTTTTTAAAACAAAATCTCCGAGAAGTTTAACGTGAAAAGCAACTCTTCCGTGAACAATATCTTCAAACTCTATCTGTTCCAAACCTAACTTCAGCATATTTAACCTTATTGACGGAGATAATCCTGCATCCGCCAATTTTTTTCTTAAATTTTCTTTTTCGGAATTATTAAGATGAAGGCATCTGCCGTTATAAATATAAGGCTTTTTAAGATTAATAGACAATTCTTTTGATCTTAAAAGTTCTTCTTCTGTGCAAAAACATTCATAAATATAACCTTTTTCTTCAAGGATTTTTAAATATTTTCTATATACATCTTTTCTTTCGGATTGTCTATAAAATTCGTCATATTTTATATCAAACCATTTCATATCGCTTATGATTGAGTCTTCATATTCTTTTTTACTTCTTGCAATATCGGTATCGTCAATTCTTAAAATGAGTTTACCGTTATTTTTTTTAGCGAACAGATAATTAAATAGGGCTGTCCTTAAACCGCCTATATGCAAATGCCCGGTAGGACTAGGAGCAAACCGCACTCTAATATTACCTTCGTTGTCAATATTATTATTGACGCTGCTATTAATATTATTATCGTTGTCTATATTATTATGCATTGTTTTTACCTAAACTCTTTCTCTGTCATAATTTATTTTAGCGAAAATCATTCTTCCGCTTGAAGTTTGCAAAATACTGGTGACCATAACTTCTAATTCGGTGCCAACTAATCTCATAGCATCTTCGACGACTATCATTGTACCGTCATCCATATAACCGATTCCTTGATTTTTTTCTCTTCCTTCTTTTGCAATGAGAATATTCATAGTCTCTCCTGGAAGCAAAATAGGACGGAGAGCTTTTACAAGGTCGTTAATATTTAACACCTGAATATTTTGAACCTGAGCTACTTTGTTTAAATTAAAATCATTCGTAATAATTTTCGCATCCATTTCTTTTGCAAGAGCCATCAATTTTATATCTACTTCTCTAATTTTTGGATAATCTTTATCTATAAATTCTATATTAATATTTTTATCTTCCCTCATTTCATTTAACATATCAAGACCTCTTCTGCCTTTAACTCTTTTGAGAGGATCCTGGGAGTCTGCTATATGCTGAAGTTCGTGCAGAACAAATGTCGGAATGACGAACGTACCTTCTATAAATTTAGTCTTCGCTACGTCTAATATGCGTCCGTCAATTAAAGAACTAGTGTCTATTATTTTAATTTCGTCAGATTGATTTGAATTTAATTCTCTTTTGGATAAACCGTTTAAAGACTCGCCAACATAAGATTTAGCAGCCAATGCCGCAATTTCTTCGTTAGCCCTGAGTCCTATAATCAATCCGATATAGCCTGCAACAAAATTTATAAATGCGTAAGATGCATATCCTAATAAGCCGCTTGTAAAAAAAGTTTTAAATAATTTATAAGTTAAATAATTAACTACGTAAAGAGAAATAAATAATCCTATGCCCCCGCTTAATATCTTTCTTGTAGAAATATTTTCCATACTTTTTTCCAACGTAACAACTATAAATCCTATTGTAAACCCAAATAAGAGTCCAACGTAAGCCAAAAAATCATTATGCCAATATTCTTTACCTATTAAAAAACCCAAAACAGAAGATATTAAAATAAGCAACAATCTGACGAAAAAAATAGGTTTCTTTTTTATAAAATTCATGTCAGTATTAAATTAATTCATTAATTTAATTAGTTAGTTAGTTAGTAAATTAGTTAGTAAACTGATTAATTATGTAATTATGTAAGTTATTTAATAATGTTTATATAATTTAATTTAAGTTTTTTTAATATTTATTATTATTGTTATTATTATTTTTAAATTTATATGGCATATAAAAATTTAAATAATAATGCATATTTCAGAACCCAATATTTCATATTTCTAAAATTTTTATTGTATAAAAATTCTTTTAATCTGGTCTTCAATATAACTGAACGGTCTCTGGGTAACTGTAGATATTTCTGTAACTATTAAATGTTTTGCCTTTTCAAACATTTTCTTTTCAGCGAAAGAAAGATCTTTTACGGCTTTTAGTATATAAAGGTCTCTTAAGACTTCGGCTACTTCGAATAGGCACGAAGAACACAATTTAATATTATATCCATTATACCTTTTGTTCCATGATTCTTTTTTAGCGAAAGAATGTTTGTCTTCTTTGCATTCAAGAACATCAAACACTTTTTTAATATCTTCCATGGTAATTAACGGTCTTAAACCTACTTCGTCGGAATTTTTCACCGGAACCATAATTTTCATATTGTTCTCAATTACAACAATATTATAAAATGAAATTTCAACCGACCCTACTTTTTGAACAGTGGTCTCCTTAATAATTCCTACCCCATAACCGGGATAAAAAATAAATTCATTTGTTTTAAACATGACTTACCTCCTAATTTATTAAATTAATTATACAAATAATCTTATATTTCTTAATTGAAATTTATAAGCATAATTTTATTTAATATGATAATATCTAATAAATCCAAAATAATACTTTTTAAAAATTTTTAAATTATATTAGCAAATACAAAAAGTTTAATATTTAAATAAATTAAACTATAAAATATATGCTCTTTAATTTGCGTTTTAAAGCTTGAAACAGACTAATCAAACTATAATATTATAAAAAGTATCCCGTTCTATAGGAATTTTTCCGGTTTCTTCAATAATTTTCCTTAGCCTTTTGACGCTCAAGCCATCCTCCGTATCGGCTCCTGCGCTATGAGATATATTTTCTTTTATGAGAGTTCCGTCAATATCGTCTGCCCCAAAAGACAAAGAAACCTGAGCTAAATTTATACCTAAATTAACAAAAAATGTTTTTATATGTTTAAAATTATCTAAATAAAGTCGAGATACGGCTATAACTTTTAAATCATCATAACCTGAAGTTTTATTAGAATTTTTTATTGCGGTATTTTTAGGCTGGAAAGCGAATGGAATGAAAGATTGAAATCCTCCTGTAATATCCTGGGCGTCTCTTAAGATTTTCAAATGGTTAATTCTATCCATATAAGATTCTTTCACTCCGTAAAGCATTGATGCATTTGACCATATACTAAGATTATGGGCTGTTTTATGAATTTCTATCCATTTTTCCGCATTTATTTTCTGCGGACATAATTTTTTTCTTAAATTATTATTAAAGATTTCGGCTCCTCCTCCTGGAAGACTTCCTAATCCATTATTTTTCAAATCAGTCAGAACATTTTCAATAGATAATCCTGAAATTTTAGATAGATAATCTATTTCAACTGCGGTAAAGGCTTGAATATTGGCATAAGGAAAATTTTCTTTTATTCTTGAAACCATTTCAAGATAATACTCATAAGGCAAAGACGGATGAAGACCCCCGACGATGTGTATTTCTTTAAAATTATTTTCCTTAGAATAAGATCTTATAAAATTAATTATTTCATCTATATTAAAAGCATATGCGTCTTTCTGATTCTCTTTTCTGTAAAAAGCGCAAAAAGCGCATTGATTAACACAAATATTAGTATAATTAATATGAATATTTACAACATAATATACATTATCGCCATTTATTTTAAAATTTTTATAACCTGCGAGTTCCCCTGTCGTCAAAATATCATTCGAGGAAAATAAAAATAAACCGTCTTCATCACTAAGCCTTATATTATTATAAACTTTATTTTTAATAATTTCAAAGTTTGTCATTATTATTTTACTATTTTTTTTATTAATATTTTATTTATTATTTTATAAATATATTAGTTATTTGATTTATTTTATTTTATTAGCTATTTATTTTTATTAGTTAGTTTTATATTTATTTATAATAATATTATATTAGTTAGTTATTAGTCTCCCATCTTTTATATATATTATTTTCAATTCCAAATGAATCCATTATTTTTCCTATAATAAAATTAACCATATCGTCAATACTTTTAGGTTTATTATAAAAAGCAGGTATCGGAGGTAATATTATAGCTCCAGATCTGCTTAAAGAAAGCATATTTTTTAGATGTATATCGTTTAAAGGCGTTTCTCTAGGGGAGACAATCAACTTTTTACGCTCTTTAAGCATAACATCCGATGCTCTTTCAATTAAATTTCCTGAGCTCCCGTTTGCAATTCTTGATAAACTGCCCATAGAACAAGGAATAACAGCCATTCCTCTAATACCCGAAGCAGAACCGCTGGATATTTTTGCTTCAATAAACATTTCGTCTAAATATTCATAATTATCTTTATCGTCTATATTAAATTTTGATTTAATCTCGCTATATATATTATTATATATATAGTTTGTATTCGTTGCGCCATTTTCATTATTATTTAAATTTATACAGCTAAACATATTTAATTCATCTTTTATAACTTTAAAAGCAGGCTTTGAAATAATCAGATAAACATAATAATTATGATTTATTAATTCTTCTAAAAGTCTAAAACCGTATATCGAGCCTGACGCTCCTGTAATTGCTACTATATACGATTTTTTTTTCATATTTAAAATTTAAATTTTAAAATTATTATTGATTGTTTGCATTTTACACATTCACACTTATCAATTTTATCAAATATAGCTGCATTAATTACTTGTGAATTCTAAATTACTTATACTGCTTATAAATTAAGTATCAATAATTATAAATTTAATACAATACAATACAATATCCCAAAATTGCCGATAGAGATTGTTAAATATACCGCAATGCATTAATAACGCTGGATTCCTGCTTTCGCAGGAATGACACCCAATGGGTGAACTTTTAAAATTCCTCAACGTCATTCCCGCGTAGGCGGGAAAGTTCCGAAGATAGAAACGCATGCCGTTTCTGTTCACGAGTGTCGTTAGGCACGAGAGCGAAGCGGTCATCCAGAATAAACTTTTCTATCGGCAATTTTGAGAATATATTTAATAATTTATATTTACTCAATAATTTTTAATTCATTGAAAAAATATTTTACTAAAAACGCTCATGGTTATAAACAAAAAAAAGCTTAATGAAATATACCCGTTCATATTAAAAAATGCCATATCTATATTTTTTAAACTTTTATAAATTAAATAATGTTCATAAATAAAAAATCCTGCAATAATAAATAATCCTATAATATATAAATAATTTAAATTAAATATAAAATAAATATAAACAAGCAGACAAAGTGTTATTAAATGAAGAGCTCTTGCAATTATAACCGAATTTTTAATTCCAAATTTAGCCGGCACGGAAAAAAGACCGTGAGAAACATCAAAATCATAATCCATTGTAGCGTATAATATATCAAAACCTGCTCCCCACAGTAATACCGCAGTTCCAAGTATTATAATTTTATAATCAATGCTGCCCGTTACCGCAATCCATGCGCCTATAGGACCAAACGCCATGCTGGCTCCAAGAACAAAATGCGAAAAAAAAGTAAACCTCTTAGTAAATGAATAAAAAGTAATAAAAAGAATTACAAAGGGCGATAAAACTAAACATAAGAAATTAAGCTCATACGCAGAAAATATTAGTACTGCATAAGACAATAATCCAAAAATTATACTGTATGCTGCCGAAAGTTCGCCTTTTGGGATTGTCCTTGACTTAGTTCTATCGTTAAGAGCGTCTATTTTAGCATCTATAATGCGGTTAAAAGCCATTGCTCCGCTCCTTGCAGATGCCATAGCGATCACAACCCACAATATTTTATCATAAAAAAAACCTGTATTTATTTCTAACGGAAATTTTATATAAAAAGCAAGTAAAAATGCGCTTAAAGCAAACGGAAGAACAAATATTGTATGGGAAAATTTTACGAGTTCTAATGTACTTTTAATTTTTTTTGATATCATAAAAAGTATAAGAATAAAATATAATAAATAATAATATTATTAAAATCCATATTCTTTCCATTTATCGTCGACTAATTTTTTAATTTCCGCAGACATAACTATATCATTAGGCCATTCCCTCTTATATCCTTCGGATGCCCATTTTTTTGTTGCGTCTATTCCCATTTTAGAACCGTAATTAGGAATATCCGAGGCATGTTCTAAAACGTCAATAGGTCCTTCAACAAAAGAAACATCGCGTTTAGGGTCTATATTATTGCAAAGCCTCCATATTACTTCACCTTTATTTTGCACATCAACATCTTCGTCAAGAACAACTATAATTTTTGTGAACATCATAAGACCTAATCCCCAGATGCCGTGCATTATTTTTTTTGCATGTCCGGGATAGCTTTTTTTAATGCTTATAAAAGCGAGGTCATGAAAAATACCTTCAAAAGGCAAATTAATATCAACAATTTCAGGAAATATTTTTTTGATCGCCGGCAAAAAGAATCGTTCGGTTGCCTTGCCTATATAGCAATCTTCCATAGGAGGTTTTCCGACGATAGTAGCAGGATAAATAGCATCTTTTCTATGAGATATTAATGTTACATGAAAAACAGGATAATAATCTTCTAATGAATAATAACCCGTATGATCGCCGAAAGGACCTTCAATTTTTAAATCTTCTTCAGGATCAATATATCCTTCAATAACAAATTCCGCATTAGCAGGAACATGTAAATCATTAGTTTCGCATTTTACTAATTCTACCGCTTCTTCTCTCAAAAAACCGGCAAACATCATTTCTTCAATATCGGGAGGAAGCGGAGCCGTAGCAGAATAAATAACGGCAGGATCAGATCCTAAAACAACGGAAACAGGAATCTTTTTGCCAAGCTCTTTATATTTTCTAAAATGTCTCGCACCGTCTTTATGAATATGCCAGTGCATTCCGCAAGTAGCGTCGTCATAAACCTGCATTCTGTACATACCGACATTTACGGCATTAGATTCGGGATCTTTAGTAAAAACTAACGGCAATGTGATAAAAGGACCGCCGTCTTCGGGCCATGTTTTGAGAACAGGCAGAATATCAAGCAGCGGGGGATTTTTTATTATAACTTCCTTGCATTTACCTGTTTTGACTATTTTTGGCATATAATCCGCCAATTTTTTTAATTTTGATAAAGATTTGATTTTTTCAAAAAAATTTGTGGGTATTTCAGGATCAATAATTTCAGAGACGCGCTTTCCGACATCGTCAAGACTTTCAACTTCAAAAGCCTGCAAAATTCTTTTATGAGAGCCAAACATATTAATTAATACTGGAAATTTAAATCCTTTAACATTTTCAAATAATAATGCAGGTCCTTCCTGTTTAACAATTCTGTCGGCTATCTCGGGAATTTCTAAAATTCTGTCAACAGGTATGCTAATTCTTTTTAAATCATTGTTTTTATCAAGAAAATTGACAAAATCGTGCAGGTCTTTATAAGACATTTTTGATTTTTAATATTATTTTTTTATAAAAATTATTACCTTATATCCCCATAGCTAAAGCAAGGAGATTTACGGCAAGTATATGTAAATTATATATATTATATTTTTTACAATTTAAGCAGTCTCTTAACTAATAAACTACATAATAAACTATACAAGAGATAAATTATATATATTATATACTAATTTATTTTTTAACTCAACTAAATAAAAATACCTTAATCCTTATTTTATTCTTAATTGCGGGATTTTATTCTATAATTATCTTTTTTAACGGTAAATCCTATGCCGTCAAAATATTCTAACAAAGGTATAGCATATTTCCGAGACACTCCTGCAATATCTTTAATATCTTTAGGCTCAAGTTTATCGTTTATTTTAAAAAAATCGTCCAATCCTCTTTGAATCAAATCAATTTGATCTTTTAAATAATATAAATCAAATTTTATTTTAACTAATTTATTAGACTTAACCATAATGCTAATAAGAAAATTAAACAGCTTTTTATTTATATCTAATTTTTTTTCTATTTCGTCAGGAGAAGGAACGCTGTTACCTGAAGATTTAATAATATTTTCAATTTTAGCTATCAGTCTATTATATTCTTCCGATAATTCATTTTCTGCATTTTTCCCCCTCCCTGCTATAAAAATATTACCGTCTTCGGCAATAATCAAATTTTCTTTAATTAATTCATTTAAAGCAATATCAAATATTGAAATATCTATACTGTTTTCATATATATGATATAATTCTTTTTTTGAAATCCCGCTCTGTAAAGATTTTTTTTCTGTTAATAATTTTACATTCTCATTCAATGATTTTTTTAAATCAATATACTTTTCTTTTAAAACCGCAAATTTATTCTTCAAATCGGTAATAATAAGCTCTTTTTCTTTTAATTTATGAATATTATTTAAAAAATCCTCATAGGAAAAATATAATTTTTTGTAAATATTATCCATATCAGCCGAATCTCCTGATAATCCAATAAAACCGTTAACAACGTCTAAATCATTATCCGACAGGATTTGTTCAAAATATTTTTCTTGATAGCTGCCGTATTTATAATCCATAAACGGATCTATTATAATACCACCGCCTAATGTTCCGGCAATACTATTGTCTCTAATAATAAATCTTTCTTTTGAAACGGTAGAAATTTTTCTGTCTAATTTAATTACTATATAAGCCCAAGAACCGGGTATTATTTTTTTATTATTATCCCCGGATGGGATAATAATTTTTGAGGACAAATTTAAGCTTCCCGTCATAAAAATAAAGCTTGATAAGTTCTTTAATTCTTTTTTATTTGATTCCAAATAATAAAATTTTGCAATAATTTTATCTGATACCGTTAAACTGTTTTTTAAAGAAACTGCGTCTCCCATATTTATAGCTTTTTTATCAACGCCTGAAATATTCAAAGCAGTTCTAGTTGAACTTGATACAGTAATTTGAACTTCATTATGAGATTCAATGCTTTTAATCTTAGATATTAATTTTTCAGGCATTATTTCAATTTCATCGTTAACGGAAAATTTACCGTATTTTAATGTTCCCGTAATAATTGTGCCTATTCCTTTTATGGTAAATATCCTGTCTATCGGTAAAAACGGTTTTGTAAAAGAATTTTTTTTTATAAATAAATTTACATCGGCAAATAAAGCTAAATCTAATTTATTAATATCTTTATTTATATTTTCTTTATTTATATTTTCTTTATTTATATTTAAATTTGTATTAAAATCTGTTAAATTTAATAAATTAGAAGAATAATAATCTAATTTTTGAATTAAATCATTAATTCCTTCGCGTGTTTTTGAAGAAACCTTAATTATAAAATCATTGTCCTTAAAATTAAATCCTTCATTGTTATAAAAATCAATAATTTCTTTTTCTCTTTGAATAATAGTATTATTATCTACCGTATCTATTTTTGTAAGAACAGGAATAACGATATTGACGCCCAATATTTTTAAAATATTAAAATGTTCTATTGTTTGCGCCATAATTCCGTCATCGGCGGCAATAAGCAATATCACTATATCCATTCCTGTTGAGCCTGAGACCATTGTTTTTATAAACTTAGCATGACCGGGAACATCAACTATTCCGGCATGAATGCCTGACGGCAAAATGATATCCGCATAACCTAAAACTATGCTTATACCTCTTTTTTTTTCTTCAATAAGCCTATCTGTATCCTTGCCAGTCAGCGCTTTTATAAGCGAAGTCTTACCATGGTCTATATGACCTGCGGTACCGATAATTATATATTTGTTTTGCATATTATTTGTTTATAAAAATTTATAATTTTTTGTTGTAATATTATATCGTCTATTTTATATTTATGGAATAAAAAAAGATAAAAAAATAATCCGGTCCCTTTCGAGACCGGATTACCTTTAGGAGGAGTGATGGAAAAGCTTACAGTTTTAGTTTTTATTAATTTATTTCGAATAAGCTAAATATAATTTCATAGCTCCGCGTCTGACAAATAATAAATACTGATTTTCTTTCTCTGCATTGTTTATTTCCTGTTTATATTCAATTATATTGCTGCATACGGAATGATTTATTTCCTGTATAACATCGCCAGGCATTAATCCCATTTTTTGCGCAATGCTTCCCGGCGTGACTTTTGTAACTATAACTCCGTGATGTACATTTTTAAGTCCATATTTTTGCATATTTACTGTATTTAACGGAACAACGCCTATTCCAAATTTATCAGTTATAACTTTTTTTTCTTTAAATACATTTTTAGGACTTTTCCAATTTCCGACGGTAATATTAAGATTTATTTTTTTTCCGTTTCTTATAATTTCGATAGGAACCGTTGATCCAGGTTTAGTATTCCCCACAAGCCAAGGTAATTGAGACATTTCTTTAACTTTGACATTATTATATTTAATTATAATATCTCCGCTCTTTAATCCTGCTTTTGATGCAGGACTGTTCGGTAAAACCGAAGATACTAATGCTCCGTAAGTAGTATTTAAATTAAACGCCTTTTTAAGAGAAGGGGTTATCTGCTGAATTTCTATGCCGAGCCATCCTCTGGTAATTTTCCCTGTTTCAAGTTCAGGCAGAACTTGTTTTACTACATTTATAGGAATAGAAAACCCGATTCCCTGCGCCCCTTTTATTATTGCAGTATTTATTCCTACAACCTGCCCTTTCATATTGATGAGCGGACCTCCGCTATTACCAGGATTAATAGCTGCGTTTGTTTGTATAAAATCTTCATACGGACCGCCTATTGCACGACCTTTAGCACTTATGATACCATTGGTTACCGTCCATCCGAGACCGAAAGGATTTCCGATAGCAAGAACCCATTCTCCTATTTGAGATTTTGAAGAATCGCCCAATACTGCGGCAGGAAGCTGTCTGCCTGTATGAATTTTTAATAGAGCAAGGTCAACCTGCGGATCCTTGCCGATTACACGCGCTTTATAAGTTCTGCCGTTATAAAGTTTAACATATATTTTAGTTGCCCCTTTTATAACATGGTTATTTGTTATAATATAACCATTTTTGCTTATGATAACCCCCGAACCGAGACTTTCTTCGGTATATGAAGATTGAGGCTGAGTATTATTAAAAAAATTATGAAAAAATTTGCCAAACGGATTTGGCTTATTTCCAAACGGATTTTGATACATAGCAAACGGTCCGCCCTTTACTTGCTGCGTTGTCCTAATATTAACCACAAAAGGCTTATCTTGCTTTATTAGAGCAATAAAATTTTTAGGTCCGTTTTGAGCAGGCATCTCAGAATTTTTTGTAGTATAAATCAACGGTGGATTTGTCGCTGCATTTGATTTCTGAAGCAAATGCAAGTTTGCCGTAATAATAATCCCCGCTATTAAACCAATAAAAACCGCAACGGCTGCACCAATAATCTTAGTATCGGATTTAAACTTTAATTTCATAACTCTGAAGACCTCCGTAAAGTTAATTTAAAAATAAAACATACATTAATTTTTAATAACATAAATAACATTCAGCAACATAATTAGTAGTATTTTTAGTTTCTATATTAACATTTTTTGTTAGATATTCAATATTAATATAATATGCATTTTTTATGCCAATAATAAATAAAATATTTTTTGAAAAATTTGTTACGAAAAGGGATAGATTTAAATCTGTCCCTTTTTGCCTAAAATATAGTATAATCAAATAGTTATTAATAAATGCAATCTTTTATTTATTTTTAAAATCGGTTTTTATAAATTTAATTTTATTAATTTATTATAATAATTTAAAACAAAATTGTCAAAATGACAACAAGATACTGGTATTTTATTGTCATTTTGACAATAACTTTAATATTTTTTTATTAAAATATTAAAGTTATTTTTTAAATATTTTTTTTATATCTTTTTTATTATTTCTTTAGATATTTTTTTTACTAAAAATAACTTCATTATTATTTTCGTCATAATCTACAATTATTGAATCATTTTGGACAATTTTAGACGAAAGCAGTTCTAATGCAAGTTTATCTTCAATATAAGCTTTTATTGCTCTTTTTAATGGTCTTGCGCCAAATACCGGGTCATAGCCTTCCATAGAAATAAATTTTTTCAAATTATCCGTAAATTCGATATCAATACTTTTTTCTTTTAATAATGCAGAAAGATTAATAAGCTGAATTTCAACTATTTTAATAATATCTTCTTCTTTAAGCGAATGAAATATTATAATATCGTCTAATCTATTAAGAAATTCGGGCTTAAAATAATTTTTCAAAAGTCCTATTACATTATTTTTCATTTCTTCATATTGTCTTCCGCTATAATTTTGAATAACATCGGAACCTATATTGGAAGTCATAATTATAATAGTATTTTTAAAATCAACGGTTCTTCCCTGTCCGTCCGTAAGACGTCCGTCGTCAAGCAGCTGCAGAAGAATATTAAAAACATCCGGATGCGCTTTTTCTATTTCATCAAATAAAATAACGCTGTAAGGTCTCCTCCTGACGCTTTCGGTCAATTGCCCGCCCTCTTCGTATCCCACATAGCCGGGAGGAGCGCCAATTAACCTTGATACTGAATGTTTTTCCATATATTCCGACATATCAATTCTTACGATATTATTTTCATCGTCAAATAAAAATTCTGCTAAAGCTTTTGCAAGCTCAGTTTTTCCGACGCCTGTAGGTCCTAAAAATATAAAAGACCCCATAGGCTTTTTAGTATCCGAAAGACCCGCCCTTGACCGCCTTATAGTATTAGCAACACTGCTTATAGCTTCATCTTGCGATATAACTCTTTTATGCAGATGTTCTTCTATTAATAAAAGTTTTTCTTTTTCACCTTCCAGTAATTTTGTAACAGGAATTCCAGTCCATTTTGCAACGACTTTTGCTATATCTTCTGCATCAACTTCTTCTTTTAATATTCCTCCGTTTTTTTGAAGTTCTATTAAAGAATTATTATATTCAACCATTTTTTTTTCTAATTCGTTTAATTTACCATATCTAATTTCGGCAACTTTTTCGTAATCACCTTCTCTTTCGAATTTTTGTTCCAATGTTCTCACTGAATCTATTTCTTTTTTAGCATCGCCTATCTTTTTAATTAAATCTTTTTCATTCTGCCATTTTGCTTTTTTTCCGTTGAATTCTTCGTCTAAATCGGCAAGTTCTTTATCTAAATCATTCAATCTTTTTTTGGATTCTTTATCTTTTTCTTTTTTTAGCGCTTCCTGTTCTATTTTAATTTTAATGATTTTTCTTTGTATTTCATCAATTTCTGTAGGCAAAGAATCAATTTCTATCCTTAGTTTAGCAGAGGATTCGTCGATTAAATCTATTGCTTTGTCGGGCAAAAATCTGTCAGTTATATACCTGTGGGAAAGCGTAGCAGCCGCAATTATGGCCGAATCCTTAATTCTTATACCGTGATAAGCCTCATAGCGCTCTTTGAGTCCTCTTAAAATAGCTATTGTATCTTCTACTGACGGCTCATCTACAAAAACAGGCTGAAATCTTCTCTCTAATGCGGCATCTTTTTCTATATATTTTCTATATTCATCAAGTGTCGTCGCTCCTATTGCCCGCAATTCGCCTCTTGCAAGAGCAGGTTTTAAAAGATTAGACGCGTCCATAGCGCCTTCAGTTTTGCCGGCGCCGACAAGCGTATGAAGTTCATCAATGAATATTATAATTTTCCCTTCGGAAGAGGTTATTTCCTTGACAACAGCTTTAAGCCTATCTTCAAATTCGCCTCTATATTTAGCTCCTGCTATTAATAATCCTAAGTCTAACGATAATACTGTTTTGTCTCTTAAAATTTCAGGAATGTCCCCGTCTGCTATTCTTCTCGCTAACCCTTCTACTATCGCTGTTTTGCCCACTCCAGGGTCTCCTATCAGCACGGGATTATTTTTAGTCCTTCTTGAAAGAACTTCCATGAGTCTTCTGATTTCATCGTCTCTGCCTATAACAGGATCAATCTTTCCTGCTCTTGCCATTTTTGTCAGGTTTACCGTATATTTTTCTAAAGCCTGATATTTATCTTCTGGATTTTGGTCGGATACTCTCGTATTGCCTCTTATCTCTAAGAGTGCTTTAAGAACAATGTCTCTGTTTAATCCGTTATTTTTTAAAATATTAAACGATTTTGTATCTCTTACATCAAAAAGAGCAAGAATTAAATGCTCTACGGAAACATAATCGTCTTTCATGCTTGTTTTGTCTTTATCGGCAAAATCCAATATTAATCTCATTGAAGAAGAAAAATTAGGTTCTAAAGCGCCTCCTTGAACAGAAGCAAGTGACGATAGCGCGCTTTCAACGTCACTTAATATTTTATTTGTGTCTGCCCCTACTTTCTTAAATAAAGAAACAGCCATACTGTCGTCATAGCTTAAAATAGCAAAAAGCAAATGCAAATCGGTAATTTCTGGATTTTTTGATTCTTTTGCGGAATTTATTGTTAATTCTATAACTTCTTGCGACTTTATAGTAAAATTGTCTAATCTCATTTGAAAAACTCCTCTTACTTTTCATTAACGTAAAACATTTTTAAATCATATAATATATTTGTAATTAATTTTGACTCATTTTCATCAAGATTACCTTTTGTTTTATTAAAAAGCATATCTATCGTATCAATCAAATATCTTGCAGTTTTTAAATCTTTTTCATATTTTCCGGTCATAGGATTTGGAAGTTTCCCAAGATAGAACAAAGCTTGAGCATTAAGAGAATAAACAAAAGTAGAAAAATCCGCTTTTAATTCATCCATATTATTATCATTAACGCTTGCGCTAAATTCGCTTTTCTCATTATCGCCGATTATTTCACTTTTGGCGTTATCATATAATTCTGTTCTTGTTTTTTCGCTATCCGTATTTTTTTCTTCATTAATATTAATGCTATGCGCAGATTCAGATTTGTCTGTATCATTTTCAGTTTGAATTTCCTGCCCGCTATCTTTATTAGACGTGCCGTCTTTTGAAAATAATCTTTTATCTACAACTTTAAAACTTTTTCCTTCAGAATTATCATTCTTATCAGTATGATTATTAGTTCTGTCCTTATCGTCATAATTTTTAGATTCTTCAAACATAGTCAGGTTCTCCTCCAATGGTTTCTTTAATTAGTATGCTTTTATCATTATTTAATTTTTCTTTTTTATATTTATAATTTTTATCAGCTTCAACATACACTTTACCGTCTTTTAATTCGGCGATAAACCTGTATCCGTCGTTCCATTTTAACGTAAGGGGGACTTTTATTATATCGTCCATTGTTCTTTTTAAAAATCTTGCTCCGTATTTAGCGCTGAAACCGAGTTCTACAAGTTTATCCAATGCATTATCTTCTACAATTAATAATTTATCATAATTAGCCATGCTTTTATTGATGTTTTCTATATGCAATAACGCAATTTTTTTAACTTCATCTTTCGTTAGCGGAGAAAAAATTACAACGTCATCTATTCTATTGATAAACTCAGGCGAAAAATGGTTCTCAACTTCTTTGTTAATTGTAGATTTAATAGACTTAATAACATCGGAAGATTCAATAAATCCTAACGGTTTGGTAAATCTAGAAAATTCATGCGAACCAAGATTTGAAGTCATAATAATTATAGAATCGGAAAAATATACTCTCTTCCCTCTCCCGTCGGTTAAAAATCCTTCGTCAAAAACTTGCAGAAACAAATTAAAAACCATATCGCTCGCTTTTTCTATTTCATCTAATAAAATAACTGAAAAAGGGTTATCTTTTACCTGATTGGAAAGAATACCTCCCCTTGAAGAACCGACAATTCCGCGAGGCATTCCTATAAGTTTATCTACCGCAATAGAACCGTCTTTATACTCCGACATATCTACTCTTATCAAATTTTTTGGAGAACCGAACATATATTCTGCCAGTGCTTTCGCTGTTTCAGTTTTTCCTACACCTGTAGGACCTAAAAAAAGAAGTACCCCGTCAGGTCTGTCATAATTTTCTTTAAGCGGACCCTTGTTGAGCCTTATATGTTTGGCAAGAGATTCTATTCCCTCGGTTTGTCCGACTATTCTTTTAGAAAAGAAATCTTCCATATCCTGAAATCTTTCGAGGACATCGCGCTTAATCAAATCAATAGGTATATTAGTCTCCTGCGATACGACCTGATAAATATTTTCTTTTCTCACGGTTTTATCTTCGGAATATATTTCCGCCTTGACGCATCCTGTATCTAACCAGCCTATTACTTTATCGGGAAGTCTTAATGATCTGCTGTATCTTGATGAAAGATGAATTGATTCGTCTATTGCTTCTTTTGTTATTTCAACATTATATGTGTCTTCAAATCTTCTTTTTAATCCGTACATAATTCTTTTAGTGCTTTCAATTGACGGCTCTTTAACATACACGAGCCTGAATCTTCTTGCAAGAGCTTCATCGTCTGCAATATATTCTTTGTATTCCGATAAAGTCGTAGCGCCTATTATCTGAACGTCGCCGCGGGAAAGAGAAGATTTTAAAATATTTGCCGCATCGCTGGGCACCCCTATCGCAGAACCTGCTCCTATAATTGAATGAACTTCGTCTACAAAAAGAATAATGTTTTTTCTTGATTTAATCTCATTTATTATTTTCTCCATCCTATCTTCAAACATACCTCTAAAAACAGTGCCTGCTATAAGAGAATTCATTTGAAGATTTACTATAACTTTATTTCTAAGCCTCGGCGGCACATTGTAAGGTTCAAGTTCTATTTTTCTGGCTAATCCCTCAACTACTGCGGTTTTACCTACCCCAGGTTCGCCGACAATCATAACGGAATTAGATCTGTCTATATGGCACAATATCTCCATGACTTTAGTAATTTCCGCATCTCTGTCAAAAACTAAAGACAGTTTATCCATAACTGCCAATTTGCTTAAATTAATAGCATGCTGTCTTAAAGTATAAGGAAGATCATATTTTCTTCTATTTTCATCGCTTCTGTTTTTTCTTTCTCTAATTTTTTGAAATACTTTGTCTGCTATAACAACCGAATCAATTCCTATGCTATTAAATACTTTTGCAATAACCGAAGCAGATTCTTGAAACATTACCATAAGAAAATCGGTAGAGTCTATCATATTTCTCCCAGAACTCTGGGCATAATCATAAGCGCTCTTAAAAATATTTCTGGTTTGAAGAGGTATTTTAAGACCTTCTCCTATATATTGTTCTTGGGACATCATATAATCGTTAAACAATTTTAGTAATTTTTTCTTATCTATTTTAAGATCTTCGAATATATCATTCATTAAATCTTCATCAACTATGGTGAGTGCATAAAATATGTGTTCCAATCCAAGATAGTAATGTTTTCTTTTTTTTGATTCTTCTATGGAAATAGTAAGGACTCTGTATCCGCTTTCCGACAGCTTGTCTTCATAATTGTCTAAATTAAACATAATAATTTATACCGCCTGTTTTTAAATTTTAATAAAAAATTATTAATATATCTTATTTTAATATATTTTGATTGTTTTTGCATTTATATCCGCATTCTTTGGAATAATTATATTCAGCACTCCGTCTTTAAACGAAGCATTTATGCTTTCAGCTATTATATTTTTAGGCAAATTAAATGACCTCTTAAAAAAACCGTATGATCTTTCCATTCTTTGATAATTTTCTTCTTCTTGAGCTATGTCTTTATCTTTAGTCTTAACCCCGCTGATTTCAATAAAACCGTCACACAGTTCTATATTCAGGTTTTCTTTTTTTACGCCTGATAATTCAACCTGTATAACTATCTTCCCTGCAGACTCGCACATATCGGCAAACGGCTTAAAACAATAAGAATCGTCGCGGCGTTTTTTGTATTCGTCATTTATAATAAATTTTAAATTATTTTTTTTTTGCCCTTCAAAGCTCATTTTAAAATTCCCTTTAAAATTTCTTGGTTAATATTTAATTTTTATATAATATATTATATGAATAATTTAATTTAAAATATTGCAATATCTATCCAAGTAATACCATGTAATAAATATTTATTTAATATCATTATAACAAATAAAAGCTGAAAAACAAAGTTTTTATCTTTGCTTTAATCCTGCGTTAGAAACTGTCAATGGTATTTCAATAATAAGCAATACAGGATTCCCGCGTACGCAAGAATGACACCCCGCTAAGTCATTCCTGCGCAGTAAGAAAGTTCCGAAGATAGAAATGCATGCCGTTTCTGTTCGCTATGCTATAAACCGAGAGCTAAACGGTCATCATGAAAAAATTTCTAACGCTGGATTAAAGCTTTCTTTAATGTTGTTTAATAATTTGTGGATTATGATATAATATTTTTAAAATTATAATAAAATGAATATTAATATTAATATTAAGCTTACTTTTAAGCTTACTTGCAAAATAATTATTTGCAAAAAATATATAAAAAGGGAGCAGATTTAAAATGCGGAATAAAAATTTTAAAAAATTTTCTTATTTTATATCTTGTCTTAATTGCAATATTTTTAATATATACAACATTAATATTCGTCAGAATTTAATTTTTTTGACAATATTTTTGTTTGCTTTTTTGTTTTTATCAGGACTATTTTTAAAAAATATTTATGCATTTAGTATTAAAGCCAACACATTTGTCGTCGTTCATAAAAAAAATAAACAGTTTATTCAGGCTATAGGTATAAAAAAAGATTTAACGATTGCTTTGCAAAAAACTGTAGTCCTGCTGATAGGAAAAGATATTGCAAATAATAAAAAAAATAAAATAATTCTCTACAAAGAAATATATTCAGGAACTAATAAGTTCATATATTCTTTTAAAGTTGTAAAATCAGAAACTTATTTAAATCTTTTTTATATAAATCTTATCTGTAATGTTCATATAAATTATTTAAAAAAAGAACTTCTGAATTTAGGTTTTAAAGTAAAGAAAATTAAAAATAAAGAGAAAATATCATATAATACTTATAGGCTGAGATTTGTAGGGAACTTTAAATATGGATACGCAGATAAATTTATGAAAATGATGATAAAATATTCATCTAAATTAAAAAATATATATGTATCTTCATTTTCCAACGATTATGTCGGCGTAAAAATTAAATATGCAGGCGGAATTTTAAGACTCTTGAAAAGTATCAAATCAAAACTCTCTACATTTCTAAAATATAAAGAATATATGGGTAAAAATAATATTATTTATATCAACATAAAAAAACAACAAATTATTAATAAATCTTAAATTATAATTTTTTATTAAAATTTAATCAAAAAATTTTCATAATATCTATACTTATAACTTATAGCATCGGCATTTTTATAAAATTTAATATAAAATAAATAAAAATACTTAAATTAATTAGAATATAAAAAATAATATCATAACAATAAAGACTTAAAAATAGAATCTTTAAGCAAATCTAAATTAATATGATTTTTAGCCGATACAGGTACGACGGCTCCTCCCGTAATCTGTTCAAATTTATTTTGCAAATAAGCCGCCCGCTCTTTGGATATAAGGTCTATTTTGTTTAATACCGTTATAATTTTATTTTCTCCTGCGCCTATTTTTTCTAAAATTTTAATAACTTCTTCAGCTTTTACGATTGCTTCGTTTTGCATAGGATCTACAATATGAACTAAGAGAGAAGAAAACACAGCTTCTTCAAGTGTTGATTTAAATGATTCTATTAAAAAAAGCGGCAAGTTTTGTATAAAACCTACTGTATCGGATACAATAACTTTTTTGCCTCCGTTTTTATCATAAATCGACTCCATTTTAGTTCCAAGCGTAGCAAAAAGTTTGTCTTCTCCTTGCTCTTTAGAATGCGTCAATGCCTGCAAAAGTGTAGTTTTTCCTGAATTAGTATAACCTACCAGCGTAACGGTATCTAATCTTTGTTTTTCTCTTCTTGCTCTCTGCAAAGAACGTGTTTTTTTGGTAAGTTCAAGCTTATCTTTAATATGTTTTATTTTAAGCCTGACTTTTCTTCTATCAGTTTCCAGCTTAGTCTCTCCCGGACCTCTTGTTCCTATGCCCGCTCCTGTTCGCGAAAGCATATCGGCGCTTCCTTTAAGCCGCGGCAAGATATACTGGAGTAAAGCCAATTCAACCTGAAGCTTGCCTTCTGCTGTTTTGGCATGTGTTGCGAAAATATCAAGAATAACTCTTGTTCTGTCTAAAACATTTACTTCAAAATAATCCGCCAAATTTCTTTCTTGCGCCGGAGACAGATCAACATCAAATAAAACAATATCCGCATTATGAGATTGTATTACTTCTTTTAATTCATCAGCCATTCCTTTTGTTATATAATAAGCAGGGTCAATTTTTTTAATATTTTTTAGAACCTGACCTATATTGAGCGCCCCTGCGGTTTTTGAAAGCATAGCAAGTTCTTCTAAAGAATCTAAACTTATTTCTTTTTTACCCCTGTTAATTCCTACTAAAAATGCCTTTTCCATATTATAATATAATGTTTAAATTAAAATTATAAAAAAAATTAAATTAAAAACCTATCTATATTTTCCTTAATAATGTTTAATCTTTCATTTTCATTTATTGTTTCAATAAAAATTGCATTTTTTGACTTCCTAAACCAAGTAATTTGTCTTTTTGCATATTGCGTTGTTGCCTTAACTATTTCTGAATAAAGTTCGCTTTCCGATTTTATAATGCCGCTTAAATACATTACAGACTGTTTATATCCGATAGAATTAAAGGGTTTTAAATCTGTCTTATAGCCCATATTGATAATTTTATATGTTTCATCGGCTAAACCGTTATGTATTATGTTTTTTGTACGTTCCTCAATCTTTTTTTTTAAAATTTCTTTAGGAGGTATAAAAATAATATTTAAGAAATTATAAGCAGGTTCTTTAAAAGGATTTAAACTAATAAAATACGATAATGGCTTGCCTGTATGATAAAAAACTTCCAGAGCCCTAATTATTCTGCTTTTATCATTAGAAGAAATTTTTAAAGCATATTCTTCGTCAACTTCCAGCAATTTTTTGTAAAAATTGATTATACCATTCTCTTCAATTGACGCAGATAATTTTTTTCTTATTTCATCGCTCGATATCACGGGAACAGGTGACAATCCGTAAAGCAAAGATTTTATATACAACCCTGTTCCGCCTGCAAATAATGGTAATTTACCGTCTGTTTCAATGTTTGTAATCACGGATGATGCATCTTCCGAAAAATTAAAAGCATTATAACTTTCATCGGGAAATTTTATATCAATAAGATAATGCTTTACTTTTAAAATTTCTGATTTCTCCGGTTTAGCGCTGCCTATATCAAAATATTTATAAAAACACAATGAATCATAATTTACTATTTCAAAAGGATAAATTTGAGATAAAGCAATAGAAATATCTGTTTTTCCTGAACAGGTAGGTCCACCCAAAATTACTATTTTCCGTATTTTATCACTCATTAAAAATTGTTAGAATAAATTTTATTTTTTGTTTTAATGATAAAATGCTTAACTCAACTTCATCGTTTTTATTATTATAAAATTATAACTTATTGATACTGTTGCATTTTATTTTTTATTTTGCAATCCCCATAGACATTTTTATCGTCCCCATAAATATAGTAATATAAATATACTGCCGGTAATTATGGTAAAGTTGGGTTAATATTCTACATCTTCAATTTTTTCTAATCTTTTAAGCTCTTCCGTTTCAGAAGCAAAAGAGCTGTCTAACCTGCCCATTAAAAGATAAGCGAATTTTTTGACTTTTTCAACCCCGGGCTGATCAAAAGGATTAATTCCAAGCAAATTTCCAAGCACTGGAACCATTTCCATACAAATAAAAGATAATTCACCCATTGTAAATTCGTCAATTTTATCAACGGTAATTCTAAAAGACGGTCTGCCTTTCATTGCTAATGCCAATTCCACGCCGTTCAATTCATTCAGCAATAATTCCGATAGTTTTTTACCGTTTAAATAATCATACTTTTCATAACCTTCTGAATTAATATTATAATCTAATCCATAATCTTTAAGACATATAAAACATGACAGCTTATCCTGGGGTCCATCCATATAAAGCTGTAATTGCGAATGCTGGTCTGTTGCTCCTGCCGCTTTTATAGGCGTAGGAGATTTTAAATCTTTTCCAAGGCTTTCAGCAAATAATTGTCTGAACCATCTTCCAAATTCGTTTAAATAATCGCTATAAGTATTAATTACAAACATATTGCGGTTTTTTTTAGTGTAATAAAGATATATTATAGATGCCGCAGTATAAACGGGGTTTGCATCTAACGGTCCTCTGCCTAATATGCCGTCTCTAGCGGAAATTACCCCGTTTAAAAATTTATCTATGTCTAAACCCATACAATATGCCGGAAATAAACTGCCGGCAGTTATTATTGAGTATCTCCCGCCTACATTTGCGGCAATATCTAAAACGGAAAGATTGTTATCATCTGCAAACTGTCTTAAAAAACCGCTTTTTTTATCGGTTATAAACATAAGATGTTCTTTATATTTATTTTTAATTTTATTTTCCAATTTTTCTTTCACGATAAAAAATTGAGACACAACTTCAATAGTGCTCCCTGATTTAGAAACAAAACAAAATAAAGTTTCTTCAAAATTTAATTTTTCAAGATTGCTGCTTAAATATGCAGGGTCAATATTTTCGGAAAACAATACGTTCATTTTTTTATTTTCCGTTTTATTTATCGTTTGATTTAATGCATTACGTAAGAATATAGCGCCGAGAGAAGAACCTCCCATACCGAAAACAAACAATGTTTTTATGCCTTTGGAAAAAAAAATTTCGGCCATGTTTTTAATATCCTGAATCATCTGTTTATCTTCTGGAACATCATATAAACCGATTGCGCCGCCTTTTCTCAGTTTATCTAAATTATTTTTGGCATCGGTTAATTTTTCTTTTAATAGTTTAATATCATCATAGGAAATGCCGTTTTCCCCGATTGCAGGTTTTAACGCAAACTTGAAATTAAAATTAATCATATAAACCCCCGATAAATAATATTATAATTAAATAAAATTTTGCAGCAATAAATTATCGCTCAAAATTGCCAATAGAAATTTTTTTAATAAATTTTATTATATATTTTAATTTTTCTATTTTATTTATTGAATATTTACATTATTGGTTAAATAATTATTTTTTATATATTCAATTTCTTCTTCTTTGTTTTTAATTATACCGTCAATTTTTAAAAGTTTTAATTTATTTAAAATTTCTCCCAGCTCCGGACCTTCTTTTATGCCCATTTTTTTCAACTCATCGCCTGAGATGTTCAAATTAATATTTATTATTTCAAATAAATAAGTATTTAAATATTTAATTATATTTTTATATTTGTTATCCTGAATATCCTGATATTCTTTAATATATTTATTATTATTATCGCAGTTTTTGCAGCTGTTCTTATTGTCATTGCTTTTATTATCGCTCTTCTTACTATCTTTTTTATTTTTCTCACATTTATTATTATATCTTACTATAAAAAAAATAACCGAATATAAATTAAACGATTTTAAAATTAAATATATCTCGCTTTTTTGCAATGCTTTATTATTTGTATTATTAGACAGCATTTCGTCTTTTATAATATGATTATATTCTTTTATATTATTATTATTTTTGATATTATCTATTTTTATATTATTTTTTCTTATATTATTTTCATTTGCATTCAAATTTAATTTGTCAAAAATAGCTCCGTTTTCAATAAATTCCGTTTCCTGTTTAACTGATAAAATTAATTTTTTTATATTTTCGCCAAAATTTAATCTTTCAAGAATAGAAATTATCTTTTTTTCTTCTAATTTAATTATTAATTCAATTATGTAAAATAATTCAAAATTAATTTTTATTTTTATCCCGTTTTTAACTTTAATATTATTAATTTTTTCTTTATTTAATTTATAAAAATTATGTATATTTTTAAAAACTTTTTTATTTTCAGGCGTAAATTTTAAATCTTCGTCGATGCTTTTCAATGCGCCTAATTTTTCAAGTCTTTCAAAATAAATTTCAGGGCAATTCTCTTTAAAAACTAAACTTAATTCATTACTTATTCTCTTCCCTGAAATATTATTCATTACTCCTTTTGATAAAGCATCTAATAACAGATTTTTGGTAATTTTTTCAATCTTAAAATTCAGCCTTTTTTCAAATCTTACAGCCCTGAATATTCTTGTAGGATCGTCAATAAAACTTAAATTATGTAAAACCCTGATTTTTTTATTCAAAATATCCTTAACGCCGTTACAATAATCAATTATTTCAAAAAAATTGTCGGGATTTAAATCAAGCGCTAATGTATTTATTGAGAAATCTCTTCTTATTACATCATGTTTTAAATCTGAAAATTTTACTAAAGGAAGGGCTCCTGATTTAAAATACGATTCCTCTCGAGCCGATGCAAAATCTATATTGATTTTAGTATTAATTGTTTTATCTGTTTTATCTATTTTATCTGTTTTTTCAATATTATTGACAATATCAATATTATTATTTTCTTTTATAGTAAAAAGAATACCTGCAGTTTTAAACTGTTTATGTATTTTTATATTATTAATATAAAAATCAGCTTTATTATATTTATGCAATTCATTCTTTAGCATTTCCGCAAAAATAGTAGCGTCTCCTTCCACACATATATCAATATCTAATGATTTATCTTCAGATATATTATAAATTCCATATATGTTATAAATAATTAAATCTCGGACAAAACCGCCTATTATATAAATTTTAAACCCATGCGTTTTTGCAATTTTACCTATAGTTTTATAAAAATCTATATTACTTATATGATTATTTACATTTTTATTTAAATCATTTATATCTAAATATGCCGTCATTTATATTATTTTATTATTTTTTATATATATTATACTATTAAAATGATAAATTTTTAATTTATAAAGCTTACTCACAATTACATCTTTACATATAAAAGTCTTTATACTCCATAAATGATATTTCATTCTTTATTTTATTTTTCTCAACTATTTCACTTGACATATACATTGTAATTTATTATTTTTTGTATAAATGATATTTTGTTCTTTATTTTATTTTTCTTCCTTTATATTTCTTGGATGATACTTTAAATGCTGTTCTTTTAAATGTGTTATATCGGTATGAGTATAAATCTCGGTGGTTGAAATATTTGAATGACCCAGCATTTGCTGGATAGACCGTAAATCCGCGCCTCCTTCAAGAAGATGAGTTGCAAATGTGTGGCGTATAGTATGAGGCGTAATATTTTTATCAATACCTGATTTAACCGCAATTTTTTTGATTATTTTCCAAAGACCCTGCCTCGTGATGGGTCTGCCTTTTTTTGTCACAAAAAGATAATTGCCTATGCCTCTTTCTATTTTTTCTCTTTCTTTGAGATATTCTTTAATGTATTTTGCCGCCGACGTATTAAATGGAACTATTCTTTCCTTTGAGCCTTTGCCTATTACTTTAACAAAATTAATTTCAAAATTAAAATTTTCGAGTTTAACCGAGGCAATTTCGGATATTCTTAAGCCGCTGGCATATAAAAGTTCTATAAAAGCATTATTTCTTATACCTTCAAAATTATTTTTAAATTTAACCCCAAGCATCTTATTAATTTCGTCTTTAGTAAGGAACTCAGGCAATTTTCTGCGGACAAAAGGATATTCTATATCTTTAAAAGGAAATTCATTTATTTCTGAATTTCTATATAAAAATTTATAAAATCCTTTTATTGACGAATAAAATCTTGCGCGTGTTTTTGCGGATAGATTCAAAGCAGTTAAAGAAGAAAGAAACTCCTGAACCGACAGAGATGTAATTGAAAAAAAATTTTTGTTTTCTTGCTGCAGATAATTTAAAAAAAATTTTAAATCTTTATAATATGCATAAAATGTGTTCTGGCTATAACCTTTTTCAATCTTTAAATAAGTTATGTATTTGTCTATTAATATTTCTTGATTTTCAACCATATTGTTATATTTATACGTCTTTTTTTATTGAAAATTATATTAAAAATTAAATATATTCATAATATATTCATAATATATTCATAATATATTCATAATATATTCATAATATATTCATAATATATTCATAATATATTCATAAACGCTGATTTAATTTTTTTTATGGCTAAAATATTTTTAATCTTCCTGCCTTTTTCATCCTTTATATAAAAAGTATCTAAAGCTTTGCTGCCCATAGTGGTTATCTTTGATTCAAATATATCAATGTTAAAATTATTAAAAACTTTTGAAATATCATAGAGCAAACCTTTTCTGTCCGGCGCCTGAATTTCAATAACCGTAAATTCTTCGCTCAAGTTATTATAAACGTTACATGCCGAAGAAACGTGCGGCGTAAATTTTTTATAAATTTTATAACTTTCAATCTTTTTATGAAACATATCAGATATAGATACTGTCAATGTTCCTTGAAAAATTTGACCGATAATATTTTCTATTTTATCCCATTCTATTTCTGAATCAATATCTTTATATATATGGTTAATAAAAAATATATCAATAAAATTGCCGTCTTTTCTTGTGTTGATATCGGCGCTCATAATATTAAAATCATAATAAGACAATGTTCCCGTGATATCGGAAAAAATATTTTTCCGTTCTTTGCCGCAAATAATAAACTCAAAATAATTTGCTTCTTTATTTGGTATAACGGCATAATTAAATATATGTTTATCATCTATTTCAGATAATAATTTAATATGAGATACTATTTTTTCCGAAGAATTTCTTTGAAGATATTTAATAGGATAATAAAAAGAATTTAAGTAGTTTTTTATATATTCTTTTGCTTTTATACTATTAGTATTATTTATATTATTGATTTCAAAATCTGATTTAAAATTAAAATGCAAATCTTTATTAAAATTATTATTGACATTATCTTTTATAATATTCAGCATAAAATCAAAATATTCAGGTTTATTTTTGTTTATTTCTGAAATTATATTATTATAAATTTCATCAATATAATATGATAAGTCCAGACTAAAATAATTTAAACTGTTTTCATTCTCAATATAAGAATATGTTTTATTATATAATTCCACAAGAAGCATTTTTCTCCATGAATTAAACCTGCCCGGCGCCACGGCTATTGAATCGCACAGGCTTATAATAAATAAAAATTTTAAGTGCTTTATGTCTTTGCAAACATCCGCAATAGTTTTGATAGTTACAGGGTCATGCATATCTCTTCTTTCAGAAGTAAGCGGCATTAAAAAATGATTTAAAATAAGAAAATATACCATTCCGTGAGACTTTTCTTCAATACCGAGTCTTTTTGCTATCTTTACAGCAATCTTAGACCCTATCTTTTCGTGATGCGGAGCATATCCTTTGCCTATATCATGCAGCAGCATAGATAAATTTAAAACCAGCATATCTTCTTCGTTTAGGTCAATTGCTATATCTTTTAAATCTTTATGTATCTTAAAATTTACAAATTTTTCCAGAATATGTATACCGTTAAGAGAGTGGGCGTCTACAGTGTAGATATGGTAAACATCATTAGTTGAAAGAGAATCTATTTTTTTAAACTCCGGTAATAATGCGCTTAGCAAATTAGTTTCATGCATTAATAAAAGAGTTTCATATACTCTTCTCCTGCTTTTTAATAAATTAATAAAAAAATTTATTGCCGTTTTATTATTGACAATCTTATTCTTATGCAGAAAATAAGCTTTTTTTAATATATTAACAGATTCCATATCAAGTCTCTGCCCTGTATTTAAAAATATTTCTAGCAGTAAAAAAGAATTTTCAAGATCAGATAAAAACTTTTCTTTATTTTTAATATATATATATCCGTTTTCTATTAATATATTATCCGTATTAGTGTTAGCAGCGGCAGTAGGGATAAATTCGGAATTTATTTTTTTTCTTATATTTTTATTTTGACTTTTAATGTTTTTATTATTAATTTCTAATCTAGAATTTAAATACAAAGGTTTTTTTATTAATTCATTTAAAATAATTTTAGAATTTATATGTAAATTTTTAGAGTTCAAATAATAATCATGCATAAATAATTCTATTTTATTTAAAAATTTAATATCTTTGTAAAAAAAAGCCGAAGCAACTTTTTCCTGTATATCAAAAGTTAGCCTGTCAATTTTTTTTCCTGTCAGTAAATGCATCATTATTCTAGTTTTTAAAATAAAATCCTTGGATTTGATAAAATATTTTATATCATTTAAGTTTAAATTTGAATTTTCATATAAATCTTCGTTTCCAACCATGCCGCCGTAAATATTATGATAATGCAAAAATTCTAATGATTTCAAAGGTTTGCCGGAAATATAATAAATCCATTCACACCATGAATAATCGCGCAGACCCCCGATTCCGTCTTTTACATCAGGCTCTAAAAGAAAAATATCATTGTCAACCATCACGTTAACAAGTCTTTTTTTACGAATACTTTTCATTATTTCCGTTAAAAATATATTTTTAGCATTAATATTTTTAAATTTTAATTTAAAATCATCATATAGCTTAACATTTCCTGTTATATATCTTGCATTTATGAAAGAAGTATAAGTATTTAAATCATTTCCCATTAAATCTATAGCCTCACTGACAGTTCTCACGCTTTGCGAAAGATCTACGGCAGCATCCCAGAGCAGGTAAAAAAAAATTTTTAATTTTTTAGTTAAAATTTCTTGATCTGTCTCATTTACATCATTTCCGATGAGAATCATCAAATCTATGTCTGAAAAAGGGCACAACTCATTAATGGAGTAACTTCCTGCGGCAATTATACAAACATCATCGGAAAAAATATTTTCATTAAAAACATCTATGATTATACTATCTATGACGGCGGAGATTTTAGCGGCAATATTAAAAGATGAGAAATTAAGCAGGTCTTGCTTTAACGATTTAAATTCTGAAGAAATTTTAGATTTAATAATAGAAGAGGTAAGCAAATTTATAATTTAAAAATCAACATTAAGATTAAAATTAATTACTTCATGAATTTTTATTCCGAATAACATCTTCTTTTTCTTTATTTTCTTTTTTTATTTTAAATAAAATATAGAAATGATAAATCAAACCTATAATTATTCCAATTATAATAGATGCAAATACGATAACAGACAATGGAATTTTTATAGATTCATAATTAAAAAAGGTAACTCTTACGAGCGTGTGATTATATATTGTAAAAATAAGAACAAATATTACAAATATAACGAGTATTATAAAATTAATAATTTTTAACATAAATTAAATTTCTAACCCCTTAAAATGATTTATCAATTTTGCGTATGTATCGTCAAGAAGTTCGCAAACAACTCTTAAATCAGAACACGTAGAATAAAAACTAACATCACCTTCCCATCTTGGAATTATGTGAAAATGCAAATGTTTTTCAATACCTGCTCCTGCAGCCTTGCCTAAATTTAATCCTACATTAATGCCGTCGCATTTATATACTTCGGTTAATATATCGCAAGATTTAGAGATAAGCAGCATAATCTCGGCGCCGGCTTCATACGATAAATTATTCAGCTCTTTGGTGTGAACATATGGTATGACAAGCGTGTGTCCACAATTATAGGGAAACATATTTAACTTAATAAAAGAATATTTACCCCTATATAACATATATTTATTATCAAATGATTTATCTTCAACGCAAAATACACATTCATTTATTTTAGATTTATCCTGCATAAGATAGTCCATTCGCCATGGAGCATATATAATTTTCATAATTTATAATAAATTTATAAATACATTTTTATTGATTTTTATTTTTAATAACTTATTTAATACCTTAATTATATAGAAAAAAAATCAAGATGCTTAATTTAATTGTTATTATAAATTATACAATAAAAATAACAAAATGCAAATTTTCTAATTTAACCTTAATCCTGCGATAGAAATTTATATTCTGGATTCCTGCGTACGCAGGAATGACTTAGCGGCGATTTAAACTTTCACTTTTTAATCGCCTCATAATCATCTTTAGTTATATTATACGCAGGAATGACTTAGCGGCGATTTAAACTTTCACCCTTCGGGTGTCATTCCCGCGAAAGCGGGAATCCAGCGTTATTTAGCATTGAAGTATCTAAAACAGATCCTATCGCAGGATTCAAGTTTAATTCTAATAGAGCAGACGACAATTTATAATATTATATATTACATATATTACGATATGCTTTATAAAAATATGAAAAAATTCCTAAAAAAATTATTATAAATTTAATCTTAATGAAGTCATAGAATCTAACCCCGTCAAATTGCTTTCCGATCCAATTTTGCGAATAAATGTTTCAATTGCTTTTTTGATAAACGATTGAAAAAGAGGAGATTGTTTTTTGACAGGATAAATAATCGTAGGTTTGCCTTTAATATTGGATAATTTTGCCGCCAATTTAACCGCATCCTGAAAATCTCCTAATTTATCTATCAAATGCAGTTTCAAAGCCTGTTGTCCTGAATAGACCATTCCATTCGCATATTTTTTTACATAAGAAACTTTTAAATGTCTTGCTTTAGCAACAGCCTTAACAAATTGACCGTATACATTCATAACAACTCCTTGCATTTTCTTTCTTTGGGCAGGGGTCATTTTTTTGAATGGAGTGCCTATGTCTTTATAGGGGCCGCTGACTATATAATTATAAGATATGCCTACTTTTTTAAACAATTTATAAACATTAGGCATTTCCATAATCACGCCGATAGAACCTGTTAATGTTCCTGGTTCTGCCACAATCTTATTTGCCGCAGATGAAATATAATATGCTCCAGAAGCAGCTACCGAACCCATAGAGACAACAACTTTTTTATATTTTTTAAACTTCGTAAGCTGTTCGTAGATTGCCTGAGAGGGGGCGACTGCCCCTCCCGGAGAATTTACTTTTATAACAATTGCTTTAACATAAGAATCATGTTTATAATGATTTAATAATGCAATAAAATTAGAAGAAGATGTTATAGCTCCGTCTAAATTTATTACGCCTATCGCATATGCCGAAGTGCCGCGAACTACGTTATAACCCGGCTTGGATTGAAAATTGAATAAAATAAAATATATTCCTAAACCGAAGACGGCAACAAAAACAATCAGAAATACAAATCCCGTAATAAACGGATGTTTCGAATTACTCATATTATAAACACCTGTGTATTAAAAATGGAATATATTTTATAATAAGCTGCGCTTTACAATAATATATTCCATCATATATATTTATATTTTAAATAATAATTTTAATTTTTCCGCGTCAAAATTCCTAATCTATCCAAAAATAGAAAATTTAAAATAATTTAATTTTAGCTTACGTTAACAAGCGATAGTCCTATCTTTTGGTCTTCAGGCTCTATTGAAATTACTTCGGAAACTATATTAGACCCAATTTTAATATTATTTTCTTCAATAAAATTTTCAGGAATTTTTGAATTATGTATTAATCCTTCTATACCTTCTTCAAGACAAACAAAAACCCCGAATTCTGTAATATTTGATATTTTACCTTCCACTTTTGATCCCATAGAATATCTTTCATTAACGGTTTTCCATGGATTTTCCGTCAGCTGCTTAATTCCGAGATAAATTCTTTGTCTTTCGTCGTCAATACTAATAACAGCAGCTTTAACGGCATCATTTTTTTTATATATTTCCTGAGGATGCTTAGGTCTTTTAGTCCATGAAATATCGCTTTGTTTGATAAATCCGTCAAAATTATCTTCTAATTCGACTGATACGCCGAATTCAAATATATTTTTAACTTTTGTATCTACTATTGTTCCGACTGGATATTTGTTTTTAATACTATCCCATGGATTTTCCGTCAATTGCTTCATGCTTAACGACATTTTTCTGGTCTCGGGTTCAATACTTATAATAGCGGCTTTAATTTTTTCTCCTTTAGTAACAAACAGCTTAGGATCCGACTGTTTCTTATCCCATGCCATTTCAGATATATGTATTAAACCTTCTACATCATCGTTTAATTCTACAAAAGCGCCATAATCGGTAATGTTTATTATTACACCGTCAACTATATCACCTGCTTTATGTCTTTCCGTAACGTTTTCCCAAGGATCCGGAAAGAGCTGTTTGTAACCCAATGATACCCTATTTTTTTCCTTATCGTATTTAATTACTTTAACTTTTATTTTTTCTCCTAAGTTTAGAACTTCGGAAGGATGCGAAATTCTTTTCCATGAGACATCGGTTATATAAATTAAACCGTCCATGCCGCCAAGATCAACAAAAACTCCGTAATCAGTAATATTTTTGACTATACCTTCTATTATATCGCCTTCATTAACTTCTGTGATAACATTCTCTCTGATTTTTTTAAGGTCGTCTTCTATAATCTTGCGTCGTGAAAGAATAATATTACATGTTCTCTTATTAAAATTTATTATTACAAAATCTAATGTTTTTCCTAAATAACTGTCAAAATCTTTGGTGAGTTTAATATCAATTTGAGAACCCGGCAAAAAAGCCGTTACTCCGTTAAGGTCAACTATTAATCCGCCTTTAGTTTTAGATACGATAGTTCCCTTAATAGTTCCGCCTTCGTTATATACCGCCTCTATATCGTCAAGAATAGATAAACTTTGCGCCTTTTCTTTAGATAATCTTAAATAGCCTATCCTGTCATCATATTGACCGACAAATACATCAATAGTTTCGCCTACTGTAACTTCAATATTTAATTGACCGTCTTCAGAAATAAACTCTTCTATGGAAATAATTCCGTCGGATTTATCGCCGACATTGACATAAATAAACTTATCGTCAATATTAATAATCCGCCCTTTTCTGATTAATCCTGGATTAGATAAATTATCGTAAGATGCTAATAAAAGTTCAAACTCTGAAAGTTCACCGCCTGCATTAATTCTTTCCTTAAAATTTTTTTGAGCCATATAATAGTTGTAACCTCCTAAAATTAATAAATCTAATCTATCATACCTTTAATAATTTAGCAAATATTTTATTTCCTTTATAACTATTTTTTCTATTTTATTTTTCTAATTTAAAATTTTATAAAATAATAATTAGCAGTCTTATTTAATATACTTTTAATTTTTAAGATTTAATAATCAATAATTTTATTTAATTTTTTTATTATAATTCATTTTTTATTACAATTTAATACATTTATACATTTTTAGTATTAAGTTATAAAAATTGATATTAAAAATTATGATAATTATATATTGTTAAAAAATTATAATATATCAAAACTTTGTATTTTTCCGACAACCTTTTCTATAATCCAATCAGGAGTGGATGCGCCCGCCGTAATTCCGATATTTTCGGCTCCTATAAACCATTCTTGTTTAAGTTCTTCCTCAGTTTCAATATGATATGTATTATTTTGAATTTTCCTGCAAATATTTTTAAGTTTGTTTGTATTAGCGCTATTGTATCCGCCTACCACTATCATTATATCGGATTTAGAGGAAAGAAAAGCAGCTTCTTCCTGTTTAAGTTTTGTAGCATCGCAAATAGTGTTAAAAACTATAATTTCCTTGCTTGTTTTTTTAAATACTTCGCAAATTATAGACAAATAAAAATTAGTATCCTGAGTAGTTTGAGAAATTAACGCTATTTTTTCATCAAATTTTATTTTATTAAGCTCTTCTAATTTATTTACGACTTTATATCTTGAAGAATCTGCGAAGCTGATGACGCTTTGAACTTCGGGGTGTTTGTCGTCTCCGACCATTATTATAAAATAACCTTCTAAAAAAGCTTTCCTGATATATTCTTGCGACCTTTTTACAAAAGGGCAAGTTGCGTCTATAATGGCAATATTTTTTTGTAAAATTTTATTTTCTATATCTGCTTTAATACCGTGAGATCTTATTATAACTTTATCGGATTTGATTTCATCAATGGTGTCTACCGGAAATATTTTTTTCTCTTTTAACTGGCTGACGACTTGAGGATTATGTATAATAGGTCCTAAAGTATTCAATTCAGTATCAAATTTTGATGCGCTGTCTATTGCAAGATTTATTGCTCTTTTTACGCCAAAACAAAAACCTGCGCTCGGAGCTACCGTTATTTTCATTATTTATTTAAGTTAATTATAGCAGAATAAGAAATAACAGCAAGGATGTCTTTTTTTGAAAGATGCGAATAAGCTTTAAGCAACTCTTTAATGGTCATATCTTCCAATAGCTTCCTTGATAAAAGTTCAACTGTTATACATGTCCTTTTAATTATAGGTTTCCACAATTATTATACCATAATCTGAAATAATTTTTTCTCTATAATCCTGCAATAACACCTGCCTCCTAAAATTAATATATAATATTTTTCAACAATTTTCAAATGTTCCTCTAATTATATATATTATAATTTATAATATTATTTTTTTTAATATATCAAAAAAACCGGGGAATGATGTATTTATACATCTGACATCGTTAACTGCCGTTTCTTTATTTTTCAATAAGAGAGCTAAAATTATCATAGACATGGCTATTCTGTGGTCGCCGTAAGATTTAATATCAAAACTGCCATTGTCTTTTTTTTCGGCTGATTTGTTTAACTTGTCAAACTCTTCAAACTTATCTGATTTATTTAATTTATCTAATTGCTCTGAATAATTAGGGTTTCCTTCTATTTCAAATCCGTCATCATATTCTTTAGATTTAATACCGAATTTATTTAAATTAGTCACAATAGCTTTTATTCTGTCTGTTTCTTTTACACGCAATTCTTTAGCCCCGTGAACAGTAGTAATGCCTTCGGCAAAAGACGCTATTACCGCAAATATAGGAAATTCATCAATCATATCGGGAACGTCTTCTTCGGTTATATTTATTGCCGATAGCCTAGAATATGATGCTTTAATCGTTCCGACTTTCTCAAAATCTTCTCTGTAATCAATTATTGCTATATTTGCGTTCATTCTCTTCAGGATATTAATAAGCCCGACTCTTCTATCGTTTAAAAGCACATTTTTTATAGTTATTTCAGAATCTTTTAAAAGAAGTCCGAGCGCAATAAAAAAAGCGGCGCTGCTAAAATCACCGGGAATTTCAATATTAAAAGGCTTTAACTCTCCGCCGCCTTTAACATTTATTATATTTCCGCCGTCAGCCGTACCCTCTTCCGTAAACGGATAATCTTGAAGCGATAAAAATCTTTCGGTATGGTCTCTTGTCTTATTTTTCTCATAAATTACAGTGTTGCCGTCGGCATATAATCCCGCAAAAATTAAACATGATTTAACTTGAGCGCTGGGTATTGGCATATCATAGTATATAGGCTTTAATTTAGAGCCTATTATAGATAAAGGCGGATAATTATTTTTTCTGCCGAAAATTTTAGCCCCCATAAGTGCTAAAGGATCTATTATTCTTGCCATAGGCCGCGAATTTAAATATTTATCCCCCGATAATACCGAAAAAAAATCGTTTCCTGCTAAAATACCTGAGATAAGCCTTGTCAGCGTTCCGGAATTATAAGTGTTTATAATGTTTTGCGGTTCTTTAAGTCCATATAGACCATTGCCGTGAATTTTAATTTTATTTTCTTCAAGCGTCTCAATTCTAATGCCTAATTTTCTAAACGCTGTGACGGTAGCAAGGTTGTCCCGCGATACCGAAAGGTTAATAATTGTTGAATTTCCGTTTGCAATAGAACCAAGCATTACCGCTCTATGAGAAATTGATTTATCGCCCGGAACGTTTATTTCCGATTTTATCGGCTTATTTAAACCTATAACCGATACACTGTTCTTATCTGCCAGTAATTTAATCAAGCTAACCTCCGTCAGTTTCAATCTATAAAAATATATAAATTTAAATTTGTTAGAAAATTATCAACCGAGCATCTTTCTTTGTTTAGATATTTCGGCAATTAATAATTTGAGAGCGTCTTCGTCGTTGTTTTCAAGTAATACTTTAAATTTATTAAGATTATCAATATAATTATCTAATGATGAAATTAAATTGCTTTTATTTAATAAAAATATATCCGCCCAGATATTTTCAGAAGATGAAGCAATTCTTGTCGTGTCTTTAAAACCGGAAGATATGTATTTTAAAGAGTTTAAAGGCAAGTTTGCATTTGCGGTTACGATATTAAGAACGGTTTTACTTAAACAAAAAGAAACGATATGAGGCAAATGGCTTGAATATCCTACTATATAGTCATGAAAATCGGCATCTGCATATATAACTTCCATTCCTAAGATTTTCCAAAAGGACGATATTTTTTCTATATCAGCTGAATTACCGCTATAATAATTGCCTGAATTATTATCATAATCGTTCGGGGCTATTTTTTCAGAATCCGTTAAATCATTACTGTAATTGTTTGAGGTAATTTTTTCGTAATTAACTGAATTATCAGCGCAATTACAATCTGTTTTATTTAAGTTATTTAAATTGTCTTTACTATTAATCCTGTTAATTGTCGTATCATTGCATTTTTTATTTATTACAATGCAAGTTTTGCCTTGAAACATATTAATATCGGCATTCTCCGCTCCGCTTTTATCCGAACCGCACATAGGATGAGAACCTATAAAATTTTTCAAATTGTTCTTTTTTGATGCCGATATAATTTCTTTTTTTATACTTCCTATATCGGTGATTAACGAGAATTTTGCAAGAAAATTTTTATTTTTATTATCGTATAAAAATTTTAAAATAACTTTAGGGGGAATACATAAAATTGCAATGTCTGATTTTAAAGGATTATAGCCTGCGGGAAGATAATTTAAATCAAAATTGTTAATATTTTTGTTTAATCTATTTCTACTTATATTTATATCGTCATTTATATTAATGCCTATATTAAAGCTGATGCTACTATTATCGGCTAATTTATTTTCCGAGTTATTGCTGTAATAGCCGCAATTAATTTTTATTCCTTTATTAATAAATTTATTATCTAAACAAAAATCAATATTTTTTTGGTTAATATCAAACCCGTTAATAATAATATCGGGTTTTTTGGATTTTAAAGCTCCCGCTAACGAAGCGCCCATAAATCCCAAACCGATTATAGTAATTTCTTTGAACATTAATTATTAATTTCTTAATAAAGTTATTCCCGCGCAGAAGGTTTAAATTTTAATCTATTTGGTGTCATTCCCGCTAAAGCTGGTACGGTTTAAAGCCGTCGGCATTTAGACGGCTCATCCAGTATTTATTATATGTTAAATCAGTTTTAATAATTTCTAACGGTGATTTAAAAATTATATTATATTATATTATATTATATTATAAATTATTATATTATATACTTCTTCCGACGGCTTCAGCCACTTTTCTGCCTTGATTTATAACATTCTTGAAAGTGTCATATTTTAAAGATTGAGTTCCGTCAGAAAAAGCTTCTTCTGGAATAGGATGAACTTCAATCATAAGACCGTCTGCGCCTACGGCAATTGCGGCTAATGAAAGAGGTCCCACATATTGCCATGTGCCTGCGGCATGAGACGGATCAACTATAACCGGCAAATGTGAAAGCCGTTTTAATACGGGAATGGCGCTTAAATCTAAAGTATTTCTTGTAGCAGTTTCATAAGTTCTTATGCCTCTTTCGCAAAGTATAACTTCTTCGTTGCCGTTAGACATAATATATTCTGCAGACATTAAAAATTCTTGAATAGTAGAGCATAATCCTCTTTTTAATATAACGGGTTTTTTAACTTTTCCTACTTCCTGCAAAAGTCTAAAATTTTGCATATTTCTTGCTCCTATTTGCAATATATCAGCATAAGAACATATTAGTTCTAAATCTCTTGGGTCCATAACTTCGGTTGCAATTAACATACCAGTCTTTTCTTTAGCTTTCTGCATATGTTTGAGTCCTTCTTCGCCTAATCCTTGGAAGCTGTAAGGGCTTGTCCTCGGTTTAAAAGCGCCTCCTCTTAAAACTGTAGAGCCGGCTCCTTTAACATGTTCCGCTATATCTATAAGACCTTCGAGAGATTCAATAGCGCAAGGACCTGCAATAATAACTATTTTTTCAGCGCCGAAAGAAACATTCCCTACTTTAATAACTGTTTTTTCTTTGCCAATTTCTTTAGAAGCTAATTTATAAGGTTTTGTAATTCTTATAGCTTTATCAACGCCGGGTAATGCTTCTGCTTCATTAAAAAATTTTTTAACAGCATCTTCAACGCCTATGCAGCCTATTATAGTTACCTCTTCTCCTTTTGAAATATGCGGCTTTAGCCCTGCCGCATCAATTTTTTTTAATATATAATTAAATTCATTCTCCGTTGTGTTTTTTTTAAGCACTAAAATCATCTCATCTCCTTAAGTGTCTTGACTATTTAAATAATTTAATCAAAATTTTAATTTTAAATACTATATAATATAACTAACAAATAATTTTGTTTATAACAAATAATTTTTAAACTTAATTTATTATACAATCATACATTATATATAATTTTGCGATAGAAATCATAATTAACTCCCCTCCCGCAAGTGGAGCGGAGTTATAGAAGTAATTATTTCCTATTGCAGGATTAAAGGATATATATATTATATACGTTTATTAAAAATATTTAAGATTTATTTATTTATTATTTATTTATTATTATTTTATTATTATTGTTTAATCATTATTGTTTATAGCTAAATAATTTAATTTATTATTATTGTTTAATAAAATTTAGATGAACACCGCATTATTTAGTCTTTATTTTTTAAATTAATTTTAACCATTTTTTTACATTATAATAGACTTTAACGCTCTAATCAACTTTAAATTTTCATTGTGCTTTCCTATGGTTATTCTTATCATGTTTTCATAGCCAAATCTGTTCATAGGTCTTACGATTACGCCTTTATTTAATAATTTTTCGTTTATATCAACAGCTTTATTGTCTTTTAAATCAACAAGAATGAAATTAGCGCCTGTTTCAACATAATCTATATTTAATAATTGAAATTCACCGTATAAATATTTTTTTTCGGCATCATTGACAGAAATAACTTTTTTGATAAAATCTTCGTCTTTTAATGCCGCCTGTCCTGCCGCTAAAGACAAAGAATTAACATTAAACGGTTCCCTTACTCTATCCATAAGCGATAGCAGCTCTTTACAGGCAATACCGTAACCGATCCTCAAGCCTGCAAGACCGTATGCTTTTGAAAATGTCCTCAGTATAAGAACATTGCCGTATTCTTCAAAAGAAATTAAATCTAAAATTGATTCATTGATATATTCTATATAAGCTTCGTCAACTATAACCAATATATCTTTTCTAACGTTCTTTATAAATTGTAATATTTCTTTAGATTTATAATATGTGCCTGTCGGATTATTAGGATTTGAAACAAAAATTATTTTAGTTTTATTATCAATAAATTTTAGCATTGAATTTAAATCAAGCTTATAATCTTTTGATAAATTTGAAATTTTTAATTTTAAACCAAGCTGCTCTGCTGCCAGATAGTAAGCAACAAAAGAAGGGAACGGGGCAATAATATTTTCATCTTTATTGCAAAAAGTTCTGACGGCAATATCTATGAGTTCATTTGAACCGTTTCCCAATATAAAATTTTCTGCTTTTAATTTATAATTCTTAAAATATTCGCTTAAGTCTTTTTTTAAATAAAAACCTGAACCGTCGGGATATCTATTCAAATTTTTTAAATGATTTCTAATAGCTTTAACGGCAAGAGGAGACGGTCCGAGCGGATTTTCATTAGATGCCAGTTTGACGATATTTTTAAGACCTTTTTCCCGTTCCACCTCTTCTACGGGTTTTCCCGGTATATAAGGCTCAATTTTGTATATATAATCAGGCGATTTAATTTCAAACGGCATCTTATATTATTCCTCCGAATATCTAATATTTTTGCTATTGCTAAATATTTTTATTTAAATTGTATCATAAATCTAATGTAATTCATATTATCCCAAAATTGCCGGTATAAAATTTTATTCCGGATTCCCGCCATTAGAAATTATTAATAAACAAATATAAATAAATGAAATTAATGCGAACCTTTAAATTTTATGGAGCCGACGGGCTGTTTAACGGAATAATCTTTTGGAGAAGCAATTTTTTTAATATCTTCTAAAGAATTCTGAATAGATGATCTTTCATAAATCTTAACCCATACGCAATCTAAATTTTCGTCAACTTCGCATTTATAATTTTTCATCCCTCCGCAAGGACCGTTTAAAAGTCCTTTTGGACATAATGTAACAGGACAAATGCCCGATGTTTCGTTTAAAACACATTGACCGCATAAAGAACACATTTCTTTCAACGATGACAACGATTCAATATTTCCAATAAACATAGTGTCAACACCCGAAACAATCTTTTTATGCTTATCTATTAAATTAATAGAATTAACGGCAGACTGAACACCGCTGCCGCATGATAGAACAAGAACGGATTCGGATGATTCAATACCTTCTTTATTATCTCTTATAGCTTTTTTTACTTTTTGCAAATGGCACATCGCGTCAATAACGTATGCGCCGTTCACTTTTATATTATTTGACTCAAGAGTTTTCCGCATTGCCTCTACTTCTTTAGGACCGCCTGTCCTTGATGTGTCGGAACATATACCGCATCCGAATATAAAAACAGAACCCTTAATTTTTTTTATAATATCGTCTAATATTTTTTGTTTTGTTACTATCATAGTATATATAGTATATTTAATTTAATTTATCATGATGAAATTAAATATTAATTTATTAATTTAAAGATATATATTTATTAATTTAAAGATATATCTATCGTTTATATTGCTTATTACTTAACTTAGTTTAGCATTATAAAACTTTTTAAAATGTTAATATTAAATACAATATTAATTATTAAATTTAAATCCGAAAAATAATTTTTATAATTTATTTATAAAAATTTAAAAGCGGCATTAACGGTATTTTCCATTAGTACCGACACGGTTACAGGACCTACGCCGCCTGGAACAGGCGTTATTTTTGATACTTTTTCAATAACGCTGTCAAAATTGACATCCCCGCAAATTTTTCCGTTCAGCTTAGTTATTCCGACATCAATTATGACGGCACCGTCTTTTACAAAGCTATCGTCAATCAAATGCGCTTTACCTGTAGCAGAAATCAAAATATCAGCCATTTTAGTCCAGCGTCTTATATCGCCTGTATAAATATTAAGAACGCTGACGGTCGCATATCTATTCATAAGCATAATAGACAATGGCTTACCTACTATAATACTCTGACCTACTATTATAACATTTTTACCGGTTAACTCAATATTAGAATAATCCAACATTTTTATAATGCCGAAAGGAGTACATGGATAAAAACTTGAATTTCCGGTGAAAATCTTTCCTTCGTTAAAAGGATGAAATCCGTCAACATCTTTATTGACGCAGATTGTTTCCATTATTTTATTTTCGTCTATGTGCGGAGGAACAGGCAGTTGAACAAGTATTCCATGAACTAAAGGATTGTCATTTAATTCATTAATTTTGTTTAACAATTCATCTTCGGAAACATCAACGGGAAGGATAATTTTTTCCGATAATATTCCACATCTTTTTGCCGCATTTTCTTTATTTCTTACATATATAACAGAAGCGGGATTATCCCCTATAAGTATAACGTATATACATGGGACAATCCCGTTATTTTTTAAATAATCAATCTTTTCTTTTAAAGATAATTCAATATCGGCGGCAATTTTTTTACCGTCAATAATTTTAGTATCGGTCATCAAAGTAAACCATACCGTTCAATATTTTCATCGGCAATTTTTTGAATTTTTTCAATTTCAGCTTTGCCTGCTTCATCTTTAAATAAATGTTTAAATCTTCCCTGCAGCTTAAGGTATTCTTCAACAGGGACTTTCTTGCCGATTTTCTTTACAGAAATAATTTTATCATATTCAGCTTCGAATAACGGGTAAAGCCCGCTTTGGACTCCAAGCTGCGCTATTTTTACCGAATATCTCGGTTCATACTTCCAACCCGGCGTACATGGAACATCTACTTGAAGATACTTAGAACCTTTTATAGACATAGTCTTTTTTACTTTCTTTTGCAAATCCATAGGATATCCTACCGAAGCAACAGCTGTATATGGTATTCTGTGGGCCATAGCTATTTCAGGCATATATTTTTTAGGTCTGTTATTACCAAAAGATATTTTGCCTGAGGGGCTTGTGCTGGTAAAAGCGTCATAAGGTGTTAAACCGCTTCTCTGATATCCTGTATTCATATATGCACCATTATCATAACAAACATAAAGTACATCATGGTTCCTTTCAAACATTCCGCTCAAAGCTTGAAGACCGATATCGGCTGTTCCCCCGTCGCCTGCTTGCGCCAATACGGTTATACCTTCTTTTTTTCCTGTAATCTGCAATGCAGCTTCAATTCCTGAAGCAACAGCGGCAGAATTTTCAAACAAAGAATGAATCCATGGAATATTCCATGACGATTCGGGAAATTTTGCAGAAATAACTTCCAAACAGCCGGTAGCGGATGTTGCAATAGTATTTTTTCCAAGAACCTCCGTAATCAGTCTTACCGCCATAGTTTGAGAGCATCCTGAACACCCGGAATGACCCATAGTAAACATCTGTTTATGAGTGTCTTCTTTTGTCAGCATATTTGTTAACATAATTTATATACCTCATCGTTAATATTATTAATTTAATTTGCCTCAAATTAAATTTTGTATTCAATTATATTCAAAAAAATTAGAATATTTTATTATTATTGTTCTATTAATTAAAAATTTTTATTTTATTTTAACAAGTAGAATGAAATTAACAATTATATTTTAAATTTTCAAAATTCATATTTTATTTTTAAAATACTTTATTTAACAATTCATTATTTAAACCAAAAAATTCTCCGTCTATATTTTCCTCTTTTTCAGCTTTCATAATAAGGTCATATATATTTTGTGGGGTTATATCTCTTCCGCCGAGTCCTAATATATAGCCGTTTACATTGACTGAATTAACTTTGCGCTGATACAAAGCATCTCTTATTTCACAGGATAATATTCCGCCTTTTCCAAGAGATACCGCTTTTTCTATAACAATAGCATTTTTAATATTTTTTAATGCATTAACAATTTCGTCTGAAGGAAAAGGTCTAAATGATCTGACTTTAAGAACGCCTATTTTTTTACCTGATTCTCTTAATTCATCTACAACATCTTTAATCGTGCCGAGAACGGAGCCCATTGCAACAATAACAGTATCTGCATCATCCATTTTATAAGGGTCAATAAGAGCTCCTTCATATTTTCCAAACATTTCTTTATATTCGTTTGCAGCGTTAACTATAATGCTTTTAGAATTATTTATCGCGTTTGAAAGATTATATCTGGCTTCATGATATATAGAAGGTTCTGCTACCGTACCGAAAGAATAAGGATTATTTACATCAAGTTTATATTGCATATTTAACGGAGGTAAATATTCTCTAACTTTTTCAATATGGTCAATGGTGTCAACAACTTCAAAAGTATGAGTCAGCACAAAACCGTCAACGCAAACTATAACAGGAAGCATAACATCAGGATTTTCTGCAATTTTATACGCCTGAATATGCATATCGTAAGCCTCTTGGTTATTTTCTGCAACTAACTGAATTGCTCCCGAATCTCTTAATGCCATAGAATCCTGCATATCGTTCCATATGCTTATAGGAGCTGAAACGGCTCTGTTGGCAACTGTCATAACAACAGGCAAACGCATGCCTGCAATATTATAAATAACTTCTTCCATATATAACAAGCCTTGCGCTGCAGTAGCGGTATAAGTTCTTACGCCGCAAGCACTGGCGCCTAAAACAACCGAAGCAGCCGAATGTTCGCTCTCAACCATAATATATTCTGCTTTTAAATCACCGTCTGCAACCATTTGAGAAAGATGTTCCACTATATGAGTTTGAGGAGTAATGGGATAGGCAGAAATTACTTTAGGTTCGGCCATTCTGATACTGTCTGAAATTGCCATTGAACCTTCCATGACTTTTTTCATAATTATTTCACCATTTTTTAATTTAAATTTTAAATAGCTTAAATATATTTTGTTGTTTTATTCTTTATAATTATTTTTCAACAAGGATCATATCAATATCTTTAGCTGGACATTCTTCTGCGCAAATACCGCATCCTTTGCAATAATCCTCGTCAAAACTATACTTTTTAGTCTTTTTATCACCAAAGACCACACCTTCAGGGCAATAATATATGCAAAGATCGCAACCTGTACATTTATCTAATTTAAATACGGGAATTTCGCTTCTAAACGACCCTGTTTTATTTGCAAGAGCAGCTCCCGGTCGGGCTATAATGCCTAATTTAAAATCCAATTTTTCCTCCTTTAACATAATCGTAAGCAGCCTGCGCAGCATCAGCGTTAATTTTTCCTAACTTTGAATTAAACCTTGATTCTATTTCTTTTTTGACCGAACCAATGGCAACTTCTCCGGTAATAGCAGAAAAAGCGCCTAAGAGAGTAGTATTAACTATCGGCTTACCTAATATTTTCATTGCTATTTTTAAAGCAGGAAATAATATAATATTAGACTCATTAATATTATCAAAATTTTTAATAATTTCTTTTATATCAGCTTCGGTATTTATTATTAACTTTCCGCCGTCTTTAAGTCCCTTAGCGACAGACACGGAATTTATCAAAGTAACATCCTGTACTATAATATAATCAGGGTTATAAATCTGATGTCTTGTTCTGATAGGCATGTCCGATACTCTTGCAAAAGCTTGGACAGGGGCGCCAGTTCTTTCGGAGCCGAATGACGGAAAAGCCTGACAGTATTTTCCGTCATCAAAAAAACTTATAGCAAGAATAGATGCCATAGTTACAGAACCTTGACCGCCTCTTCCGTGTATTCTAACTTCTTTCATAATTTATATCCTTATTTTATTTTATTTTATTTTATTTTATTTTATTTTATTTTTTAATTTAATAAATCATCTTAAATATATATGAATACACTACATACATTTTGCTTATTACATTATACATATTATAATATAAATAAAAAAATTAAAGTATATATTTTTTTATCTATATTATATTTTTACATCATCGTTATAAAAATTATAACTTATTTAAAAACCAATGTCAATGCTATTTTATAAATTATTTATCATATATTATTTTTTTGTAAATTATTTTTAATTAGATTTTTAAAACAGAGTCGTATATTTTAAAAATTATTTATTTAACTCAAAATTGCCGACATAACTTATAAAAAACTGTAAGGCATTAATATGCACCAATATCTGTGACAATTATATTTTCACTAATTTATAAGAAATAGTTATATAGATTGAACGCTGTATTTATGTAGTCTTGATATTAAATATTAATTTTAAATTTCCTGTGTATAATCTTGTGTATAATGCAATATATGTGTATTTATCATTTTATTCTTCTTCTTCAAAATTTTTTAAAAAATTAGGTATGGAATCTTCTATTCCAAACGCCATAATATGCAATCCGTTTACTTTATTTTTTAAACCCTTTGCAACTCGCGCAGAAATTTCAATTCCTGTTTTTAAAGGGTCTTTTGAATTCTCAAGTTCATCAACGATTGATTGAGGTATATATATTCCGGGTATATTTTTATTCATAAATCTTGCAACTTTTGCAGATTTTAATATAAATATACCCGCTATAATTTTTATATTGTTATAATTTTTATAATAATTATAAAATTTTTCAAAATTCTCAACGGAAAAAACAGCTTGAGTCTGAAAAAAATTACATCCTGCTTTTATTTTCTTTTCAAATTTCATAAGCTGCGGCTCCAATGGGTTTGATTCGGGATTTACAGCCGCCCCTATGTAAAAATCGGTTTTACCGTTTAAATGATTGCCGTTCATATCGTATCCGCTGTTAAGTCCTTTAATAATTTCTATTAAATTAACCGAATCTATATCGTAAACAGGTTTTGCATGTTTATGATCGCCAAAAGTTATATAGTCTCCCGTCAGAGTAAGAACATTATTTATTCCAAGCGCCGAAGCGCCGAGAAGATCGGATTCAAGAGCCATTCTGTTTCTATCTCTGCATGTTTGCTGAAAAATTGGTTCCCCTCCGATGCTTTTAATATATATCGAAGCGGCTAACGATGACATTTTCATATTAGCCCCTTGATTGTCGGTAACATTAAAAGCCGTTATTTTATCTTTTAACGATTTTAAAATAATTTTAATTTTAGACAAATCGGTTCCTCTTTCCGGAGAAACTTCGGAAGTATAAACAAATTCGTTATTTTCTAATTTATCTTTAAATAAATTTTTATCCATATTAATTATTAAACTAATTGTAACAATTATATAATTTTTATTAAGTTCAAGTGAATTGCCTGTCTGCAAATTAACGCTTCGCTATACATAATACTCTTAAAACTTATAGTTACTTACATTTAAATAAATGGAAAATTTTACACATTTGCATGTTCGTAAGAACCGAGTAGTTTAACGAAAATAGTAAATTCTTTAATGTTTTCAATGGCATTTTTTATTTTTTCTTCAGATTCGTGGCAATCAACATCTATAAAAAATAAATAATCCCAATTTGTTTTTTTTGAAGGTCTTGAGATTATTTTTGTAATATTAATTTGATTTTCATAAAAAGGTTTTAATATCTTATATAAAGCTCCGACTGAATTTTTTATTGAAAACATTATTGAGGTTTTATCATTGTTTGTTTTAACTGTTTTTTCCCCCTTAGATATAATTAAAAATCTTGTATAATTACCGGCAAAATCTTCAATATGGGCAAACAACGCATTAAGACCGAAGATACTTCCCGCTGCTTCCGAAGCTATCGCTGCGGAGCCTGCTTCTTGCATAACAGTTTTACAAGCATCAGCCGTAGAAAATGCGTCAATTAATTCTGCATTTTTAAAATTTTCTTCAAGAAAATTTCTGCATTGAGCTAACGCTTGCGGATGGGAATATATTTTTTTAATTTTTTCTTTATCTGTTTCTTTAGAATATAAAAAATGGCTAATGGGTATCAGCTCTTCTCCTATTATTGTAACATCGGAATTTACAAACATATCTAAAGTAACATTCACCATACCTTCTATAGTATTTTCCACCGGAACTACGCCATATTCCGAAAGCCCTTTAGTGACATTGTCAAAAACATTTCCGATTGTTTTAACTGGAATGAGGGTTCTTGACTGCCCGAAACGTTTAATAGCTGCAAGATGAGTAAATGTGCCTTCCGGTCCTAAATAGCTTATTTTAATGCTTGCCTCAATAGAAATACATGCCGATATTATTTCTCTAAAAATATTTACCAAATGGTCGTTTTTTAATGGTCCTTTATTAAGCAATTTAACATTTGCATATACTTTATTTTCTCGAGCAGGATTATAATATATTTTATTATTTATTGACTTTATTTCTCCGATTTTTACGGCTATTTTACCTCGTTTATTAAGAATATCAACTAATTCTTTATCTATTTTATCTATTTTATTTCTTAAATCTTCAAGTTCTTTCATAATAAAAATTTTATTTGATTAATAAACTAAATAAGTTAGATTAAATAAGTTAAAGTTATGATATTTTACATTAAATTATATTAAAAAGCAAAAATTTTATTGATATTATTTTAGTTAAGTAATTTCATAAAAACACGCCCCAATATAAAAGCTAACCCCAAAAATACCGCAAGTAAAAAAAATACGAATTTTATTGAATATGCTTCTCCTATATATGAAAGAAAAAGCGGACCTATTATTCCTCCTATATCAAAATTTGACTGATATATAGTGTTAGCTGCTACAATCTGTTTTACTTCAACAACTTCGGAAATTCGCATAGTTCCGACAGGAAAAATTAAGGCATGCGGTATACCGAGCAAAACAAGGGCTAATGCATAAAAAATAATATTATTTGATAACACCATAGCTGCAAAAGACAACGAAGATAAAAGAATTGAAATATTCATTATATTCATTTTTTGTTTTATTTTGCCTTTTTTTGTAAAAAATAAAAGAACTAACCGCGTGATTAACGAAGATATGAAAAATATAGCAAACAGCAAGGTTATTAAAAAATAAGGCGCTTGAAAATTATTTCTTGCATAAACACCTCCAAAAGCAACAATAGAAGCAAAACATATACTAAAAACCGTATTATAAAAAACAACTTCAAGAAATTTTTTATTTTTAAAAAGTCTAAAAATTAATCTATCTTTTTTTTGCTTTATTTTTATATTATTATAATTATTATATTGATTATTTGAATTATCGCTTATTTTATTTTCAGGCTCTATACCGTTAATGCCGCCGCTGTTTTTATTTATAAATGTATTATCATCGCTCTGACTATTTCTATTTGTATAATTTTTAGATGCGGCTAAATTTTTATTAATAAATACATTATCGCTATGCTGCGGATCAGAAATGCTATCAGCTGTATTATCGCTCTGACGGAGTTTTTCTTTTATTTTGTTTTTTGCAGTTTTATTAATCTTCATAGCAAAAAATAATCCTGCAACGGCAAATACGAATAAAAGCAAATAAATATATCTTATGCTAAAAACAGACAGCATAATAGTACCGAGAAGCGGTCCTATGACTAGCGCAAGGCTTAACATTAAAGAATATATGGTTAAATTTTTTTCAATATCTTTTTTATCAGAAACGAAATTAACTAATGAAAGCAAAAAAGGCATTATTATAGCAGTCGCAAACCCGGAAATAACAACAAACAATAAAAATTCTATAAGGGAATTAGAAAAAAAATATCCTAACATTGCTATGGAGAATAAAATCATTCCTGCAATTATAAATTTTGTTATGTGGGCAGGCTTTACTCTGATGCTTACAATATAGCGGACTAAAAGGGTGCTGGCAGCATAAACGGCGGTAGCTATTCCAACATATATAAGACTCGTGTGTAATACATATTTTACAAAGAGCGGGTTGATGGATTGCGCCATCATTGTATTAGCCCTTTGGAAAAGTATTACAATAAATACAAAAAATATTGCAGGCATTAATTTATTATTCTTTGATATAAGAAATAATTAATGAAATTAATTCATCTTTTGATTCTGCCGCAAAAATATTTTGACCATGCACATTGCCTTTAAAAAAATGAATAGACTTTTTAGATCTTGTATCTATATGCATTTTTTTAATTCCTTCAGCAAATTTTTCATCTTCAGATCCTATATAATGCACAGGAACATCTATCACATTAACTCCATCTGTAAAAGTAGAGGAAAGGGCTATAACAGATTTTATTTCTTCAGGTTTATATAATTTAGATGCATTTAAAACTGCAGCGCCGCCCATACTTGACCCCAATAATGTTATATTTTTCACAAAATCTTGCTTTTTCATAAAGCTTATTGCGCCTATAACATCTTCTCCTAACCCTGCCAACCCGCTGCTGCCGGACTTTGATAACCCATAACCTCTAAAATCGAATGCTAATGAAGTAATTTTATTTTTTGAAAGAATTTCACACAGGTCATAATAGCTTTCTTTATTGAAAACTTTACCGTGCGCAAGTATAACGGCATCTGGATATGACCCGAATAATGAGCCGTATATTACTCCGCCGTCGGCAGCTTCAAATTGAACTTCCTTGAAATTCATATTTATGCTCCTTTTGTGATAAGTTATTTATCAATACATTTATAATAATACTATAAAATTTAGTTTTTTTCAATACAAATTGAAATATTATTGATTGTATTTAATCAAATTGTTATTTAATTAATAATTTTTTATTTAAATACAGGATTTTTATTTGCCAAAACTTCATTAATTCTTCCCGTCTTTGTTTTTTTAGGTGATTTTGAGGCATATTTCTTACCTTTTTTCTTTATTTCTTTCATAGCGGAAATAAAACTATCCATAGTTTGTATTGATTCTGTTTCCGTGGGTTCAATCATAATTGCTCCGTGAATATTTTTAGGGAAATATACGGTAGGCGGATGAAAACCGTAATCTATAATCAGTTTTGCAAAATCTAAAGTTGAAATTCCTTCCGATTGAAAAACACTGTCGTTTAATACACATTCGTGCATACATAAATCTTCAGGGAACGGATCGCTTTCAATAAAAACATCTTTAAGTTTCTTCTTTATGTAATTTGCGTTTAAAATTGCTATTTCACTGACTTTAGATATATTTTGCCTTCCAAGAGACAACAGATAAGCATAAGCTCTTAATATTACCGCAAAGTTTCCGTAAAACGAAGAAATTCTGCCTATAGAATGTTCTCTTTCATTCTCTAAATCATAGTAATAGCAGTAATTTTCTTTTTCATAATCAAATTTTTCTTCGCCGTAATTTTTATTATTTATTAAGCTTTCACTATTACCATTTCTGTTAATATTATTATTATATTTATTATATTTATTTTGAAATTTAGCTTTATTTTCTACTTTTCGCTTTCCAACTGCGATATATGGAACAGGCAAAAATTCTTTTAAAAAATCTTTAACTCCGACGGGTCCGCTGCCGGGACCGCCGCCGCCATGCGGAGTAGAAAATGTTTTATGCAGGTTTAAATGCAATATGTCAACCCCAAAATCCGAAACTCTGCAATTGCCTATAAAAGCATTAAAATTAGCCCCGTCCATGTAAACTAAGGAGCCGTTTTTATGCATTAAATCGGCAACTTCTATGATATTTTTTTCAAATAACCCGAATGTGTTTGGATTGGTTATCATTATTGCCGCAACATCTTTATTTATATACTTCTTAAGTTCGTTTATATCAATATATCCATTTTTATTTGTTTTATTATTGAGATTATTTCCGCCTTTATCTAAAGATAAAATGCCGCTATTCGCATGTTGATTTAAATCATTAGGATTTTCCGAATAATCCTGTAAAAATGTTTTAATTTCAACCGGAATAAAACCTGCTATATGACTGCTTGCAGGATTAGTTCCATGAGAACTGTCGGGAATTAAAATAATATTTCTTTTTTCATTTTTAACTTCAAAATACTTTTTGATAATTTTCAAGCCTGTAAATTCACCTGCGGCGCCGGCCTGAGGAGTAAAAGTAAATTCGTCGAGCCCTGTTAATCCGCACAATAAACGGTTAAATTCATACATTATTTTCAAAATAGGCTGAATATAACCCACTGGCATTAACGGATGTAAATTTCTTATATTATTTAACGAAGCTATGACTTCATTAATTTTAGGATTATATTTCATTGTGCATGAACCTAAGGGATAAAAAGCGGTATCTACGCAAATATTCCAGCTTGAAAGACGTGTAAAATGCCTGACTGCGGTAGGTTCGGATACTTCGGGAAGTAATAAAGGGGATTTTTCTTCATTTCTTAAAAATTTTGGGTCAATATAATCTTTAGCTGTTTTTTTAAATTGACTTAAACTAAAATTATTTTGAGGGATACTTATACCGTATAATCCTTTTGAACTTTGATTAATTAACAAATCTTCATTAAATATTAAACCTTTTGATCCTGGAAATTTTTTCATAATATATAATATTATTAAAATAAAAATTAATTTAGCTGTTAAGCGAGTATTTTAACCGAGCTTTCAACATATTTATCAATATCTTCAATACCGACTTTCTCCGTAACTGCTATTAAAATTTCATCGCTGCTGCCGTTTTTTACAGGTATTCCTGCCAATATGCCCTCTTTGATCATTTCATCTATAAATTTTGATGAATTAACGCTTTTGTTATTTATTTCTAAAACAAACTCATTATAAAAATCGGCGGTAAATTTAAGAGAAAACAAGCCTGTATTCAATAATTTTTCACGCAAAATATGAGCTAATTTAAGATTCAAAAGGGAAATTTCCTTAAACCCCTGTTTTGAGCATAAAGATAAATAAACGGCTGCTCTGAGCGCGTTTAATGAATTATTGGTGCAAATATTAGATGTCGCCGCCTGTCTTCTTATATGCTGTTCCCGAGTTGCAAGAATAAACAGGTACGCATCTTGATTTTTATTATCTTTGGACTTGCCTGTAATTCTTCCCGGCATTTGTCTTATAAATTCTTTTTTTGCTGCAAAAAGACCTAAAAGCGGTCCGCCAAAATTCATATAATTTCCAAAACCGTTTCCTTCGCCTGCAAAAATATCGGCATTATAAAATCCAGGGGGGGCAATCGTCCCAAAACTGAAAGGCTCTGCAGAACACACTATTAGATGGGGATTTAAAGAAGTATCGCAATTTTTGCTATGGACTATCTTTTCAATAGTTTCTAAGTCTTCTATGATTCCAAAATAATTGGGCTGTTGAACTATAAAAGCGCATATATTATTATTTTGAGCCAATTTTTCCGTTAAATCGTTTGTATCGGTATTGCCTTTTATTGAATCAATATCTGCAAATTCTATAAAAATATCTAAATCTTCAATAAAAGTTTTAACAACTTCTATATAATATGGATTGACGGCTTTAGAAACGATAATTCTAATTTTTTTATTATTGCTTTGACTTGAATCATTCTGTCTATTCTGACGATATATCCGCGAAGACATAAGCACTGCTTCTGCCAAACTTTCTGCGCCGTCATACATAGAAGCATTAACAACATCCATACCTAAAATTGAAGCTGTCATTGATTGAAATTCAAACAGCGCCATTAATGTTCCCTGGCTGACTTCAGGCTGATACGGAGTATAAGGAGTATAAAATTCGGCTCTTGACATTATTGCGTCAACTGCGGACGGAACATAGTGGTCGTATATCCCTCCGCCGGCAAATACCGGTATATTGCCGCTATCACGCAAACTATCATTTATATTTGAGAAATATTTATACAACGATAATTCGTCCATTTGATCAGGCATAAAATCAAGATCTTTTTCGTTAATCAAAGGAATATCGCCGATAATTTTATTAAATAACTCTTTTTTATCTTTAATCCCGATGAACTTATATAATTTTTTTACTTCTTCGTCTGAAGCAGGAATATAACGAAAATTATTCATGGTTTATTCATGGTTTGATTTTACAAATGATTCGTAAGAATTGTTATCCATTAGCAGCGATAAATCGGTGGGATTGTGTAGTTCAACTTTGGCGATAAAGCCTTCGCCATAAGGATCGTTATTAATTAGTTCCGGAGTTTCATTAAGATTAGAATTTATATTTTTTATTGTTAAATCTACAGGGGCATAAATTTCTGAAACAGATTTGACAGATTCTATTTCGCCTATTTTTTCATCTTTTTTATATTGCTTTCCAGCTTGGGGAAGTTGGATATAAACTATATCTCCTAATTCAGACTGAGCAAAATCTGAAATACCGAGTCTATAATCATTATTAGAATAATTACTGAGCCATTCATGCGATTTTGCAAAATAAAAATTTTTCTTATCCATCATTTTTTGCAGCTCCTTCAGGAATTTATTATTTTTAAAATTTATTTTTTCATTTTATGAAACGGAGGATTTACTACTTCGGCTTTTTCAAAATTGCCTCTTATGTCAATATAAAAATTTTTCAGCGATGATGGAATTACATTGGAATCTGAAATATATGCGCTGCCGATAGGCATTTTGTTTAGCGGGCTATAAGTTCCGCTGGCAACACATCCGATAGGTTTAAGATTTTCATCAAGTATTTTCTGCATATGCCTCGGTATCTGCTTCCCTGCCAGCTTAAAAAATATTAATTTTTTTTCTTTATTTTTAATTTTTTCTAGTGCTTCTTTACCTATAAAATCTTTATTTTTTGATAAATATTTTTCTAATCCCGCATCGTAAGGATTAATGGTTTCATCAAGCTCATGTCCATATAAAGGAAGAGCGGCTTCGAATCTTAAAGTATCTCTCGCCCCTAATCCTATAGGCGTAAGATTTGAAAGCTCTTTATTGTCAAGAATATAATCCCATAATTTGTTTATATCATCTGCCGAAACAAAAATTTCAAAACCGAATTCACCGGTGTAGCCGCTTCTTGATATTACGGCTTCAATATTTATTTCTTTAAATTTTATACAGCTAAATTCAAAATGACTCAGTTCTTTAAACGGTTTAATATTATATTGAAAATTAAAAATATTACAAAAATTATTTTTGCTTTTGTCATAGTTATCGGAAATATCTTCCGCTAAAGGATATATTATATTGCGGGATTTTGGTCCTTGAACTGAAAGCAAACCTATTTTATCGCTATAATTTTCAACCGTTAAATCTTGAAATTTGCTTTGATCCTGTAATTTTGACTTTTGCAAATTAATCATTTGAGTGTGAATCCATGCAAAATCTTTTTTAGTATTGGCTGCATTAGCCACAATCATATAACTTTCGTTAGAAAATTTATAAACAGTTAAATCATCAATAACACCGCCGTTTTCATTAAGAATGAGGGAATACGCTATAGTGTTGGGAAAAATTGAAGATACATCTGCCGTAAGAACAAAATCTAAAAAAAGACCTGCATCTTTACCTTTTACGATAATCTCGCCCATATGCGATATATCAAATAATCCGGAATGATTTCTTACATTAAGATGCTCGTCTATTATGCTTTTATAGTATAAAGGCATGGAAAAACCGGCAAAAGACACAATCTTTGCGCCTAATGCTAAATGTTTATCATAAAGAGGCGTTTTCTTATTCTTGTTTTCATTTTCATTAATATTCACATTTTTATTATTCATGCTATTTATTATATTAAATATATATAAAAAAATAAAGGTAATAATTTTTCACCTTAATCCTTCTATAGAAACTATTGAGAGGGAATCCAGAATAAAAATTATTTAAAAATAATTTTATCGCCTTTATTATTTCCGACTATCATGTTTTTTCCGTTGGATTTAGCTTCATAAAGAAAATCATCGGCTATTTTAAGTAAATTATCTATTGTATTTATTTTACCGGTATTGCTGCCGTCATTAATGTTCTCACCGCTATTAAATTCTTCACAATCCGGGTAGTTAACGATACCGATTGAAATAGTAACATTTTCAACTAATCCTTTAAATTGGTATTTGGACAGTTCTTCCTTGATTTTTTTTGCAACTTCAAAGCTGCCTCCAAAATCTGTATAAGGAAGAACAATCGTAAATTCTTCGCCGCCGTAACGGGCGCCGAAATCGGTAGATCTTATACTGTCTTTAATTATCTGCCCTACCGTCCTAAGAACTTCGTCTCCAAGCTGATGACCGTAAAAATCATTTACATGTTTAAAATTATCAATATCCATCATTAATAATGATAGTTGAGTATTATGTCTTTTAGCCAGATTAAGTTCTCTTTCTAAAAATTCATTTAAATATCTTCTGTTATATAATCCCGTTAGTTCATCGGTTATACTTAGCTTATTTAATTTCTGATGCATTCTGGCATTGTCTAAAGTAATTGAAAGTTCTTTTGCGGCATGTTCCAGAAAAACAATATCTTCTTTTTTAAATCCTTTTAAGCTAGAGAGCATAATAACGCCTAAAGGTATTGAAATTTTAGACGAAGATTCTATATATAGAGGAAACCATACGATATCTTTCGGAAAAACTTCACAAAAACCGTAATCAATAGTTTTTCCGTTCGCCCTGTCGCTTAACAACTGGTCCTTAAGCAAAATTGCATTTTCAGGTATATCATGAAACCATATAGTTTTCTTTTTAGTAATACATTCACCAACAATTCCGTCATCCAAACTAAATTCTTTGGCAACGAATTTTCTTATCCCATAGTGTTTTTTCGGAACCAATTTATATTTATTTTTCACGAATATATTATAATTATCATTATAATTATAATCATTTACATTGTCGTAAACTTTATTTAAATTATTTTCAAATAAATCGCCATAACCGTTTAATCTATCATTTTCAATATTTTTATTAATTAATCCTGTTTCTTTAATATCAATATCGTTTTGAATATCTTTCTTATTTGTTATTTCCACGGCTTCATAAATAATGCCTGAAACTGAATTCGTTAATTCTTCCAGCTTATCTAATGTTCCAGATAAAATATAGTCAAAATCTAGCGATTTTGTTAAAAAATCTGAAAATTCATTGTATTTAAGCATTCTTTCTTCTCTATCATGAACGGTAACGGCCATTTCGGTAAAACCTTCGCCTATTTTTTCAAATTCATCATTTGTTTTAATTATCAATCTTGTGTCAAGTTCTCCGGAAGAAAATTTTTTAATAGCGTCTAATGTCATATATATCGGATTTAAAGTATCTTTAGAAGCAAAATAAGTAATGATTAAAGAAATAATTAATCCAAAAATAATAATCAAAATTGAATAAATAGCAGTTTTTTTTAATAAATTAACATACTCATGATTTGAAATCAAAACACCTAATGAGCCGATAACTTTATTATTTATATCTTTAATAGGATGGAATGCTACAAAAACATTTTTCCCGTCATAATTCATCTTATTAATATAATCTTTACCTGAAGATATTTTTTTATATATTGAAAAAGGGAGTTTAGAACCGACGCCGAATACGTTGCCTGGAATATTCATCGTGGAAATAGCAGTCTGAGTCTGAAAAATAGAACTGAATATAGCCGGATTCATATGATAATCATTATAAATTGTCCTCGGAATATAACTGTCTTCGTACAAATTAATAAATCCTACAATGCCTCCTACTACTTTAGCGTTATATGTAACAGGAACAACCGTCACTAAAAAAAGATTATTTATAGAACTGCCAGTATTATTATAATTTAATCCAAGTTTTCTCTGTGTATAGTTTTTAATATATACGGTTTTTACAATCGGAATATCTCTATTAAAAGATTTATTGATTAAACCGTTTAATATCAATGTTGTATCGGTTTTGCCGCTGCTTGAAGCTAATACCGTCTTATATCTGCTAAGAACGCAAATTAAATCGGCATAATTAAAAGCAGATTTATAGGAGTAAACTAAACTATCTAAAAATTGTCTGTTCTTGCCGATTAAAGATTTTGTAAAATATAGATTATAATTACTTATAAGGAATGCATTTTTAAGCTCATTTGCCTGAGTATAATAAATTCTTTCTGCGCCTTGAAGCGTAATTCTGACTTTTGATAAAGCATTCTTTTTTGCCTGAGTTTTAAATATAATAGTATTGGCAATAGCAAGAATAATAAGCGGTATTATAGCTGCCGAAAGAAAAGATATTAAAAATTTCTTTCTTATGCTCATTTTAGGACGCGGACCAGGAGAATATATTATATCCGACATGATTTAATAATTACTTAATAATAAATTGCTCAGTAAATTATTTAATAATTTTAATTAACAAATTTAATTATATTATTAATATACGTACTATTATACTATATTATATTATATGTATATTTTTTTTTAATGAGAAATTTAATATTTATTCTATTTTATTATTTATCATTTCTTCTTATAAATAGAATACTCCATAATACCGGAAATAAATCCTGCTATATTATGTTTATAAACTGAAGCATAATTAATAAAATACTCGGCGGATACAGCCGCCGCTCTTTCAAAAACATCGTCAGAAGTTAAATAATATAATTTTGTAATTCCGCATAATACTAATGCATTAGAGGAATAGCCGCCATAATCCAATATTGATTTTTCTTTAAAATTTAGAAATCCTATTAAAGGTGTTTTTGAATTTTTTCTTACATCGTAAAAACCCCCGTTATCTCCGTCATAAAAATTTACTATAATATAATTTCCAATTTTTTTGGCATATTCCAAATATTCTTCTTTTAAAGTAATTTCATATAATCCGATTAAAGCTGATAAAATATAACTGTTGTCTTCAAGATTAGACTCCGTATATTCGCCTATAAATCTTCCGACATCTCCATTTTTATCAAAGCATTCGGTAAAAGGTTTAATGCTTTTTTCGGCTATTTCTTTGATTTTATTTATTAATGTTTCGTTATTATTATTAAAATTATCAGCATTATTATCGGAACTGTTAATTTTAATTGTATTTATTTCAGATGATTGATAATCTTCTTTAAATATTTTATAGACCTCCGTTAGCGCATATATTATATTGCCGTTCACTGAAGCATATTTTAATTTGTCTATAAAAGGTAACTTTCTTTTATTTCTTACTTCCTTTAGTTTATTAATTAAGCTATTAGTTTTCTCATAATTTTCCTTTTTAAAAGCATTTTCTTTAAAATAGATTACCTTCCTGCCGTCAGGCATTGTACCGTCTTCTTTGTTAAAATTTAGTAAAAATTCAGCTTCGCTGAATTTTAATTCATTATAGCTTAGGGTTTTATCATTTGAAAAAATTGCATTTTTGAGTTCATCTTCCGTCCACGTATAAAAACTTCCGTCATCGGTAATAGACTCGCCTGAAACATCTGCGCTCATACTTGAATAAAAGCCTCCGTTTATGCGGTCATATAATCTTTCTGTTAAAAAATCTAAAGTTTTATTTATAGCATTGAGCAGAAGTGATTGAAGTTCGCCGATATCTAAATTTAAATTTAAATTTAAACCGGAATATATTTTTATGCGGCTGTAATATTTTACATAAATTCTCAAACCTGAAGCATTGTCTGAAGCTAATTTTTCAAAATGGGGAATTATCCATTTTTTGTCGGTGGAATATCTGTGAAATCCGCCCTCAACCTGATCGAAAACGCCTCCAAGCGCGATTTTAGCTAAAGCAAATAAACCTGCCCCGAAAGATTCTTTATTTGAATTTATCAAATAATCATAATACAACATCTCAAGAACAGGAAAATAATAAAATTTAGGCGATTCGTCAAGACCTCCGTTTTCATAGTCAAAATGAACCAAAAATTCTTTAGCGCTTTCTGCCGCAAGTTTTTTTATTTTTTTTTCGGTATCTTTTAAACTTAAATCATAAGAGCTTGAAAAAATATGTTTTAAATCATTTGTCTGATAAAACAAACTTGCGCCTTTTCCTGCGAGACCCTTTTTTTCGTCAAAAAGCTCATTATAAAAATCTTTGCTTTGTTCTAGCACTAATTCTTTATTTTCCGTGTAATATTTTGATATTTGCAGCAAAACGGTTTTAAATGCCGGCAGACCAAACTTTGATTCCTTGGGATAGTATGTGCCGCCATAAAAAAAATAGCCTTCGTATGTTAAAAATGCAGTTAACGGCCAGCCGCCCTGACCCGCAAAAGCAGTAACCGCTTTCTGATATCTGCCGTCAATATCGGGACGTTCGTCTTTATCAACTTTTATTGCAATAAAGTTGTCATTTATAATTGAAGCGGTTTCTTCGTCTTCATATGATTCTTCGTCTATTACATGACACCAATGACACCATACCGCACCTATATCCATTAACACCGGAATATTTTTTGTTTTTGCGGTTTCAAAAGCTTCTTTGCACCATGGATACCAATTGACGGGTTGATTAACTGCAGATTGCAAATAAGCGCTTTTTTCGCTTTTTAAATTATTCATATTTGTTTTTATTTTTTATAATTCAATTTAAAAACATTTTTTATATGCATCTTGAGGTTCTAATACTTCATGGACAACACTCCTGACTGCTTTTATCATAGATAAAGGTTTTTCGGATTGGAATATATTTCTGCCCATATCAACACCGGCGGCTCCTTTGCTAACCGCATTATATGCAAGCTGCAAAGCTTCCTGCTCTGTTGTTTTTTTGCCGCCTGCAACAACGACAGGGACCGGACACGTTTTGATAACTTCTTCAAAATTATCGCAATAATAAGTCTTGACAATATTTGCGCCCGTTTCGGCGGCAATTCTGCATGCCAATGAAAGATAGCGGGCGTCTCTTTTCATATCTCTCCCTACAGCCGTTACTGCAAGAACGGGGATACCGTATTTATAACCCTTATCTACTAATTTTGAAAGATTTATTATAGATTGTTTTTCATGTTCCGCCCCTATAAAAATAGACAATGCGACAGCGCTAACATTAAGTCTTACGGCATCTTCCATAGATACTGAAATATCTTCGTCGGACAAATCTTCTTTCAGAATACTTGTTCCGCCGCTGACTCTCAAAACAATCGGAATATTAAAATCAGGATTAATTTTTGTTCTTAGAATGCCTCTTGTAAGCATTAGCGAATCGGCAAAAGGTATAAGAGGAGAAATTGTTTTATCAGGTTCTTCTAGTCCCCCTGTAGGTCCCATAAAATAACCATGGTCAATAGCAAGCATAACGGTTTTATTGTCTTTAGGGCTGATAATACGGCTAAGCCTATTTTCCATTCCGTAATCCATATCGGCTACCTCTACTTTTTATTTAAAAAAGTTAATATTAAATTTAGATAATAATTTAATAAATTATATTTTTTATAATTCAATAATGCAATAAATATTTCATTTCCGTCTTCAAAACAGGCATATATATTTTTTTTTGATGTTTCAGGCTATATTAATTATTTACGATACCTATTATTTCATAAATATTGCTAAAATTATTTTCATAAAGAAATTTTTTAACTCCTGCCGTTATTTGAGAAATAAGATGCGGATTACTAAAAGCGCCTGTTCCAACGGCAACTGCCGTTGCTCCCGCCATAAAAAATTCTACGGCGTCTTCCCATGAACTTATACCGCCCATACCAATTATAGGAATTCTGACGGCATTATAAACATCATTGACCAATTTAATCGCTATCGGTTTAATCGCAGGTCCGGACAAACCTCCGTAGCCTCTGCTCAGTTTAAATTTTCTTTTATCAATATCAATACTTGCCGCAGGAAATGTATTTACCAATGAAATTATATCTGCTCCTGCTTTTTCCGCAACTTCAGCAATCATAGCAATATCAGTCACCAATGGAGTTAATTTAACTATCAAAGGAAGAGCGGAGCAATTTTTTATAGACGATACTATTTCATAAACAATTTCAGGGTCGGCTCCAAAAGACCTCCCGCCTTCTTTTACGTTTGGACAAGAAATATTAGCTTCTAATGCGGACACTCCATTAATATCAGATAATTTTTCAGCCATAATTGAATATTCTTCAATACTTTTACCAAAAAAATTGACAATTATCGGTATATTAAATTTTTTTAAAAAATTAATTTTTTCTTCTTTAAATCTTTCAAAACCCACGTTTTCAAGACCGATTGAATTTATTAATCCGCACGGGGTTTCGCAAATACGAGGCATTTCATTGCCTTTTGACGGTTCTAAAGATATGCCTTTTGTCACTAAAGCTCCAAAAAGCGAATAATCAATTATTTCAAAAAACTCTTCTCCGTATCCGAATGTTCCCGATGCCGGCATTACTGGATACTTAAGAAACAGATTTCCTAATCTGACGGATAAATTAATTTCTTCTTTATTGTCTTTATCGTTTTTATTTAAAATTCCTGCATTCATAGTCTTAAACTGCACCTCAATAAATTAAGAAACTTCTTGCTTTTTCATCTTGATATCAATAATTATAAAGTTCCGATGCTTCAAAAACAGGTCCGTCTTTGCAAACTCTTTTAAAAATAAAATTATCTGAATTATTATTATTATTAGAATTTATTTTAATAACGCATCCGAGACAAACTCCGATTCCGCATGCAAAATGTTCTTCTAATGACACTTGAAGACTATGTTTTTTAAATATATCTAAGCTATAATCTCTAAATTTATTTATTAGATTGGAAAGCATAGGTTTTGGACCGCATGAATAAAATTGAATATTTAATTGCTCTTTAATACTTACATTTTCTTCACTTTTTATCACTTCTTGATTGACAAATACAATTTTTTTATCTTCTTCATTATTTTTATCTTTATTTTTTAATTCAAAATTTTTTAAACAATAATCTTTCATATTATAAAATAAAAGGTCGACAATATTGCCTTTATATCCGAATGAACCGTCGTCGGTTGCAAAATAAACTTCATCATAACTTGAATGAATACTGTGCCTGAAATACAATTCATTTTCAGTTTTGCTTCCATAGTATAGAATAATTTTATTATTTTCCTCTAAATCATAATTTTCATTTTCTTCATTTTCTTTTATACTATTTTTTATAATGTGATTTTTTATAAAATCGGGCAGAGAAAATAGAGGGGCTATACCTATACCTCCTGCAATTAATATATATATATTCTGTGATTTTTTATTATTTAAAATTTTAAATCCGTTACCTGACGGACCTGTTACGGACACATAATCTCCTTTTTTAACATTGCTTAATAATTCGGTGCCCTTACCGCAAACCCTGTATAAAATTTCAAATTCATTTTCATTAAATTTTCTGAAAACTGAAAACGGCCGCGCCGATAGAGGGTCGGAACAGCAAAAATTAGGTTTAATCATTACAAATTGCCCGGGAATAAAATTTTGCGCTATAAAAGGATTTTTAATTCTTAGCAAATATGTGTTATCCGTATCTTTAACCTTTATGTTAACGGTTACTTCAAAATTTCCGCTTATTATTTTTTTGGTTTCCATATCTCTGTTAAGTAAATAACTCAAAATCGGTTAATTCTTTTACCATGCACAAAGCATTTTCTCCGTTATCGTCGTAATAATTTTTTCTAACCATAAATGTTTTAAATCCTAATTTTTTATATAAATTAATAGCTTTTAAATTTGAAACTCTTACCTCTAAAAATATTAATTTAATATTTTTATCCGCAAATTTATAAATAGTATAATTTAATAGGTAACTTCCTATGCCGCGGGATTGCATTGCTTTAGATATTGTTACATCTAAAATATGTATTTCATCTAACACAAAATAAAAAATTATAAAACCGGTTAATTTAGAATTTAAATTAAATTCTTTTAAATTATTATTATTAGAATAAGATAATAAAAATACTGAATTTTCTTTTTTTAATTCATCTTCAAATAATTTTCTGCTCCAGTTTGTTTTAGACGCTTCAAGATGGATGCTAAACACTTCATTTATTGCATAATCCAATAAATCTTTATTTTCTGCATCCTCAATATTATTTTTTTTATAGTATATATCTTTTAAATTAATTAAGTTTATATCGTTCATATAAAATACGCAATTTTATTTTTCAGCACAGGTTTTTATAAATTCCGCTTATTCTATTTTCTAAAAAGGGCCAAGCTTTTCTTGCTCTTTCTATTTCATATGTATCTATATTATAAATAAGAGCGCATTCATTTAAACCGGCAAAATCATCTACAAGAGAGCCGTCCGGCGACGAGCAAAAAGATTTTCCGTAAAAATCAAGTCCGCCGTCTTTTCCTACCCTATTTACTCTTATAATATAAGCGCCGTTTATAAATGCATTAGCCGATATACTTAAAAACCATTTACTGTTTGTATTAAACGCGGAAGCTGTCGGCGCAAAAATTATATTCGCTCCTTTAAGCGCAAGTTCTCTAGATATTTCAGGATAAAAGTTATCCCAGCACATTTGTATACCTATCGTAGCAAACTCGGTTTTAAAAACCGGTATTTCAATGCCGTTAGAAAAATATGATTTTTCGTAATAATGCGGTATTTCAGGCAAATGTATTTTTCTATAAACCCCTAAAATTTCTCCGGTACTGTTAATAACGGCAGCGCTGTTAAAATATAAACCGTTATGTATTTCAAAAAATGGAGCTATTATAACCATATTATACTTGCCTGCATATTCCTGTATAATATTTATTGTTTTACCGTTTAGCGGTTCTGCAAGTTTATAACTTTCTTCTATTTTTTCGTTTTCCTTAGATTGAACGAACCAATTATTAAGAAACAGCTCGGGGAAGCATACGATATTAGCCCCGTTTTTTGCAGCCATAGATAAAAGAGACAAAGCTTTATCCATAGATTTATCACTATCTGATGAAGAAACCATCTGTATTGCACAAACTTTTATTCTCATAGTATGTAATTAATCTATATAAATAACAATATATAATTTATAATTATACTATTAATAATATAACAGTATGTTTACATAGTTATCAAGTAAAGAGAAAGCCTTTATATAATTATACTATTAATAATATAACAGGCAAATATTCAACAGGCAAATATTCAACAGGCAAATATTCAATGTAAATTAAATTCACTATATATAATCCTTAATCCTGCATTATAATTTTACATACTGGATTCCCGCTTATGCGGGAATGACTTTGCGGGGTTTTATTATTTCACCTTTTAGATGTCATTCCTGCGTAGGCAGGAATCCAGAGTTATTTAGCATTAAAACTTATAAATAGTTTCTAATGCAGGATTAAGGATATATAATATATAAATATATCTATCTTTATTTATTTTACTTACTGCATTTTACTTGCCGCCGGATCTGGAACCTTTCTTTCTATCACTTTCCGTTAATAATCTTTTGCGCAGTCTTATAGATTTTGGAGTAAATTCAATTAATTCATCGTCTTCTATAAATTCAAGAGCATACTCTATAGATAATTTAATAGGCGGAGTCAAAGCTATCATTTCATCGGAAGCTTTAGAACGCATATTAGTAAGCTGCTTTTTCTTGCACGGATTAACGGTAATATCGCCTGGTTTAGAATGCTGTCCCACAATCATGCCTTCATATAATTCATCCTGCGGATTCACAAACAGACTGCCTCTATCCTGCAAATTGTAAAGACCGTAAGAATTAGCTTCTGCTGTTTCCATTGAAATCATAACTCCGTTTTTTCTTGGCGAAATGTCAAAGGCATATTCTTCAAATTTATAAAAATTATGATGCATCGTACCCGTACCTTTAGTCATTGTAAGAAATTCATTATGAAAACCCATTATGCCTCTTGAAGGTATTTTAAACTCAAGATAAGTCATACCTTTATCGTCTTTTGTCATATCAAGCAATAATCCTTTCATTCCCGACAGTCTTTCCAAAATAGGACCTGTAAACTCATCTTTTATAGTTATATACAAAAGTTCGTAAGGTTCCATTTTTTTACCGTCTATTTCTTTTACAACTCCTCTTGGTTTTGAAATAGCAAATTCAAAACCTTCTCTTCTCATTTTTTCAATGAGAATAGACAAATGCAGCAGCCCTCTTCCATATACGTCAAAAACGGTTTCATCGTTTGTATCTGAAACTTTTAATCCTACGTTGTTAAGAATTTCTTTATGGAGACGTTCTCTTAATTGTCTTGTAGTCACCATCTTGCCTTCTTTGCCTGCAAAAGGACTTTTATTGACAATAAAATTAACGAGTATTACAGGTTCGTCTATTTTTATTCTTTGCAGCGGATTAACAGGTTTGTCTTTAACTAAATAATCGCCTGCCTTAACACCGGTAACACCGGCAACAAGAGCAATATCTCCTTCCTGAATTTCATCTGTTTCAATTTTTGTAAGACCTTCAAAGACAAACATTTTATTGGGTCTAGTTTTTACAAGCTCGTCATTTATATTATATAAATAAATCTGGTCATTAGATTTTAATTTGCCTGATTTAACTATTCCGATAGCCGTAGCCCCCAAAAAATCATCATGCCCTATGCTTGTAACAAGAAATTCTAAATCACTTTTATTTAATATAGCAGGATGCGGAAGAGAATTTATAATAGCTTCAAATAAAGCCGTAAGACCATTTTTTTTGACATCTTCAATGTTTTCTTCAAGATCGGTTGTAGAATAACCTTCTTTAGCGGAAGCATATATTACGGGGAAATCTAAATTAACGTCTTCTCCGCCTAATTCCATAAAAAGCTCGTAAACCATTTCAAGAACTTCCTTGGGTCTTGCGCCGGGCCTGTCAATTTTGTTTATAACAAGCACCGCTTTTAAATTATATTCAAAACATTTTTTTAAAATAAATCTTGTCTGAGGCATAGGTCCGTCAAATGCATCTACAAGAAGAAGCACCCCGTCAACCATTGCAAGAACACGCTCTACTTCACTTCCGAAATCACCATGCCCCGGCGTATCCACTATATTTATTTTGTAATTTTTATAATTTAATCCAGTACATTTAGACAAAATCGTAATACCGCGTTCTTTTTCGAGATCATCGCTGTCCATAGCTCTTTCCGGCATCATTTGCGAATCTCTGCTGGTGGAACTTTCTTTAAGCATTTTATCTATTAAAGTTGTTTTACCGTGATCAACGTGGGCTACTACTGCGATATTTCTCATTTTTTCTTGATATAACAAAATTATTTTCCTCCAAATTAAATACTGCCGAATAATAAATTAGTCTTAATATTTTATTATTATAGCTTGTTATTATACATAAAGTTATTATTATTGCAATTATTTGATTATTAATTTAATTTCTAATTTCTTTCTGCTATTTTTATTTATAATCTTTATTTGCGGTTTTTATTGCCTGCTTATAATTTCAATTTCAAATTATGTATTGCAACAAAAAATAGCCAAAAATAAAAAACCCCAATAAATTTAATTTACTGGGGTAAATGGATCTACTAATAACTAAAATTTCGCCTTTAGATCAAACTATACATTTACATTCATTACATATAATTTTAAATCGTTTATTTATTTAGATTGAATGAAATAAATAATATCGCTCAAGGCAGCAAACAAATAGTTTAGACCTTAGAAACATTAACAGCTTGCGGTCCTTTGGCTCCATTAGTGATTTCAAATTCCACTCTCTGTCCTTCAGTTAAGGTTTTAAAACCGTCCTGAGTAATTGCGGAATAATGAACAAAAACATCTTGTCCATTTTCTTGTTCAATAAATCCAAATCCTTTGCTGTCATTAAACCACTTAACTTTTCCTTGGCTCTTCATAATCTACTTCTCCTTACTTCTTTTACAATTTTACAATACAAACTGTAATACGTTAAAATTAAATTTTTATCTAAACACTTAGATAAATTATTATTCTTTAAGTTTACAACAGTAATTTAATATTGTCAAGTTTTTTTAATTAATTTTATAATTATTTTATAAAATCTCGCTGCCTAAAAATTTCGTAAGCGGAAATAGCAAAGCTGACCGAAGCATTAAGTGAATTTATATTACCCTTCATAGGAATACTTAATATTTTTTCGCATCTTTCCTGCGTAAGTCTCCTAAGCCCTTTACCTTCCGAACCTACTACAATAGCAAGGGGAATATCAAATTTAAAAGAATATATATCGTCTTCAGCATCGCTTGAAAGCCCTACAACCCAAATGCCCATGTCTTTTAAATCCTCTATGGCTCTTGCAATATTTGGCACCCTGACGACATCGGAATAAAAAACAGCCCCTTGAGAAACATTAGCCACGGAAGAAGTTATAAAAACCGAATTGGATTTAGGCAAAATAATACAATCCGCTCCTGCGCAATTTGCTGTTCTTATTATTGAGCCTAAGTTTTGCGGATCGTTCATATCGTCTAAAATTACATAGAATACATTGGATTTGCCAGTATTTTTGGCAATTACGTCTTCAAAAAATTTTTCTTCATAGTCTGTTATAGCAGCAATTCCTTTTACTAACGCGTCTTTCCCAAATTCTTTTTGAAAAAATTGTTCGTTTTTAATAGTAAGTTTTAAATTACGTTCTTTTATTAGTCTAAACAAATCATTATCTATATGGCCGTTTTTATGTTTTTTTTCGCTTATAAAAATATCTGAAACTACACTGCCTGAATTAATTGCTTCTTTTATTGTATTAACTCCGTAAATTCTAAGTTCCATATTGTCCTTAAAAGTATATTATTATTATTTTATGACTTATGTATATCGTTATACATATAATATATTATTAAATTTAAAGTATTATTGTTTTATCAATGATTTAAATAGCCGTTTTGAATATCTTTGTGAATATTTTTAAGCGATAACAGCGGATCGGCTGCGCAAATTACAGGTCTGCCTACCACTATATAATCTGCTTTAGATTTAAAGGCTTTTGACGGAGTCATGATTCTTTTTTGATCATCATTTTGTTTTACTGCACCGTTTTCTTCTAATCTGATGCCCGGAGTTATTGTTTTAAAATCATCCCCGAACATTGCTTTAATACTCATAGATTCAAGAGGGGAACAAACGACGCCGTCAACTCCTGAAATTTTTGCAAGACCTGCAAAATGTAAAGCAATATTTTCAGCTATATTTTCTTCTGTTTTGCCGTTAATTAATTTATTTTGTTGACCGCTTATATAATTATAATTGCCGCCTGCATATCTATTTTCAAAATTATTATGATGCGGTTTGCTATCATTAATATTTATGCTGCCGTTTTCTTTGTAGTAATTACCGTTATTATTAAATTTGATGCTTTTTTCTTTAATATTTATCATAGATTTATTAAAATAAAAAATTTCTTTTAAACTGTCCGAAGAAAAACTCGTTAAAACGGTAACGGCAAAAAGTTCTATTTTTTTTCCTGTAATATCTTCTGCTTCTGATAAACCTTTTTTTGCCGCTTTCATCATTTCAATGCCGCCGGAAGCATGTACGTTTATTATATCTGCGCCAAACAATCCTGCAGACTTTACTGCATTATATACCGTATTTGGAATATCGTAAAATTTTAAATCTAAAAAAATTTTATAGCCGGATTCTTTTAAAAATACAACAATTTCCTTGCCGCAATTTAAGAAAAGTTCCAACCCGACTTTATAAAAATAAACTTCTCCTTTTAACTTTCCTATTAAATCTTTAGCGCTTTCAATATTATTGAAATCTAACGCAATTATTACTTTTTTTTTATAATCGCTAATCATATCTAAGTTATATAAAAAATTATTTTAATTACTTTTTAAAATATTCCAGCTTTTTAAAAGTTCATAAGCAAACTTTAATTGATTGTCTTTTTTAAAATACGTTGACAGCTCATTATTTTTTATCATTTTTTTTATTTTTAGACTTTCTGGATTTTTAAAATGGTGTCTTAAATCTATTTCTCTTAATTTAGGTAAGGGTTTAACAAATATATAGTCTTTTGAAGAATGAACAATAAAGTTTGGAATAACGCCTGTATTCTGAACAGAAACATTGTTCGGAAGAAAATAAAAAGCAGTAGTCAAACCTATCCCCGCACCCTCAGGCAGATGATAAATAGTCTGCACGGAACCCTTTCCAAAAGTTTTCACTCCTATAATGACGGCTCTTTTGTGAACTTGGAGACTTCCTGCTGTAATTTCCGCCGCGCTGGCAGTCCCTGCATTTACAAGTACAGCAATCGGATAATCAGGTTGCAGATGCTGATCCAACGCATAATATTTTACGTTCTGGAATCTTAATCTGCCTTTGGTATAAACGATTACGCCTTTTCTTATGAAATCGCTGCATACTTTTACTGCCTGATTCAACAAACCTCCGGGATTATTTCTTAAATCTAAAATCAAACCTTTAAGTCCATTTTCTTTTTTGTTTAATATATTGAGGTCTTTCAATAATTGAGAGTTAGTATCCGCCTGAAAACTTGAAATCCTGACATAACCGATATGGTCGGGCATTACCATATATTTTACGCTTTTTAACAATATTCTTTTTCTTTCTATTGTAAATGTCTTTGGTCTTTTAAAACCTTTTCTCATAATTAAAAGCTTAACTTTAGTTCCAGGTTTGCCTTGAAGAAGCTTAACCGCTTTCATAATTCCCATTTTAAAAACGGGTATATTATTAATTTTTTCTATTATATCACCTGCTTTAATCCCTGCTATAGCAGCGGGAGTTCCGTCAATCGGCGAAATAACTACTATATGGTTATTTCGAGATGAAATTTTTATACCTATGCCGACAAATTCTCCCGTAGTTTCTTCTTTCATTTCTTTGAATTCGCTTTTAGTTAAAAAATAAGTATGCGGGTCAAGCGTTGCAACCATACCTTCAATAGCGCCGTAAATTAATTTTTTGGAATTTTCGTTTTTAACATAATTTTTTTTAATTAAAGTATAAACTTTAGAAAACAGCCCTATATTTTTTAAAGCGTCGGCGGATATATATATTTTGCGTTGGGGGTGAGAAATCAGCTTTTTATGCCCGGCGCTTGCAGGTATTTTAAGTACAGCGTTTGCTTTTGCCGGAAAAACAAATAATAAAACAGTAAATAAAAAAATTAATAAAATATTTATATTTTTCAATTAAATTCCTCCAAATTTTAATTAGTGAACTACCACTCCCTCACGGAAGGAGACTAAGCGGAGGGGGTAAATATGCACGGTTATCATTCACCGCCACCGCTTCCCCTTCTCATCAAAGGGGAGGGGGTTATTTAATATTTCTACTACAGGATTAGAAATTTATTTTACTACAATAAATTTTACATCGCCGTGATTTTTATTTTTATTTTTATTTTTAATTTTATTTTTAATTTTAATTTTAATTTTAATTTTATTTTTAATTTTATTGATTAATTTTATAACTTTATTTCTTAAAAATCTACTCTTTTTATTGTTAACAGCCGATTTTTTTGTTTTTATTTCTTTAACAGTACTCATATAATTTTGCGAATCGGCAATCATTTTTTTTAATTTTAATTTTGATTGGGAAAGACCGTCTATTCCTTTTTTAAGCCTTTTTCTTTCAATTACAATTTCTTTTTTAATATTAGCAAATTTTTTATTGCGGTTTATTAATTTTTTTAATTTATATTCTTCATTATTAAGCAAATTTTTTAAAATATAATTAGTAATAAAATAATTACTATTTTTATCGGATAAGTTTATTATATCGGCTTTTTTTTCTTTGTTGATTATAAAAATATCCCTCAGAAGCTGCGTAATAATATATCCTGAATTTTTAATTTTTTTTTTAAGCTTTTCTAACCTTATCTTCAGATGTTTAATTTTATGATTTAATTTATTTGATTCATTTTTCTTTTTTTTTAAATCTTTATAAAGTTTATTTAATGAAAGTTTATATAATTTTAATTTATTAATTATTGACAATGAATTTTCATAAAATACAGATCTGTTTTTAATAAACGGAGATACGGCTGCTGCAGATTTTATTGTCCCTATAAATAAAACAATAAATATGACTATAAAAAAAATTATTTTTAACTTTTTTAATAACATTTTTTTAATAATATATTATTAATAACGTGATTTTAATAAAGTGGATTATTGATAATGTAATTATTAATAGTATATTTTTAATAACGTAATTAGTTTAGAAAAATTTTCTTGATGAAAAATATGTTCCTAAAATACCGGATAATAATGCAACAAAAAAAATAATAAAAACATCAAAACTGCTTAAAAATATAATATTAATTTTAAAAAAAGCAAGGAAATTATTAAATCTGTAATATATAAAAATATTAAATATAGCAAAAAGCAAAATTAACGACAAAATAAATGCAAATACCGAACCTATGCCGCTTTCTATATACATAGGAATTTTTATATAATTATTCGTCGCTCCGATCAGTTTTAATATTTCAATATCGTTTTGTTTTCTCAAAATAATAAGTTTAATGGCACTGTAAGAAACAAACACCGATGATATAAATAAAAACATTAAAACAATAAATCCTATTATTTTAGTGAAAAAAATAAATTGATTTATTCTATCTTCCATAAGTTTGCTGTAATAAACAAACTTGATATGTCTCATGGATTTTAATCGCAAATATATATTAGACAGATATATTTTACTTATATAGTTTGAATTAAAATATATTTTAATTATTTTAGGAAAATACGCAGGTTTAATTTTAGCTAAAATTGATTTTATTTTAGGCGTATGTTTAATCATAAATTTATATGATAATTTATTAGAATAGTATTTAACTTTTTTTACGCCTTTAAATTTTTTAATTTTATTAATAATATTACTTGCTATTATTCTATTAAAGCGCACTTTATTAAAGTGCGCTTCTTCGCTATTTTTATTATTAGTATTTTTCAAAAAAATTATCATGGTATTATTTTTTTCAAAAGAAAGCATATAATTATAAATATTGATATAGCTGAGCATAAAGAAAAGCATAATAAAAAAAGAAAATGACATTATGCTTAAAGCAAAGATATTCCCTGCAATATTTGATTTAATATTTAAAAATGCTATTTTGAAATAATTATTTAAATAATTAATTTTTTGTGATATCAATTACCCTGGCCCTTCCTAATTCAATTAAAGTTTTGTCATGCGTTGCTATTATCATGGTCGTGCCTTTATTGTTAAACGATTTTAATATGTCTATTATAATTGACGCCGTTTCAAAATCAAGATTGCCCGTCGGCTCATCTGCAATAAGCACGGATGGATTTTGGACAAGAGCTCTTGCTATGGCCACTCTTTGCTGTTCTCCCCCCGAAAGACTCAACGGATATTCGTCTTTTGTTTGATATAATTCTACGGCTTTTAAAATTTCCGTAACATTTTTAGTAATAATAGAACCTGAAACACCTGAAATTTCTAACCCTAATGCTACATTTTGAAAAACAGTTCTATTGATAAGAAGTTTAAAATCTTGAAAAACAAATCCGATTTTTCTTCTTAAAAAAGGGATCTGTTTAGGCTGAATAGCGGAAATATCCTCATTAAAGACATTAATTTGTCCATGCGTGGGTTTTTCCATCGCTATTACCATTTTCATAGTGGTTGTTTTACCTGCGCCCGAGGGTCCCGTAATAAAAACAAACTCACCTTTATATATATTAAAAGATAAGTCCCTTAATATATAATTTTTATCATAAGACTTATAGACATGCGTAAATTCTATCAAAGTAATTAAGCCCTCACTAATTTACTGCCAGTTGCCGTAAAGCCCCTTGTTTTAACAATGGGGATATAAGGCAATAAGTTTTTATTTGTTTTTTTCTCATAATATTATATAATATAAATATCGTTCTTTGACAATTAGTATGCGGTTTCGGCAAGTCAAATGGTTGCCGAGTAAAACTAATCCATAATATTTTATGTAAGCGAAAGAAGCTGTAATGGCTCATCGTTTTCAATATAAAGTTTATAAATCATACAACAGAGAAGGGACATCTTCTCTTGGAGTAGGCAGTGTTAGACGGACTTCGTCCGCAACTGCCGTTGATACCAGAATCCCCTGCCTTTAGGTATGGGGAGTATGTCAATTGCAGATATTACTTATATGCTTTTAATTTATACATAGTATTTATTATTTATAGTTATAGCTATTAAGTTTTATAGCAGCCGTTAACGGATCTTTAGCTCCTGAAACAGCGCCGATTACAGCAATACCTTTAATGCCTGTTTCTATAACTTTTTCTACATTGTCTAAATTTATTCCGCCTATTGCTATTACCGGTATTTTTACGGAATCGCATATTTTTGCTAAAATATCTAAACCAATCGGTTTACCTGCATCCGATTTTGACGAAGTTTCAAAAACTGAACCTGCGCCTATATAATCGGCGCCTTCTGCTTCGGCTTTTTTAGCTTCGTCAATATTTTTAACACTAACGCCTGCAATTAATTGAGGATATATTTTTTTAATATAAGACAGCGGCAAATCGTCATCTCCGATGTGAACGCCGTCAGCCCCGACAATGTCGGCTATATCTGCGCGATCATTAACGATTAAAATAGGTTTATTTTCTTTATTACTATATAAATTAAAAAATTTTATTAATTTCATAGCAATATAATAAAAATCGTTACCGCTTATATTCTTATTTCTAAGCTGAAACAAAGAAGTTTTACTATCTATTGCAGTTTGACCCAATTTAATAATATCGTCGGCAATATCTTTATCATTATCATCATTGTCCATAAATTCAGGAGTTATAATATTTAATACAAATTTTTTATTGAAAATATTAATATTTGAAATTTCCATAATTAATTTTATTTTTTAAATTATTTAATGTATAATTAAAACTAATAACTGTATTTAAAGTATATAATTATAAACATTAACAAGAATAGCTCTAAAATAGCTCTAATAGTATAACTTATATTAACAAATAAATACGTTGCAATTAAGTATATTTTTTATTATATAATATAAGCTTATAAATTTAATAGTATAATTTATATAAATTAAATATTATAGTAAATAAATAATAAATAATTTTTAAAATTGACGGTTAATTCTTATTTAAATTACAACAATACATTTATATAATATAAATTATTATTAATTACTAATTATTATAGATTTATCTTGACAAAAGTCATAGCGAAAAATAGAATAAATATTATTAAAGGAGGTGATTAATTTTGAAAAAGAAGCTTACAGTGTTAATCGTAGGAATGTTTTTAGCTTTATCTACTTTAGCATTTTCCGGATGCGCCAAAAAACCGACTTCGCCAGCTCCAGCAGCTCCGTCTGCTTCAGCTAAAAAGGCGGCAGCTAAAGTGAAAGCGGCAGCTAAAGTGGCATCAGCTAAAGTGGCAGCATCTAAAATGACAGCAGCATCTAAAATGACAGCGGCAGCTAAAATGACAGCGGCAGCTAAAGTGGCAGCGGCTAAAAAAGCAGCGGCAGCTAAAGCAGCGGCAGCTAAAAAAAGCAACAACAGCTAAAAAAAATAAGCTAACTTATTTTTATTAATTTATTTTTAAAAGTTTATACCCGCTTTTCTTTTTAAAAGAATTGCGGGTATTTATATTTAAGAAAAAAAAGAGGCTGATTTTTTTCCGTCTAATATACTAAACCGAAATAATATTATATCGGCTATACGGAAAATTAAAAGGTGTCACAAAGTCAGGGTAATCTTAATATTGTTTTAATCAATGGCATATTTACGCTTGTTTCTAAGATTTCTGCCAATAATTCAAAATTATAATTTTTGATTTTCTGATAAGAAAAATCATTATTTTTATTTTTACTGCTATTTTTATTAATGATTAAATTTTTATTGTATTTATTTTCATAATTTTCATTATTTATTTTCTTTTTTGTTAATACGGAAGCTATAATGTTTCTAAATATATCGTTTTCAAATAAACCATGGACATAGGTTCCTATTAAAATCTTATCTTTCGATATAATTCCTTTCCCTATAAAATTACTGAATAATTCTTCCGTTTGGTTATTAATTTCTTTAGTATCAATAGTATTAGTATTAAAAGTATTAAAAAATGATACTCCGTTATGTATTTCATAACCGTCAAGCAATATTTCATTTAAATTATCCGAAAAAAAATCTAATTTATTATTAATTTTATACTTTTGATTAAAAAGTATTTTTTCTTTTTGCATTACGGTTTCCATATCAAAAAAACCGAAACCGTCAATATTTAATTCTTGAGATTCTATATGCATAGGATCATTGATGATTTTCCCCATCATTTGAAATCCGCCGCATATACCCATTATAATACCTTCAGAATTACGATAATAATTTTTAATACAATTAAATAATCCTATTTTTTTAATTTTTTTTAAATCTGAAATAGTAGATTTTGTTCCCGGAATAATAATTATATCAAAACTATTTAAAGCAAAAGAAGTGTCATCAAAGGAAGTTTCTTTATCAGATGATTCTTTAATAAAAGAAATATTAAATCTTTCATCAAGAAAAAGCGGATCAAATTCATTAAAATTTGAAATACTATCTAAATGTATAATTCCAACTTTAATTTTACTGTTTTCATTCTCATAAAGTTCAAATTCATTACCTTCAAATTTTTGATGGCTTAGACTGCCTTCTTTATAATAATTATCCTGACGGATATTATGTTTAAAAAAACCGTTTGTATTAATTTTAGTATTATTTTTTGGCGAATTATAGTTTTTAGAAATTATTTTTTTGATTTTGTCGTAATATTGCAAACTTAAACTGTCTTCCGGCTCTATATACAGGTTTTCTATATATGGTATAACTCCCAGACACTGTATTCCCACTTTTTTTTCTATTATTTCAATCCCGGGTTTAAGAATTGATTCATCCCCTCTGAATTTGTTAATAATAAATCCTTTTACTAATTTTCTCCATTTATCGGGTAAAAGCATTATCGTACCGTAAATTGACGCAAAAGCTCCTCCTCGTTCTATGTCTGCTACAAGTATTACTGGAATATCGTAAAGCTCGGCAAAACCCATATTTGCTACATCGGCATCATAAAGATTAATCTCTGCGGGACTGCCTGCGCCTTCAATAATTACAACATCGTTTTTGCTTAATAAATATTCAAAATTTTTTTTAATTACTTTGATAAATTCATCTTTTTTAGAATTATATTCCTGAAAAGTCATATTGCCAAAAAATTTTCCATTTATAATAAGATGCATTAAATTATTTTCGGAAGGTTTTATTAAAATAGGATTCATATACTTTGTAGGTTTGATTCCTGCCGCTTCAGCCTGCATGGACTGTGAACGCGCAATTTCGCAGCCGTCATCCGTTACATAACTGTTTAAAGACATATTTTGAGGCTTAAAAGGGGAACAGATAAAACCATTATTTGAAAAATAACGCAAAAAACCTGCCGTTAGCGAACTTTTTCCGGCAGAACTTGATGTTCCTTGAATCATTAAATATTTATCTGTCATTAATTTTTTTCTTCAGATATAACTTTAAGAAAAACATTGACTATTTTTGGGTCAAATTGGGTTCCTGAGCAATTTTTTATTTCCTGCAAAGCATTTTCTTTCGGCAAAGCTTTTCTATATGGACGATCGGTAGTCATTGCGTCAAAAGTATCTATAACGGCGATAATCCTTGAACCTATAGGTATAGAATCGCCTTTTAATCCTTCAGGATACCCCTTGCCGTCGTATCTTTCCTGATGATGCAAAATGATATTGGCAACCGGAGCTAAAAATTTTATTTTTTTTAATAAATTAAAACCTATTTCAGGATGTTTTTTTATTTCGCTATACTCTTCATCCGTGAGTTTCCCCTGTTTATTTAAAACAGAATCTCTTATGCCGATTTTTCCGACATCGTGTAATACGGCGCCATATTTTATATCTCTGATAGCAATTCCGTTCAAACCTAACTTGGCAGCTATTGATGTTGCATATTCAACAAGCCTGTCCCCGTGATTTTTGGTATATTCATCTCTTGCTTCTATTGCTTCGGACATTGAATTAATAGTTTCAAAATGCGCTTCTTCTACTGCGTTAAGACTCTCGGCATTTGATAATGCCACCGCAATAATATCCGAAACAGCGGATAAAAAATCTAATGAGTCTGGTAAATTAGTCAAATTGCTTGAATGAATGTTTATATGTTTGATTTTACGTTCATTTTTATTATTTTTTTTTTGTAAATTTTTATCAATGTTGTCATTTAAAAGAAAAATAAATCCGATAAAATTTTTTTCCGTCTTAAGCGGAATTACTACCTCTGTTGATGCGTACAAATCCTTTAAGCAATCGTCTTTTGCTTTAGATATATTATTATTTTTGTTAGAATCTTCAATCTTATCTTTTATTATGTCTTCAAAAATATTCTCATTAAAGTTTCTGATAATAGGCTTAAAATTTTTTAAACAATCTAAACATAATCCCGTACCTGCAAGAAATGAGGATGGCAAGCTATTAGGCAGCGACTGGTTTCTATTATCTTCGGCATTATCTAAAGTGCATATAATTTCATCATCTCCATTGCGACTGTTATTTTTATTTTCTACAATTTCGGCATCATAAGTTTTCCCTTTTCTTCTTACATATAATTTTAATAATTTGAATTGTAAGTTTTTAAAATAGTTGCATTCTGTGCATTTTGATAAAATTACGTCAGACTTATCGCATCTTAAAAAATTATAATTTAAACCTTCGCTGCTATTAACATTATTTTCTTCTATATCAGATAATTTCTGAAAAAATTTTTCGTTCAAATAAATACATTGAAAATTAGGATAGGTATAACAATGCAATATACTGTTGTATAATTCGCATTCAGGTTTGCCGCAATTAAAAAATTCATAGCAAAGTTTATTTTCTTCTTTATCTGCAAAATATACTGCAGCGCCGCCGGTACCAGTAAATTCTATTAATTTATCTACGCTTAAGCTTAAAATATTAGATAAATCAAGCGAAGATGAAACAAGATTAGACATAGAAAGAAGTGTGCTAATTTTTTCATTTTGCTGTTTTTGGTTAAGGTATAAAAAATTGGCATTTTCAAATAGCGTTGAATTATAAATAAATATTCCGCCTAATAAAGCGATAAAATTTCCGATTTCTTCTTCCTGCTCCGTAAATTCGTGAATATCTTCGGAATAAATATTGAGCGCTCCCAGTACTAACGGTCCTGAAAAAATAGGTATGCTTAAAAGAGAACACATTCCCGAAAACTGTTTCTCAACTTCATAATAAACATCGGTTAAGTTTTCTTTAAAATTTTTAATAACAATAGGCTCGCCGTTTTCAATAACGGAACCGATTATAGCTTCTCCCATATTAAGCGTAAAATCTTTTTTTATAAATTGATTTTCTTTATAATAACTTACGCAATTTATTTTATCCGATAATTCAGGACCTCCGGGTTTGATAAGTTCATCATCCACAATAAATATTGTGATTAAATCGCTTTTTATAAATTTTGAAGCTGTTACGGAAATTTTCTCATAAACGTCTTCTTTTGAATTTTTTGACAATAAATCTTTGGACATAAAATATGCAATTTCAGGGAATTCTATCATAAATAATTAATCCTGCGAGCAAGAAGTTAAATTTTTACCGAAGAGCAGATTTAGAAATATTCTATTTTTACCAATTTTTACCAATTTAAAATGTCCTGCCTGCTAATTGTTAAATAAATAATCATTTAAATTTTATTATATATTTTTTTATTTTTTTTAAATATTTATCTTTGATTAATTTATATTTTGTATTTCAATTTAAGTATTTTAACTTGTCCTGCCAATGTTTATCCATTTTTTAATTCTTTCGTCTCTAATTATATCCGGTTTTTTATTTTTTAAATCATTGATAGCTTCAATTATAGTATTTTTTAAATTAGCAGCGGCATCAAATTTATTTCTATGCGACCCGCCTAACGGCTCGGGTATTATGCCGTCTATAATCTTCAGATTTAACAAATCTTTAGCGGTAAGCTTTAAAGCATTTGCGGCTTCTTCAGTTCTAGCCACATCTTTATATAAAATAGAAGCGCATCCTTCGGGCGATATTACTGAATATATAGAATATTCAAGCATAAAAACCTTATCTGCCGCGCCAAAAGCAATCGCTCCTCCGCTTCCTCCTTCACCTATTATTACCGATATAACCGGAACTTTTATGTTAAGCAGCGTGTAAATTGAACGCGCAATAGCTTCCGATTGACCTCTTTCTTCCGCTCCCAGACCGGGATATGCGCCGGGTGTATCTATTAACGTTATAATAGGGATTAAATATTTTTCCGCAAGCTTAAAAAGTCTTTGAGCTTTCCTATAGCCTTCAGGATTAGACATTCCAAAATTTCTCTGCATCTTATCTTTTGTGGTTCTGCCTTTTTGATGCCCGACTATAAGAACTCTTTGCGGTTTTAATGCAGCATTGTCTTTTTTAATAAACCCGAATCCTCCGACAACAGATCTGTCATCCATAAATGCCCTGTCTCCATGCATTTCTATAAAATTATCGGTAATAATGTCTATATAATCTAAAGTGTAAGGTCTGGACGGATGCCGAGAAAGCTGAGCAATCTGCCAGCTGTTTAAATTTTTAAATATTTCATTTATCACCTTATCTCTTTTAGTTTCAAGGTTTTTTATTTCTTCATCTACATTGGCTATGCCGCTAAGATTAAATGTTTTTAGTTCCTCTATCTTATTTTCAAGTTCGCCTATAGGTTTTTCGAAATCTAACAAGTATGCTGCCATAATTTTTATTTTATATTTATTTTATTTGTTAAAATATTATAAATAATTATTTTTTATATAATTTAAATTATTTTTATATTTTGAGCAATATTTGTTTTTTTTAAAGTTTCTATATCCACTAATATATCTTCATTAAGTCTTATTTCTATATTTCTTGCTTTTATTAAAACCTTAGATGTTCCGCTGCAATCTATCAAACCTGTTTTTAGCCGCTTTATAAATTTTTTTAATTCTTCTTTATCTTTATCATATAGATTTTGCTGTGTAATTTCAATAACACATAAATTATTATTCTTATTTGGGATATTTTTTAAACTTTTATTGTTTTTAATAATATAGCTTTCTAAAAAATCGATTGTTTCTCCGATAATTTTAACATTATAATCGCGTGCGTCAAAATCTGAATTTTCTATAAAACTTTTGCTATTTTTATCTTCATTTTCACTATCTTCATAAGAGTTCTTATTATTTGAAGATAAAAAATCTTCTTTTAATGCCGTTTCGTCAACCCTGCCTGAAATTACTACCGGCTCTGAAGTACTAAATATGTTTTCATATTTTATATAATTTTTAGGAAAAAAAACAGCTTCAACCGATACATCGGTATCACTTAAAATAAATGATGCCATTTTCTCATTATTTCTAGTATTATGTATTTTTAGCTGGTTAACGACCCCGCATAAAATATATTTCTTTTTATCATTTTGAGAATATTTCTGATTTTTTCCGGTATTTTCGATATTATTTTTATATGTATTTAAAATGCATTCTTTTATAAGCGATGAAATAGAATAATCCGTAATGAGCTGAATCTTTTCTTCATAGCCGTCTAAAGGATGCCCTGAAATATAAAAACCTATAGCCTCTTTTTCATAAGCTAAAATCTCTTTCTTATTATCCGCATTATAATGAACTTTAGAAATATCATCAGAAGAAATAATATTATTAAATTCGGGAAAATTACTATCATCAGATTCTGTATTAAATAACAGCGGCAATTCAAATTCGTCCGATGATTTTTTTTGTTTTATAGAAGCGGCTTCTTGCATTGCTTTCTCTAATTTTTCAAGCATACCTCTTCTTGTTTCATCTATATCTATATCTATAGCTCCGCTTTTAATTAAATTTTCTATGGTTCTTTTATTAACTTTTCTGGTATCTACTCTTGAACAAAAATCAAGTAAGTTCTTATATTTACCGTTTTCTCTTTCAGATAAAATAGATTCAATAGCGGCATCTCCGACATTTTTTATAGCTCCGAGTCCTATCTGTATAACGTTTTTTTTGTCTAAATCTACATCTTCGCCATATTTTGACGCATTTTTAATTAAATTTTCTTTAATATCAGGATGATCTTTCAACGGTAAAACAGCAAAATGTTTTGCTGAATAATTTACGGAAGGGGCAATTATTATTGATTGATTAGCTTCATTAATTATCTTCGCAAGTTTATCCGTATTTGACATTTCGCTTGAAAGTAAGGCGGCAATAAAATAATCCGAGTAATTAGCCTTAAGATATGCAGTCATATAAGCGACAAGAGCATAAGCGGCAGAATGAGATTTATTAAAACCGTATTCTCCGAATTTTGTTATAAGCGAAAATATTTTTTCGGAAATATTATTATCAATATTGTTATTTTTGCATCCTTCTATAAATTTATTTCTCATTTTTTCAATAAGTTCGGCATTTTTCTTACCGACGCCTTTTCGTAGGACATCGGCGTCTCCCATAGAAAAATTAGCTAACTTAATAGCAATTCTCATTATCTGTTCCTGATATAATATTACGCCGTATGTTTCTTTAAGAATGTCCTGTAATAACGGATGTAAATATTTAATTTTTTTAACGCCGTTTTTAGCTTTAATAAAATCGTCAACCATACCGCTGCCGAGAGGACCTGGTCTATATAGCGCAACAAGAGGAATAATATCTTCAAGCGATTTTGGAGCTAATTTTAAAAGCAGTTCTTTCATTCCAGAACTTTCAAGCTGAAAAACTCCCGTTGTATCCCCGCTTGAAAGAAGTTTGGCTGTTTTTGGATCGGCTAAATCTATATTGTAAATATCAAATTCTTTTTTTATGCCTTTATTTTTGTTGGCTTCATTGATAAGATTTATTGCTTCTTTCATTACGGTCAAAGTTTTAAGACCTAAAAAATCAAATTTTATAAGACCTATTTTTTCAACGCCTTCCATTGTATATTGCGTTGTAACAACATCACCGTCTTTAGAACCTTTATATAGAGGCAGATACTCATCAAGGGGCTTATTCGCAATAACAACGCCGGCTGCATGAGTTGAAGCATGTCTTGTAAGACCTTCAAGCTTTCTAGCTATTTCTATTAATTTTTTGACTTTTTCATCGTTTTGCATTAGTTCTCTTAGTTTAGGTTCCTCTTTTATAGCTTCATCAAGAGTGATCTTCAACGTATTCGGAACTAATTTTGCAATTTTGTCTACTTCGCTATACGGCATATTTAATGCGCGCCCAGTATCTCTAATAACGCCTTTGGCAAGCATCGTTCCAAAAGTAATTATTTGCGAAACATTGCTTTCTCCATATTTTGAAGCGACATACTTGATTACCTCGTCTCTTCCGTTAATGCAAAAATCGCTGTCTATATCAGGCATACTTATTCTTTCAGGATTTAAAAATCTTTCAAACAGCAAGTCATATTTTATAGGATCTATGTCGGTAATTTTTAAACAATAGGCAACTAAACTTCCGGCGGCGGAACCTCTTCCCGGTCCCACTGGAATATCATGCTCTTTTGAATATTTGATAAAATCGGAAACTATTAAAAAATAACCTGCAAATTTAGATTTTTTTATTACATCAATTTCTCTTTCAAGTCTTTGCCTATATTCCTCAATTTTTGGCTGATAAACGGGGTTACTGTTTATTCTTTCTTCAAATCCTTCTCTTGCATCATGTTCAAACAATTCTTCCATGTTTTCACTGTCGCCTGCATCGCTGCCTTTCGCTCCGTCCTGAAGTGCATCGGAATAATCATTTTTATTATCTTTATTATCCCCTTTATTATCTGAGTCGGATATTCCCGATGCTGCAATTTCGGATAAAGATATATTGCCTGCAGGAATATGCTTTGGTTTATAAGCAGGAAAATGAAATTCTCCGAATTTAAAATTAAAATTAATTTTATCGGATAAATCTATAGAATTTGTTAGAACCGAATCAGGATAATCAGAAAAGTCTTCATACATTTTAGATATGGATTTAAAATAAAGATCTTTGGTTGAAAATCTCATTCTATCGTTATCATCTACTTTTTTACCTGTCTGTATGCACAATAAAATATCGTGAGCTTCATAATCTTCTTGCATTAGATAATGGCAATCATTTGTCGCAACTACGGGTATAGAATATTTTTGCCCTAATTCTAATATTGCTTTATTTATAATATTTTGCTCTTTAATTCCATTTTCCTGAACTTCAAGATAAAACCTGTCGTTATCAAAAACCTTAGAAAAGAATTGGATGCTTTTAACGGTTTCTTCAATATTTCCCGATAAAATTTTTTGCGGAATTTCGCCTTTAATACAGGCGCTTAATGCAAAAAGCCCCTTATTGTATTCCTGTAAAATCTCTTTGTCAACGCGCGGTTTATAATAAAAACCTTCTAAGTAAGATTTTGATACAAGCTTGCATAAATTTTTATAGCCTTCGTCATTTATGGCAAGAAGGATAAGGTGATAATAATGCTTTTCATTTTGATTTTTAGTAAACCTTGAGCCGGGAGCAACATAGACTTCGCATCCTATAATAGGTTTAATTCCTTTTTTTACGGCCTTTTCATAAAACTCTACCGCTCCGAACAAATTACCGTGATCGGTTATTGCAACGGAAGGCATATTAAATTCTATAGATTTATTTATTATATCGTCTATTTTATTTGCGCCGTCTAATAAACTATATTGCGAATGCAAATGAAGATGAACAAATTTTGGATCCATAAAATTATACTCCAATTTTATAATCTAATAATAATCTAAACAAACCTTAAATATAGATAATTACATAATATAGATTTATATAAATTATATTTTATTATAATTTTAATATTAATATAAGCATATAATAAAATAAATAATTAAATTACATAAAATATTTACTCCCATTCTATAGTCGAAGGCGGTTTAGATGAAATATCGTAAACCACTCTGTTGACTCCTTTAACTTCCGATATAATTCTTGAAGATATTTGCCTTAACACATCATAATCTAATTTTGCAAAATCGGCGGTCATTCCGTCCGAAGAAGTTACCGCTCTAATTGCTATTAAAGATTCATAACTTCTTTTATCTCCCATAACGCCGACTGTTTTAACGGGAATAATAACAGGAAAAGATTGCCATAATTTATTATAAAGATTATTTTTTTTAATTTCTTCGCTCACTATCGTATCGGCTTTTCTAAGCATTTTTAGATTTACTGCAGTCACTTCACCTATAATTCTTATTGCAAGCCCCGGCCCCGGAAAAGGCTGCCTCTCAATTATTGCATCCGGAATATCTAATTTTTTCCCTATCCTGCGAACTTCATCTTTAAATAACTCTCTTAACGGTTCTATTAATTTAAAATTAAATTTTTTAGGAAGACCGCCGACATTATGGTGACTTTTAATTATGCTTGATGCTCCGTATACAGGAACAGATTCTATCACATCGGGATAAAGAGTTCCCTGCACCAGAAATTTTGCGTTTTTTATTTTTTCCGCCTCTTTTTCAAAAATATTAATAAATAATTTTCCTATAATTTTTCTTTTTTTTTCAGGGTCGCTCACACCCTTTAAGGCGCTTAAAAATATTTTTTCGGCTTTTACGAATTTTACATTTAAAGATAAATTTTCTTTGTAAAACTTAACAACGTCTTTTGCTTCATTTTCTCTTAAAAGACCGTTATCTACAAAGATACAAATAAGTTTCTTACCGATAGCTTTGCTCACTATAGCAGCAGCTACGGTTGAATCTACGCCCCCCGACAGCGCGCAGATAGCATTATCGTCAAATGATATTTCTGTTTTAATTTCTTTTATTTTATCTTCTATAAAATCCGACAATTCCCAATTTTTTTTAATTTCTGCAATATTAAATAAAAAATTATTTAATATTTTATGTCCGCATAATGTATGCGCAACTTCAGGATGAAACTGAAGACCATATATTTTTTTTTCTTTATTTTCAATAGAAGCAATATTGCCGTTTTCTGTTTTTGATGTAACTATAAAATCTTTCGGCGGAGAGACGATTATATCGCCGTGACTCATCCAGACCGTATTATTATCACCGCATCCGTCAAATAATTCGCTTTTTTTGGTAATTTCCAATTTTGAATAACCGTATTCTCTATTTTTTGCAGGCTTTACATTACCTGAAAATAAATATGCCGTTATTTGCATACCATAGCATATACCAAGAAAAGGAACATCTATTTTAAATAATTCATCCGATATAGAAGGAGCATTCTTATCGTAAACCGATGAAGGTCCTCCTGAAAGAATGATAGCGGCGGGATTAAAATCTTTTATTTTTTCAATAGAACTTAGGAAAGGATATATTTCGCAATAAATCCCGCTTTCTCTAATTTTTCTGGCTATAAGCTGAGTATATTGAGAACCGAAATCTATTATTAATACTTTTGACGAATTTATTTTCATATTTATATTTATATTTATATTTAAAATTACTGTTTAGATTTGATAACAATTTAATTAAATCTTATTAATATACTGTTTAATCAAGTGTTTAGTCAAGTCTGTAATTTGGCGCTTCTTTAGTAATTATAATGTCATGGACATGGCTTTCTCTTAATCCGGACGAAGTAATTCTCATAAATTTTGTTTTTGTTCTGAGCTCTTCTATTGAGTGAACGCCCGAATAGCCCATTCCTGCCCTCAATCCGCCGATTAATTGATGAATAGTATCGGATAAACTACCTTTATAGGGGACTCTTCCTTCAATTCCTTCAGGAACAAATTTAGATTCTTCGGTCTGATGAGACTGGTAGTATCTATCTTTAGATCCGTTAACCATTGCCCCAAGAGAGCCCATTCCTCTATATACTTTATAGCTTCTTCCTTGATAAATTATAGTTTCTCCTGGACTTTCTTCCGTTCCTGCGAAAAGATTTCCCATCATAACAGAATTTGCTCCTCCCGCCAATGCTTTACAAATATCTCCTGAAAACTTAATTCCTCCGTCTGATATTACGGGAATACCGTATTTTTCATAAATTGAGGAGCATTCCATAACTGCCGAAAGCTGAGGAACACCGACGCCTGCAATAATCCTTGTAGTGCAGATAGAACCGGGTCCTATCCCTACTTTAATTGCATCTATTCCTGCCTTTGCAAGTGCTTCCGCAGCATCGTAAGTAGCAATATTTCCCGCAACTAATTCGCAATTAAAATTCTTCTTAATGTATTTTATCATATCTATAACGCCTTTTGAATACCCATGAGCGGTATCTATGACTAACGCATCTGTTTCAGCTTCAAGCAGAGCAGCGACTCTTTTTTCCGTTTCTTTAGAAATTCCAATCGCAGCGGCTGTTCTAAGTCTCCCTAACGAATCTTTGCACGCGCTGGGATATTTTTTAATTTTCTCAATATCTTTAATGGTGATTAAACCTTTCAAATTATAATTTTTATCAACTACAAGAAGCTTTTCTATTTTTCTTTCATGCAAAATTTTTTTGGATTCCTCTAATGTCGTGCCGACAGGCACGGTTACAAGATTTTCTTTAGTCATAATGCTTTCTATTTTTTCATTTACATTCTCTACAAATCTCAAATCTCTATTGGTTAAAATACCTACAAGTTTTTTGTCTCTTATTACAGGCAGACCTGAAATCATATATTTTTTCATTAAATCTAAAGCATGGGAGACGGTTTGCTCGGCAAAAACCGTAACAGGATTTGTTATCATTCCGCTTTCAGATTTCTTAACTTTATCTACTTCAGTTTTTTGTGCTTCGGGTGTCATATTTTTATGGATAACGCCTATACCGCCTGCTCTTGCAATTGCTATTGCGGTTCTTGATTCGGTTACCGTATCCATTGCAGCGCTTACAAACGGTATATTTAAATTTATATTCTTAGAAAATTTTGTTTTAAGATCAACATCTTTCGGTAAAATATCAGAATAATCAGGCACAATCAAAACGTCATCAAAACTTAGCGCTTCTTTAATGATATTTTTCATTTAAATATCTCCCGTTTTAATTTTTTTAATTAAATTTCTTTCTCGTAAGTTATAAGCCCTTCCAGCAGACTGCACTCGGAATCTATTATATTTGATGCGTTAAAAAAATCCATACTTTTAAGACAAATTGCGGCGCCGGAAATAACTAAATCTTCCCTTCCATGCTCAATGCCGATTATGTTAGATCTTTCGGCATTATTAACGCTGCAAAAAATTTTATATATATTTTCAATATTTTCTTTTTTTATATCATAGCCGTGAATTTTATCTCTATAATAATCTTTAATTTGCATATCTACCATAGCAAGGGTCGTAATGGTGCCTGCTGTCCCTATAAGGCTTAAAGGTTCTTTAAAATTGTATCCTGAAGCTGATAGACCGTTTTTCAAAATATTTATACTATTATCTATATATGATTCCATGTTTAATATTTCATCTGGTTTGGGAGGATCCGACCTCAAAAATTCTTCGGTTAAATGGATAGCTCCGATGTTAATGCTTTTTTTCCATATAGGCAGCCCGTTTTTACAGCAAATATACTCTGTAGAACCACCTCCTATATCAATAGCGTAAAAATTCTTTAACCCGTCAAAACAATTTTCAATTCCAGAGAGTGTAATTTCGGCTTCTTTTTCTCCGTCTATTATATTGACTTTAATATGAAACTCGTCATATATTTTACCTGCTACCGTTTTTCCGTTTAAAGCATCTCTCATAACACTTGTGCCTGTTGAAATAACATTTTCCGGATTTATATTGTATTGTCCGATTATATCCGAGTAATACGCCAGTACTTTCATTGCTCTATCAATGGCAGATTTATTAATTATTCCCGTCTTTTTAAAGTTTTCCCCGAGTCTGACAATTTTCATATCTACAAACAACGGCGACAACACGTCTTTTTTTGATTTTGCAATAATGCATCTTATAGTATTGGTTCCAATGTCTATTGCGGCAAACATTATATACACATCCTCATGATAAAAAAGGATAAAAATATTAATATTTAAAATTATCGTTCATTCCCGCGAAAGAGGGAATTCAGTTTTATGATTAATTAAATCAATTTTTATGTTACATTTCTATAATTTTTAACATAATTTATGTAATTTTGAGCGGATGAACTTATAGACTCTATATCTTCTTTTGTAAGGCTTTTTTTTATAACACCCGGGACTCCGGCTACAAGACTGCCTTCGGGAACAATAAAATCCTCTTTTATAACAGTTCCCGCCGCTATTATGCAATTGTTGCCAATTACGGCTCCTGTTAAAACTATCGCCCCTATTCCTATTAAACAATTATCCCCTATAGAACATCCATGCAAATTGACGCTATGACCGACCGTAACATTGCTTCCTATGATTAGCGGTCCCGTATCATGCTGCACATGCAGCACACTGTTATCCTGAATATTTGTTCTTTCGCCTATTCTTATATAATTGACATCTCCTCTGATAACAGTGCCAAACCATACGCTTGAATCTTTTTTTATTTCAACATCGCCTATGATTGTTATGTTATCGCAAAGATAAACTGAATCGTGAATGCCTGGAATTTTGTTTAAATAACCTTCAATAATCATTTATAGTCCTCCATTTTTATTATATTATATAATAATTAAGATGAATTTAAAAAATTATTTTTTATTTTATTTAATTATTTTTTATTTATATTTATTTATATTTTTAATATAATAATTATAACTTTTGTATTTACAAATTAAATTTATAAAACTATATAAATGGAACTTAATAAAATAAAAGAAATATTAAACACGGGTCTTTCTGAAGAAAATTTAATATTAGTATTGCCGGAAATTATTATCAATTTAGAAATTGACCCTTTTTTAATATATACTTTAAGATCGGTAATTTTAGATATTATTTCACTTTATGAAGAAACCGAAAAATTGGAGCCTACTCAATTACAAAATAGCAGCAAAGTCTGCCATATATCAAGTTTTATAGTTAAACAAAAGGTCAACGCTTATTTAAAAGATACTATTATAAAAATAATAGACATGATTATTATTGACGCTCCGTTAGAAATAAAATATAAAGAAGCAACTCTGCTTATAAATAATTTAATTGATTTAGAATTTAAAGAATTTTAACCCAACTTCACCGCTTATATTATTCTAAAATTATAGCCGGTTGATATTATTACATTTTATTTTTTATTTTGCAGTCCCCATACACACAGCAATATCAACATGTTGCCGATAATTATACTGAAGTTGTGTTAATAAATTTTCTATCATGTGAAATGATAAAATCTCATAAAGTCATTCCTGCGCAGGAAGTAATCCAATATCCCTAAAGCATTGCGGTATATTTAATAATTTATATCGGCAATTTTGAACAATATTGTATTATTGTTTTAACCGACTTTAGAGGCAAGCTCTTTTGCTATCCTTTTAGCTTCCAGCACATCTTCAATATTATCCATTTCAAAAGAAATATGTTTTTCCATTACCTTTTTTACTTTTTCCGCAATTTCGGTGAATTTAATATTTCCTTTAAGAAATTTTTTGACAAAAAATTCATTTGCTTCGCTAAAAACGCACGGCATACTTTTTTTTATTTTTAACGCTTCTCTTGCAATAGATATAAAAGGAAATTTTTGCAAATCAGGTTCTAAAAATTCTATACTGCCTATTTTCGCAAGATTAATTGATTTCATTAAACCGTTTAATCTTTCGGGGTAAGACAATGCATATCCTATTGGTCCTTTCATATCGGCATCGGCAAGCTGAGCCAATATTGTTCCGTCATGAAATTCAACCATAGAATGAATAACGGCTTGAGGATGTATAACAACATCTATTTTATCTTCCTCTACATCAAATAAATAATGCGCTTCTATTATTTCTAAACCTTTATTGGCTAAAGTTGATGAATCAATCGTGATTTTTTCTCCCATTTTCCATTTGGGATGATTTAATGCCATTTCTTTTGTAACGCCGCTTAAATTTTTATGCTCCGTGTTAAGAAAAGGACCGCCTGAAGCAGTTAAAATAAGTTTCTTTAAATCTTTTTTGACGCCGCATCTCAAACATTGAAAAATAGCAGAATGCTCCGAATCTACAGGAATTATTTTAGAATTTGTTTTTTTGGAAAGTTTTGTAAGAATATCCCCTGCGGTAACTAAAGATTCTTTATTTGCAAGAGCTATATCCTTTCCTGCAAGAATAGTATAGTAGGAAGCCAGAAGACCCGAAGAACCGCTTATAGAGTTAAGAACAATATCAACATCTTCCGAATCAATTATTTCTTTTAGATTTTTTTCTTCATAAAAAATCAAAGTATTTATACAATTTTTTTTAAAATGCGCTTCTGCATTTGAAGCTTCATTTTTGTCAGGAATAAAACAATATTTAGGTTTTAGCTTTATAGCCTGTTCTAATAAAATTTCCGAATAATGCGCTGCAGAAATTGCCGTTACCTTAATATTTTCAGGATAAGCCGATGCTACCTCTACGGTTGATTTGCCGATTGAGCCTGTTGAACCTGCTATAAAAATTTTTTTCATTGATTTATAATATTGTATAAAATATAATACTTTATTTTTTTAAAATTAGATAAAAAAACATATAATAAAAAACAGGCGCCGCAAGAATTAAGCTGTCAATTCTGTCAAGTATGCCCCCATGACCGGGAATAATACGGCCTGAATCTTTTTTGCCTGCAATTCTTTTAATAAGAGATTCGGTTAAGTCTCCTATCATTCCAACAATCACTGTTATGCCCGCAATTAAAATATATAAGAAAATATTAGCCTGTTCAAAATTATTACCTACTAAAATTTTAAAAATAAGCGCGGCGCCGATAGCGCCCGCAAAACCGCATATAGCGCCTTCAACAGTTTTCTTCGGACTTAAAGACGGATGCAGGAAATGCTTGCCGAAATGTCTCCCTCCGTAATACGCAAATATATCGGAAGCCCATATTATAATAAACAAAAGCATCAGCAGTAATTTACCCTGAGGCAAATTAAATATTTTTACGATAAACGATAAAAAAAATCCTGCATAAATAATAGAAAACAAATCTAAATAAATACTGCGGTCTTTTTCGGAATTAAAAAATAATACATCTTTTAACAGCAATAAAAAAGATGCCGTAAAAAGAATTAAGACAAATAAATCGGCGGATAGAAAAATATTGGAATAAGCTACTGCAACAGACAACAAAATAGGAGGAATAAAGAAATCGGGTTTGTTTAAATCTTGAATTAAAAACAATTCATATACGGAAAGTGAGATTAATATTACGCAAATAAAAAAAAAACCTGAAGTATTAAGCAAAAAAATAGATAAAATAATTAAAGCGCCGAATGCTATACCTGCAATAAATCTTTTAAAATCAAACTTTAATTTTCCCAAATCTTCTAATCCTTTTTTCATAATTTTTAAGAGCGGATATGAGATTTTTTCTTTCAAAATCAGGCCACATAGTTTTAGTGAAATACAATTCGGTATATGCTATCTGAAAAAGTAAAAAATTTGATATTCTTTCTTCTCCTCCCGTCCTTATTAATAAATCAGGGTCAGGCATATTATTAGTGTAAAGATGGGAAGAAAAAACACTCTCGTTTATTGCATTTAAGTTTTTTATCCTGCCTTCTTTAAAATCTAACGCAGTTTTAGCGGCGGAATTAATTATTTCTTCCCGTGAACCGTAGCTAAGAGCTAATATTAAAAAAATATCGCTATACCCCGATGTTTTATCTATAGCGTTTAGAATATTTCTTTTTGCCGAATAAGGAATTTTTTCAATATTTCCTATAACGTTGAAATTTATTTTATTTTTAATAAGCATAGGAAGTTCTGCCGAAATATATTGTTCTAAAAGATGCATTAAAGAATCCACTTCTTTTTTAGGTCTTTGCCAATTTTCAGATGAAAATGCAAAAACCGTAAGATACTTAATCCCAAATTCCAATGAAGATTTTAATACACTTCTTAATGCCTTAATTCCTTTTATATGCCCTTCAATTCTATCTAAATTTCTTTTTTCTGCCCATCTTCCGTTGCCGTCCATTATAATTGCTATATGACGAGGCAAATTGTCAAATACAATTTTTTCTTTCATCTATTTTATTTATAATTTATTTATAATTAAACAGTATATAATGGATTTTATCTTAAAATATCAAATTTCCATAATATCTTTTTCTTTAGCTTTTGTAATTTTAACAATTTCTTCTATATAAGAATCCGTTAATTCCTGAACTTTTTTCTGCAGTTTAAATGATTTATCTTCATCTATTGCTTTTTCTTTTTCGGCAGATTTTATTTTATCGTTAGATATACGCCTAATATTGCGCAATTCCTGTTTCATAGATTCCGACATCTTGCTAATTTGTTTATTGATATCTTTTCTTCTTTCTTCCGTAAGCTGCGGAATAAGTATTGTAATACTTTTGCCGTTATTAGAAGGATTTAAAGATGAATCGTGTTTTTGTATAGCTTTTTCTATGCTCCCGAGAGAGTTTATATCCCATGGACTAATCATTATAGTTCTGCTGTCGGGAATAGAAACGGATGCAAGCCTTATTAAGGGGGACAATGCTCCAAAATATTCAATTGTAATATTATCCACTAACGCCGCGGAAGCTCTGCCTGTTCTAATTCTGGAAAGTTCATTTTTATAAGCTTCGGCAGCATTAGTCATATCTTTTTTCAATTCTGAAATTAATTTATTTTCGTCCATAGAGTAATTCCTTTAAATATATATAATATATTTTAATTATTTAAATTTTTATCAATATTATTACTACTCTTAATTATTATTAATTATTATTGATTATTCTTATTAATAATGGTTCCGATAGATTCATCTCCTTTTGCAACTTTTAGCAAATTGCCCGCCGTTAATAAATTAAATACAATAATCGGCAAATTATTATCCATACACATAGAAATTGAAGTTGAATCCATAACTTTTAAATTTTTGTTTAAAACATCAATATACGATAATTTAGAAAACTTACGCGCAGTTTTGTGAATCATCGGGTCCATATCGTAAACTCCGTCAATTCTTGTAGCCTTTATTATAACATCCGCATGTATTTCCATTGCTCTTAAAGATGCAGCCGTATCTGTCGTAAAATAAGGATTTCCCGTTCCTGCTCCAAAAATAACAATTCTTTTTTTTTCAAGATGCCTTATGGCTCTTCGTCTTATATAAGGTTCTGCAACCTGCTGCATTGTTATGGCGGACTGAACTCTTGATATGACGCCGATATCCTCTAATCCCGCTTGTAAAGCAAGCGCATTAATAACGGTTGCAAGCATACCCATATAATCAGCGGAAGATCTTTCTATTCCCAGACCTTTGGAGGATGAGCTAAATCCTCTGAATATATTACCGCCGCCTATAACTACGGCAATTTCTATACCGAGTTCGGCAATAGATTTTATTTCTTGCGAAACAAAAAAAATTACCTTTGGGTCAATGCCGCAGCCATTGTCTCCTGCAAGCGCTTCTCCGCTGACTTTAAGCAAAATACGATTATACGGAAGCCGATTATCCATTTATTTATTCGCCTAATTGATATCTTGCATATCTTTTAACTATAATATTTTCTCCAAGTTTTGCAACATTTTCGTCTATTAAAGAAGATATATTTTTAGAAGGATCTTTTATAAACGGCTGTTCATATAAGCATACTTCCTGTAAGTATTTATCTAATTTTCCGTCTACTATTTTTTCTTTTACGGCTTGCGGTTTATCCATTGAAATTAATTGTTCTTTATAAATCTCACGTTCTTTTGCAATAACTTCAGGGGAAACATTGTCTCTTTTTAAATATAACGGATTCGCGGCTGCGATATGCATTGAAATATTTTTTGCAAGCTCGTGAAACTCATCTGTTCTTGCTACAAAATCTGTTTCGCAGTTTATTTCTATAAGCACGCCTATACGTCCGCCTGCATGTATATACGAAAAAACTAATCCTTCTTTAGTTTCCCGAGAAGCCTTTTTCTGAGCCCTTGCAAGTCCTTTCTTCCTCAACACATCAACGGCTTTATCAATATCTCCGTTTGATTCTACAAGAGCATTTTTGCAATCTACAAAACCTGCTCCTGTCATGGAACGTAAATTTTTTACAAGCCCTGCATCAACATTAGGCGACTTTTCCAATTATATTTTCCTCCGTTTTGAAAGATAATTTTGAATTTTTATATTACAACAATATAGAATAACATTAGATAAGATAATTTATTTTATACCTTAATCCTTTCATAGAAACTACCTCCTAATAATATTGCAATGACAAGCAATATTGGATGACCGCTTCGCTCTCAGCTTATAGCCTCGTGAACAGAAACGACGACATGCGTTTCTATCTTCGGAGCTTTCCTGCCTGCACAGGAATAAAGCCCGACGGATGAAACTATAAATCCTCTCTAAGTCATTCCCGCCAACACGGGAATCCAAAAAAATAAATTTCTATCAAAGAATTAAGGTTATAATTTATAATTTACGATACTACATTAAGCTCTTCCGGTATAACTGTTTTAGCAGGTTGAACCGTCGGCGCATCATTATTTTCCGTATTAGTAGTATTATTATTTGCCGATTCATTTTCATTATTCTGCATAAAAGTTTGTTCGTTAATATCGGCGATAGGCGTTTCGGAATTTTTTGTTTTGTTAAGTTTTGCCTCATGCATTGATTTACCTTCTATAACGGCATCGGCTATAATGCTTACTATTAGCTTTATAGACCTTATAGCATCGTCATTTCCCGGAATAATATAATCAACAGGGGCAGGGTCCGCATTGGTATCAACCATTCCGATTATCGGAATATTTAATCTATTTGCTTCTTTAACCGCTATTTCTTCGCGGTTTGTATCTACTATAAACAGTCCATCAGGTATCTTGTTCATATATCTTATACCGCTTAGAACTTTTTGAAGTTTTTCTATATCTCTGTCCATTCTTCCCATTTCTTTTTTTGTAAATTTTGAAAATTCTTCGGAATTTTTTAAAGCTTCAAGTTCATTTAATCTTACGATAGAATATTTAATTGTTGAAAAATTAGTCAGCATACCGCCAAGCCATCTTTCTGTAACATAAGGCATACCGCATCTCGAAGCTTCTTCGGTTATTATTGAAACACCCTGCTTTTTTGTTCCTACAAAAAGAATTATACCCCCGTTTTTAGTAATCTCAACTATTTTTTCGTATGCAGATTTTAAATAGGGAAGAGAATTTTGAAGGTCTATAATATAAATCCCGTTCCTTGCGCCATAGATATACGGCTTCATTTTAGGGTTCCATCTTTTTGTCTGGTGTCCGAAATGAACCCCCGATTCCAACAACTGTTTAATTGTAACTGTAAATGGCATGTTTTTCTCCTTTGTGCTTTGTTCTCTCCGTTTATATTTATTTATTAAATTTTCATTAATTTATTAAAATTAATCTATTAATTAATAAAATTAAAATCAAGCACAAATAATAAACGGATACGGTTTATTTGATTTTTTTTTACCTAAACATAACTTTTTATCATTTTTATTGAATTATTGCAAGAAAATTATTTTGTATAAAAAATTAAAAATTTTATTATGTCCGTTTATGGATATTCTTTTTAATTCATATGAATTATCTCCTGCCGCAGTTTTACCTTTGTTTGTAGTAAATGCTCCTTTATATCCGGCGTTTTTTACTTCTCTCATAACTTTTGCATTATAAGCTCCGTAGGGATACGAAAAAAATTCAATTTTTTTTCCCGTTAAATCTTCAAGTATTGCTTTAGAAGCTAAAAGCTCTCCCGTAAGAATCCCGTCATCGTCTAAACTATCAAGAAAATAATGATTGATACCGTGAGAAGCTATTGTGATTCCATTGTCGGACATTTCAATAATATCTTTTTTATCCAAAAAATTTTCGGGCTGCTTTTCTTTTCCGTTTTGTTCCATAACAGCATTTGTTTTACCTATATATCCAGAACTTATAAATATAGTAGCGGTAAAACCCAAATTTTTTAAAATAGGATAAGCATAAGTATAATTATTTTTATAGCCGTCGTCAAATGTTATTAAAACAGGTTTTTTAAAAGGCAATTTATGACCTTTAATAAATAGAAGAAGTTCATGCGGCGAAATAGTGCGGTAGCCTAAAATTTTTAAAACTTTCATCTGAAATTTAAACTGTTCCGGTTTAACATATAGACCTTTTAAAATTGCGGTATTTTTGGGATAATCTATTTTATGATAGTATAATACGGGAATTTTCATATGTATAAAATCAAAATATTACAAATTCGCATTTTGAAGAAGTTAAAATAATCCCAATTGTTTTATTAAGATCTGTAAGATGCATTAATATTTATATATTCTTTTGTAAAATCACATGTTAAAACCTTAAAGAGCGCAGGTCCGCATTTTAAATCAATCTTAATATTTATTTCTTTTGGAGACATAATTTTTTTTTCATTCTCAATGCCTATAAATCCTAATGACTTTGAATTTTCTACAATTTTAAAATTGTTAATATAAATATCAATATAATTAGGCTTTATTCTTGCGGAAGCTTTTCCTATCGCCATCATTATTCTGCCCCAGTTTAAATCTTCGCCTGCGATAGCTGTTTTAACTAAAGGAGAATTTGCAACAGAAAATGCTATTTTTTTTGCCGCCGATTCGCTATACGCATTTACAACTTCAACGGATATAAATTTAGTAGCGCCTTCGCCGTCCTCCGCAATCATTTTTGCAAGATTGAAGCATACGTCTCTGACTGAATCTTTTATAATGTCATAGCTGACGTCTTTTTCCGTAATTCCAATGAAAATATCATCGTTGGAACCTGCAGGGTAAGGAAAATCGCCGATATTATTATTTATCTTGCTATTATTGCTATTATCAAAATTAGTATCCGCATCCGGATATAAAAAAAATGCCGTGTCGTTTGTTGAAGTATCCCCGTCCACTGTTATAGAATTAAAAGAATATTTAATGCATTCTTTAAATAAAGAATCTCCTAAACTTTTTTTTATCGGCAAGTCTGTAAAAATAAAAGCAAGCATAGTAGCCATGTTGGGCATTATCATGCCTGAACCTTTCGCCATGCCTAATATATGATAATTTGTATTATTTATGGTTATACTTTTAACAAATATTTTAGGAAATGTATCTGTCGTCATTATTGACCTTGCAGTCTCTTCAGCCGTGTCTTCGGACAATGATTTTATTAATTCGGGAAAAACATGTTCTATTTTTGATGTATCTAACCTTTCGCCTATTACGCCTGTTGAACATATTAAAATATTGTCTTCTTTAATATTTAAAGCTTTAGACGCAATGGACATAACTTTTTTAGCATCTTTAACGCCGTCTAATCCGTTGCATGCATTAGCATTGCCTGAGTTGACTATTATGGCTCTTATAATATTTTTTGAATTTTTTTTAGACAATATTACGGGGGCAGCTTTAATTTTATTTTTTGTAAACACGGCGCTTACCCTTAAAGGTATCTTAGAAAAAATCAAAGCCAAATCAAGCTGTCCGTTTTTCTTTAATCCTGAAGCCTTTGCCGAAAAAAGATAATTTTCTATTTTCATAAACTTTTATTTAAATAATAATATTACAAATTATAAACATTAAATTGTTCAAATTACATTACATTATAAATATTATAATCACCTTAAATGCATAATTATTTATATGTTGGTTTATAAATTTTTACCGTGACAATTTTTATATTTTTTTCCGCTTCCGCATGGACAAGGTTCATTTCTGCCTATTTTTTTAGATTTTACTATAGGTTTTTGTTTGACGGTATTTTCATCTTCTTCGCCTATAAAACTTCCGTGCGTCAGCATCATATTTCCTGCTCCAAAACCGGCGCCTTCAAGAATCTCTTCTCCTGTAATATCCTCTTCTATCCGGATAGAGGCAATAGAATTAATAGCTTCTTCTTTCATGCGTATTTGCATATTGATAAAAAGCTCGTAAGCTTCTCTTTGATATTCTATTAAAGGATTTTGCTGAGCATAGCCTCTAAGCCCTATCCCTTCCTTTAAAGCTTCCAATGAAGTAAGAGAATCTTTCCAAATATTGTCTATTGCTTGCAAGTATAACGCTTTTTCTATATTAAGAGCTTCTTCTTCCGGAAATTCCCCGAGTTTTAAATCAAGTTTTTCTTTAACTTCTGTGAAAATTTTTTCAAAAAATGATTTTCTGTCTAATTTTTTAATTTCATCAATTTGGTCTTCTTTTTTATCTGTTGCCTTATCTGCACTTAAATCAATGCCTATATCAGCCTTTATAATATTTTTAAGTCCTTCTATATCCCAGTTTTCACTATGCTCTTTAACGGGTATATAAATATCAAAATAGTTTTCTAATATTGTTTCCGTATCGGAAATAATTTCTTCATGCATCTCGTCTAAATTTTCAGCCTGCAATATTTTTCTTCTGTAAGAATAAATTATTTCCCTCTGTTTATTCATAACATTGTCATAATCAATCAAGTTCTTTCTTATATCAAAATTATGCCCTTCAACTTTCTTCTGAGCATTCTCTATTGCTTTTGATATCATAGGATGTTCAATTGCCTGCCCGTCTTTCAGCCCTAATTTTTCTAAAAACGGCGACAGCCGCTCGGAGCCGAATATTCTCATAAGGTCGTCTTCCAACGAAACATAGAATCTTGAAGAGCCTATATCCCCTTGTCTTCCCGATCTTCCTCTTAACTGGTTGTCTATTCTTCTTGCCTCATGCCTTTCCGTTCCTATAACATGTAAACCGCCAAGTTCAACAACGCCGTCGCCAAGAACAATATCGGTACCTCTTCCTGCCATATTTGTAGATATTGTAACCGATTTTCTTTGGCCTGCCGCAGCGATAATTTGAGCTTCTTTAAGATGGTTTTTAGCATTTAAAACGGCATGCGGTATTCCTCTTTTTTTCAGCAAAATGCTTAATTTTTCAGACTTTTCAATTGAGACGGTTCCAACTAAAACAGGCTGGGTTTTTTTATATAATTCTGCAATTTCATCGGCAACGGCTGAAAATTTTTCATTGTCGGTAGCAAAAACAAGGTCTGAATAATCCTTCCTTGCCATAGGCTTATTTGTCGGAATAATTGCTACATCAAGATTATAAATTTTTTTAAATTCTTCGGCTTCCGTATCGGCAGTTCCCGTCATACCTGCAAGTTTTCTATATATTCTGAAAAAATTCTGAAATGTTATAGTTGCAAGAGTTTGGTTTTCTCCCTGAACGGTAAGATTTTCTTTGGCTTCAATAGCTTGATGTAGCCCTTCCCCAAAACGTCTGCCGGTCATAAGTCTTCCCGTAAATTCGTCAACAATAACAATCTCATTGTCTTTTACTACATAATCTACATCTTTAGAATAGCATGCGCGAGCCCTGAGAGCCTGATTAACGGCATGGAGAGTTTCAAGGTATCTTGGGTCATAAAGATTTTTAATGTTTAATGTTTCTTCAATCCTTTCAATACCGCTTTCCGTTAGAATAGCCGTTTTAAGTTTTTCATCAACGGTATAATCTTCATTTTCTTTTAAGAACGCAACTGCTCTATTAACTTTATAGTACATCTCGGTTATCTCTTCGGCTTCGCCTGAAATTATCAAAGGAGTTCTTGCTTCATCTATGAGAACGGAATCTACTTCGTCCACTATAACATAATTTAGTTCGCGCTGAACATAATCGTCAAGCGAATATTTCATATTATCTCTCAAATAATCAAAGCCGAATTCATTGTTAGTTCCGTAAGTAATATCGCAGCAATAAGCCTTTTTTCTATCTTCATCGCTTAAATCGTTAGTGATAACCCCGACGCTTAATCCTAATAAATTATAAGCCTTTCCCATCCATTCAGAATCTCTTTTTGCAAGATAGTCGTTAACGGTGATTACATGAACGCCTCTTTGCGTAAGACTGTTAAGATAAGCGGGGAGTACGGCAACTAAGGTCTTTCCTTCACCTGTCGTCATTTCCGCTATTTTACCGCGATGAAGCACTATTCCGCCGATAAGCTGAACATCAAAAGGCCGCATTTTTAATGCTCTTTTAGATGCTTCTCTTGCTATCGCAAAAGCATCGGGCAATATTTCATTTAATTTTTTATCCTGCTCTTCATCTGTTAAATCTTTAAAAATTTCTTTAAACTTAAGAGTTGCCCCTTTAATTTCGTCATCTGTAAAAGCAGTGTATTTCTCTTCAAGAGAATTTATTTGTTCAATTATAGGTCTTATTCTATTTATTTCCCTTTGATTGCTTGTACCGAATATTTGTTTAAGCAAATTCATAGCCATATTTTATTTACCCGATATCTGAACATCATCAATTAAAATTGAAGGCGAGCCGATAGTCCCGAAAAAACGGATATCATCTGCAATTTCAACAATATTATTAAAAAGATTTATTATATTGCCGCTTATAACTATGCCTTTAATAGGGAAGTCTATCTGACCGTTTTTTACATAAAAACCGGAAGCGCCAAGAGAAAATTCGCCTGTATAAGGTTTTGCCATATGAAGACCCATCAGTTCGGTTATGTACAATCCGTTTTTTATAGAACTCACAACATCTATAAAAGGTTTTTTACCGTTTTCTATAAAAAAATTAGTCGCTCCCAATTCCGGGAGTTCCTTATGGGATGAACGGCGCGAATTTCCTGTTGACTTAACTTGAAACTTATTAGCATATTCAATATCGTATAAAAAAGTTTTTATAACTCCGTTAAGACATAGAAACTTTTTTTGCATTGCAGTTCCTTCACCGTCAAAAATATCGGTTCCATAACCGCCAAAAAGTGTTCCGTCGTCTATTATAGTTAATTTTTCAGATAAGACTTTAGAATCTATTTTTCCGTCAAGCAATGATTTTTTCTTATAGACGCTGCTTGCGTAAAAAGATTGTTTTAAGATTGACAGTAATTCCGAGGATGTTATATTGTCAAAAAGAACATTATATTTTCCGCTTTCTATAATCCTTGCTCCAAGCTGATCTACAGCCTTTTTAGCTCCGTTCATAGCCACTTTCTTAAATTTTAGAGAACCAAACTCGAAAGAAGCATCAAAATCAAAACCTGAAGCATTTTCATCATTATTTTTTGAAGCAGCCGATAGAAAAATCTCGTAATGAGTTTTCTTTGAAGATAAATCAATACTGTTAGAGTTGGCTAACCGTTTAGCAATAAGAACTTCGCTGTAAGAAGGTTTATCTACTTTATATATTCTTTTATCAAAAGAATAGGCTATATTCTCCATCTCAATAAGATTATTTTTTTTAGTTTCTATATCTATATTAAAAAAATTATCGCTATAAATGCCTAAATTATTTTCATATAAATTATTTTTATCAATTTTTGCGCTGCTAAAAGAAATATCTCCGTTGCTCTCTGTCAATCCGATTAAATTAAAACCGTTATTAAATGAATTAACGACTTTTTCTTCATCTAAACCCGAACAATATGAAAAACTTATTTTGTCTTCTTTTTTTAATCTTAATGAAAATCCATTTGATATAGCGTCGGTATAATTTGATATATTAGAATTTTCAGCTTCCATCTTTAAGATTTTAGCATCGAATAAATAAATTTCAAATTCCAAACCTTTCTTTTCGGCAAAATCTTGAGCCATAGACACAACTTTATCAAAATCCATTAATTTTTATTCCCCTTTTTTGCAATCAAACAATTTATTTATTATTATTTATTGTTTATAGATGATATTATATCCGCGGCAACTTCTTCAATGGATTTATCCGTAACATCAATAAAATGAATACCGAGTTTTGTAAAAATTTCTTTAGAATATTCAATTTCTTCTTCAATTGATTCTTTTATGACATAGTCTGAAGAAAAAGGGATTCCCATTCTTTTGAGTCTCTCTTTTCTCAAACTGAGTATTCTTTCGGGATTTGAAATTAAACCAAATATTTTTTCTTTAGGAATATTATAAACCGATTCGTTTATTTCCTGATGATCAATTATCGGAATATTTGCCGCCTTAAAACCCCTTTGCGCTAAAAACAGACAAAGCGGAGTTTTTGATGTCCTTGATATTCCAAGCACTAAAGCGTCGGCATCTCCAATCTCGTCTATTCTCTGACCGTCATCATGCTTTACGGCAAATTCAAGAGCATCTACCCTTTTAAAATATTCGTCGTTAATCCTGTGAATAAGACCAGGTTTCCGTTCAGGCGATTTATTCAGAACCGTTGAAATAGAATTTAGGACAGGTCCGATAATATCAATACTGACTACCGAGCTGTTATTAGATTCTAACAACATTGTGTTTCTGAGTCCGTCTTCTACAAGAGTAAAAATTATAATAGCTTTTTTTTCGGATGCTTCGGTAATAATTTCTCTTATTTTTTGCGCAGAATCGACAAGCAAAAATCTTTTCAGGCGCACATTGCCGACATCAAACTGGGATAAGGCTGCTCTTACAACTTTTTCCGCAGTTTCCCCCGTTGAATCGGAAACTACAAAAACATAAAAATATTCATTATTTTCAGATTCCGTATTATTCATTTTTCTCATAATTTTTTATTTTAAATCAATAAATTAATCATTATGCGAATCTAACCCTAATCTTTTCCAGAGTATCATTCCGCCTTTTAAATTGTACACATTTTTAAATCCGTGTCTTTTTAAGATATTACAAGCCGAATGACTTCTTATTCCGCTATGGCAAACAACAATAATATCGTCTTCTTTATGTTTTTCAAGTTCTTTTGCTTTAAGCGGAAGCAATTTTAAAGGGACAAGTATCGCATTTTTAATGTGTCCTAAATTGCCTTTAAATTCATGAGGCTCGCGAACATCTAATATAACAGTTTTTGCTCCTTTATTTTTTTCAATAATTTTAAGCGCCTCTTCAGGATTGATTTGCTTAATTTCACTCGCAGAATCGCTCCTGCCGAAAATATTAAACATATATGATTATCCCTCCCGGACATATATTATTTTTAAAATAATATATTAAATTTACATATTTACATATTTACATATTATACATACATATATAAATTATTCAATAAGTATTAATATTACATTAACGTGATATAATTCTAAAAAATTATTAATAATTAATTATATAATTTAATTATTTTTTATAAATATTAAATATAATTTAAAAAATTGATTATCTTTTAGATTATATTACAAAATAGCTTTTATGTCTATCTAATATTTAATTACAATTGAATCATAACCGCAGTTTCGTCGCAATCAGGAAATTTTACGCAATTTATGCAATCGCTCCATATTTTATGAGGAAGTTCGGATTTTTCAATAATTTTAAAACCGTTATATATAAAAAACTGAGGTTTATAAGTTAAAGCAAAAATTTTTGTAATTTTAAAAAAATTAGCTTCTATTAGACATTTCCTTATAAGTTCTGTGCCTATTTTTTTTCTGGCATAAGGTTTTTTTACGGCCAAAGACCTTATTTCCGCCAAATTTTCCCATACAATGCTTAATGCGCATGCTCCGACAAGCTCATATCCTCTGCACTCTTCTCCTTCCGTCTCAATCTCTGTCTCTGCAATATAATAATCTCTCAAATGCACATATATATCTATCATTGACCTAGGAAGCATTTCGCCGGCTTTTGAATATTCGGAAAACAGATTATAAAGACTCTTAACGTCACACATAAGGGCTTTTCTGAATATTACGACTTTATTAGGGTCGTCTTCTATTTCAATTTTTGACGGAAAATAAATATCTACGCCGGCTTTTTCAAACCGTTCTTTTCCGGATTTATACAATAAAATCTCTCCTTTTTTTGATTAATTATTTTTAAATATAAATTTTAATACAATTTTTTTATAATTCATAAATTTAGATTAATTATTAATAATATTAAATTACCAATAAGTTTTGAAAATTGACCTATTTCTATAAATAGTTATTGCCGCACTATACATATAATAATATAAATTTTTGTATTTTTATATGTATTTATATATTTTCATAATCCATTATCTTATTGTTTTTAAATTTTAAAATTTAATTAATTATACGGCAAATCCTCGTTTCTTTAGAATTTCTTTAGCATGCGTCAGAGATGCCTCGCTTTCGGTATCTCCCGAAAGCATCCTTGCTATTTCAACAATTCTTTCATTGGCATTAAGGTCTTTTAACAACGTGTATGTCCTGCCGTTTTTGACAGTCTTATAAACAAACAAATGTTTTTGTCCGCATGAAGCTACCTGCGCAAGATGTGTAATACATATAACCTGACTGTTTTCAGAAATTTTTCTTAAAGCTTCTCCAATAAAATCGCCGACTTCTCCGCCTATACCCGAATCAATTTCATCAAAAATCAGGCAGCCTGCGTTTTTTTTGGAATTCACGGCTTTGAGCATACAAAGGCTAACCCTTGAAAGTTCTCCCCCTGAAGCAATCATTGACAGCGGTTTAGGTTCTTCTCCCGGATTAGCGGAAAACATAAATATTGCTTTGGCAAGTCCTGTTTCCGAATAACCGTTATCAAAATTGAAATGTTCTATATTTATATTAAATACAGGTTTTATACCCAGAAAATAGAGTTCTTCAATAATTTCTTTTTCAAGTTTTTTTGATGCTTCTATACGATTTTTGAGCAAAATTTTATCAATATTCAAATATTCAATTTTTTTCTCTTCAAATTTATTTTTTAACTCCGCAATTTTTTCATCAATAAGATTCGCGTCATATATTTCGTTTTTTGCTTTTTGATATCCGTCTAAAAATTCTTTAATATTTTTAAACCCGTATTTATTTTCTATCGTTATAATCAAATCAAGCTTATTTCTTAAGATATTAAGTCTTTCTTCATCATAGTCGAAAGAAGAGCGCTTTTCTAACGATGACGATATATCTTCCGTTAAAAGTTTAGCTTCAAAAGCATTTTTAAGATTATTATCTTTTTTAAATTGCGGGTCTATTATTTCTAATTTTTCGAATAGTGAAATGAGCAAATTAAAATTTTTTAAAATTCCTGTTTCTTCATTTTCTATTAAATCAGATGCCGTAAATATTGTTTCTTTAATTTTATTAATATTCTCCAATCTTGTAAGCTCGTCTTTTATGTTTTCTTCATCTTCTTCCGATGAAATTTCAAGTCTTTCCGCATCGGAAATTATATAAGAATTAATAGTCTTTATTTTAGAAATATCTTCAGCTTTTTTATACAATTCATCTAATTGATATTTAATGCCGTTTATTTCTTTATATAACTCTTTAATATCCGATATAAAAGTTTGATTTCCTGCGTATTCATCTAAAAAAGCAAGCTGACTGTCATTAGAAATTAAAAATCTTTTATCGTTCTGTCCAAAAATATTAACTAAAATTTCACTTAGTTTTTCAACAACTGTTTTGTTAGCCGGTTCGTTATTTATAAAATATTTGCTTTTGCCCGATAAATTAACCGTTCTTTTGATTAAAACTTCGTCGTCATTCGTTCCAATTCCGCATTCTTCCAGAATAGCATTTATAATTTTATATTTTTCTTCCCTTCCCGTATCAAAAACGCAGCCGATAAATGCTTCTTTTTCACCAGTTCTTATGATATTACCGACATTTTTGGCTTTTCCGAACAAAAAATTAACGGATTCTATTATTATGCTTTTACCTGCGCCTGTTTCCCCGCTAAGTATGTTTAAATTTTGACCGAATTCCAGAATTAAAGAATCAACCGTGGCAAAATTATTAATATATAATTTTTTTAGCATAAAAATATAACAATTAATTAAAAATTAATTATAGTATAATATATTTTTTAAAAAACACTAATCAACACTGTAAAATTTTCAGTATATAGCATTTTGAAATTTACGCTATAATAAATAGATTTGTTTACAAATAGGTTTTATTTAAATTTTTAATATTAAAGTATTAGAGTAAGTTAAATTTTTACCATTTTAATTTAGTTCTCAAAATATCCCAGTAGCTCATACTTACAGATTCTGCCAGATAAAACTTAACGGGGCGCTTCTTGACAATTACCTCATCGCCGTCTTCAAGCCTGATTCCGTCTCTTCCGTCAACAGATATAAATAACCTGCTGTCTTGAGGGGTAAATGTTACCTTAAGCACTTCATTTGAATTGATTATAACAGGTCTGTTTGAAAGCATATGAGGACAAATAGGGGTAATAATTATTGCTTCTAAATCAGGAAATACAATTGGACCGCCTGCGGCTAACGAATACGCGGTTGAACCTGTAGGAGTGGAAACAATGAGCCCGTCCAATCTGTAATCATTAAGCCATATATCGTTAATATCAACTCTAATATTGATAATTTTAGCATGTATACTTTGCTCGCGAGCTATAACGACTTCATTTAGAGCAACAAAATTCATTGCTATCCCGCCGCTTTTCATAACGGTAATATCTAATGTAATTCGCTCGCTGAATTCTAATGTTCCTTCAAAAAAATTTTCAATTGCCTTAACTTTATCATTATCCGTTATCTCAACCAAAAAACCGAGTTTTCCGAAATCTATTCCTATTACCGGAACTTCTAAAGAAAATACTTTACCAAAAGTTATTAAAAGCGTTCCGTCGCCTCCAAGAACTACAATTAAATTAGTACCTATTAAATCTGCGGCAGCTATATCCATGCTGGGTCTTACAACAGTTTTTATGTTTCTGTTCTCAAAAATATTACTTATATAAACTGCCGCATTATAAGCTTCTTGAGCGTCTTTTTTATATGAAATTAAAACTTTTTTTACATTTTTATTAAATTCTTTTGATAGCATTAATTTTTAGAATTTTTAGTTTCGTTAAGAAGACCGCCCTCTTTTATTATGCTAATCTGTCTATCCGTCAAATTATATTTAAAAATATATTCTTCATTTTTAGTTTTATTAATAAATTTAATGGACTTTTTTTCATTTAATTCTCTTAAAATATTTGGAACTTCCAATAAATCGCCTTGATTAATTTTATCATAATCGGCAGGATTGTCAAATGTCAAAGGCAATATGCCAAAATTGATAAGATTTGCGAAATGGATTCTTGCAAAAGATTTTACGATAACTGCTTTAACTCCAAGATACATCGGCGCAAGCGCTGCATGCTCTCTGCTGGAGCCCTGTCCATAATTTTCGCCTGCAATAATAAACCCGCCTTTTTCTTTTAAAGCTCTTTCAGAAAAAGCAGGGTCAACCGATTCAAAAACATATTTGGAAATTGCAGGTATATTTGACCTTAAAGGAAGTATCTTTGAGCCTGCAGGCATAATATGGTCGGTAGTAATGTTATCCCCTACTTTAAGTAACACTTTTCCGCTCATGCTTTCAGGCAATTTTTCTTTTACGGGCAGCGGTTTAATGTTAGGTCCTCTATAAACTACAACTTTTTCAGGTTCGGTTGAAGGCTGTAAAATCATTGAATCGTCTATATAAAATTTTTCGGGCATTTTAATTTCAGGAGCTTTTCCTGATGTCCGCGGATCTGTTATATAACCGGATAATGCAGATGCTGCGGCAGTTTGCACGGAAATAAGATAAATACTCGCATCTTTTGTTCCGCTTCTGCCTTCAAAATTACGATTAAAAGTTCTTAAAGAAACTGCGCCTGAACGAGGAGCCTGCCCCATGCCTATACATGGTCCGCATGTTGATTCAAGTATTCTTGCGCCTGACGAAATGAGGTCCGCTAAAGCGCCGTTTTTTGCTATCATTTCATAAACCTGTTTAGAACCCGGAGATATTACAAGACTTACATCGGGATGCACTTTTTTACCTTTAAGAATAGAAGCTACCGTCATTAAATCAGCGTAAGAAGAATTAGTGCAGCTCCCGATAGCTACCTGATCTACTTTAACGTCTTTTAATTCTTTGACTTTAACAACATTGTCAGGCATATGCGGCTTTGCTGCCATAGGTTCAAGAGTAGATAAATCTATTTCTATTACTTCATCGTATAAGACATTTTCATCGGCGGCAAGAGGCGCATAGTCTTCGGTTCTGCTTTCGGCTTTTAAAAATTCTAAAGTTTTTTCATCGCTTGGAAAAATAGACGTAGTAGCTCCAAGTTCGGCTCCCATGTTTGTTATGACGGCTCTTTCGGGAACAGATAAAGTCTTTACCCCTTCTCCGCCGTATTCAAAAACTTTACCCACTCCTCCTTTAACCGTCAGCCTTCTCAAGAGTTCAAGAATTATATCTTTAGCGGAAACCCAATCTTGCAATTTGCCTGAAAGTTTTACGAGTACCACTTTGGGCGCAGCCATATAAAAAGCGCCTCCGCCCATAGCAACGGCAACGTCTAGGCCGCCGGCGCCTATTGCTATCATTCCGACTCCTCCTGCAGTAGGAGTGTGGCTGTCCGAACCCAACAGAGTCTTGCCCGGAACTCCGAATCTTTCTAAATTTACCTGATGGCATATGCCGTTTCCCGCTTTAGAATATAATATCCCGTATTTTGCCGCCAATGTCTGTAAAAACTTATGGTCATCGGCATTTTCAAAACCGGTCTGAAGAGTATTATGGTCAACATAGCTAACCGATAAATCAGTTTTTACACGCGGAACCCCTATGGCTTCAAACTGAAGATAAGCCATCGTTCCTGTCGCGTCTTGCGTTAATGTTCTATCTATTTTTATAGCAATTTCTTCGCCTGTATTTAAATTTCCTTTAATTAAATGAGATTTTAAAATTTTATAAGTAAGACTTAATCCTTTAGGTTGCATGCGGCCTCCATAAATAAATTAAAAATTAATTGTATCTATAAACATCATACCTTATATTATATTCTTATATTTTGATAATAATAAAAAACGCAAAAAAAGTAAATAAAAATTTACCGCCAGTTGCCGTAAAGCCCCTTGTTTTAACAATGGGGATATAAGGCAATAAGTTTTTATTTGTTTTTTTCTCATAATATTATATAATATAAATATCGTTCTTTGACAATTAGTATGCGGTTTCGGCAAGTCAAATGGTTGCCGAGTAAAACTAATCCATAATATTTTATGTAAGCGAAAGAAGCTGTAATGGCTCATCGTTTTCAATATAAAGTTTATAAATCATACAACAGAGAAGGGACATCTTCTCTTGGAGTAGGCAGTGTTAGACGGACTTCGTCCGCAACTGCCGTTGATACCAGAATCCCCTGCCTTTAGGTATGGGGAGTATGTCAAATAGCGCCTTTAGCAAATATAACAGCGGGTATCGTTTTAAATAAAATAATAAAATCAAGTTTTAAAGACCAGTTATCAATATATTTTAAATCTAAAAAAACTCTATCTTCAAAACTTAGTCTGCTCCTTCCGCTTATTTGCCAGAGACATGTAATGCCCGGTTTCATTGATAAACGCCTTCTCTGCGAAAGAGAGTATTTTGCAACCTCGTCTATCATCGGAGGACGAGGACCCACAATACTCATATCGCCGCGCAAAACATTATAAAATTGGGGTATTTCATCTAAACTTGTTTTTCTTAATATTTTACCTATCCATGTAAGTCTAGGGTCATCTTTAAGCTTTATTTCAATTCCGTCCGGATTGAATTTTTTTCTTAATTCTTCCCTCATAATATCGCTTGCTTTAATCATAGTCCTGAATTTATAAAAAGTAAAAAGTCTTCCGTGAAGACCTACTCTTTTGCTTTTATATAATATATTTCCTTTTGAAGAAAATTTAATTAATACCGCGATTATTATTGAAGGAATAAAGAATATCAAGATGCCGGCAAATGAAACGATTATATCTATTATTCTTTTTATAAGGAGCAGAATTTCATCTTCCGGGGCAGTGTAAAATGAAAGCATAGGCAAATCATCAATCTTTTCAAAAGATATTTTTGAATATTTGAAAGGGATAAACTTGGTAATAATTTTAACCGTAATACCCATTTCTTCCAGAAGAAGAGTTAATTCTTTTATATTATTCAAATCATTTTCGTTAATATCAAATATTACTTCATCCACAGGATTTTTAACAACAAAATCAGGAATAATGCCAATATTTGCTTTGTTGATAATGCCTGCCGATTTTAACCCTAAATGTTCATTGTTTTGAATTATTTTTTCTATTTTATCGGATGAATCTATATCGCCGACTATCAATATTGTTCTAAAAGAATAATCACGGCGTTTAAATAATTTTAATATTTTCTTGCTTATAAAATTTGAAATAACTAAAAACATAAATACATAAATTGCAAAATATCCTATAAAAAGCCTTGATACATAATGAACTCTCAACATAAACAAAATTCCGTAAAGAGTTAATACGGCAACAAAAGTCAGCTCAAAACTTTTTAATAATTGAACTATTATATTTTTCTTAATAAACAGGTCTTTATGAAAACTGAATATAATAAGATAGAAATAAAATATAAGTGCAATAGGAATAAGCATCCAGATATAGTCGTATATAGGGAGTAAGCCGAATCCTACAATAAGAGGATCTAAAATATTAGCGGTAAGGTAAGCAAGAAAATAGGCGCCTGTAATAAAAATTAAATCAACAAAATAAAGATAATTTGACAATATTTTGTTCTTTTGGGATATCATAATTTTTTATATTTTATATTTTATATTTTATATTTTATATTTTATAAGGTAAATAATTATCAATTACTGATTATTTTTGTTTTTGTTAGAAATATTTAGAGCGGCAACGAAAATTGCAAGAAATAAAAACCAGAGGTTAGTAAGCTCATCATTAGACATATTGGAAACTCCTACAAAAGAACCATAAAAAATAACACTTGTTCCCAGAGTCATCGCAGCTATTTTTCGTTTAAATTTATCATCAGTACTTATAAAAAGTTTAATCGGCTGCCATAATGCAAGTATAAAGAGAAAGATAAGCGATAAAAAACCAAATATCCCCGTTTCCGCCAGGGTTTGCATATAACCGTTTTCAGGCCAGTTATCATATAAGTCGTATAGCTTTTTACCTGTTTTAGGATTATAATACCACGGAAAACGAACCTCTTTATGTTCATTAAAATATTTTGGGAACGCACCGACCCCAACGCCTGTTAAAGGAAATCTTTTAAAAACAGTCCATGCCGATTCTATAAGAGCAAGATGGCTTTCAATGTCTCCGTGGCTTTTTGATTCTATTTTATAAATTTTTGGATTAAACATTGCAAGCATTCTGCTCTTAAATGTTTTTGAAATCGAAAAAACTCCTATATTTAACACTAAAAATAAAATGACGGCCATTAAAAAAAACTTTTTTGACCTTAAATACATCAAAATAAAAATAGCCGGGATAATTCCTATCCATGCAGACCTTGCCTTTGAAAACACAATGTCTAAAAACCCTAATAATACAATTATTACTAACAAAAATGACAGCGCTAATGACGGTATTTTTTTAAAACTTTTAACAAAAGAACCTAAACGCAATAATAAATTTTTTAACGAATATTTTAATCCTTTATTTTGTTTTTTAAAACTTATCAGATAATACGCCATTATCACAATCAAACCATAAGAAACCTGAACGGGAAAGCTCGTCCAGTTGCCTATAAGTCCTGTTACTCTGTTTGACGAGTGAAGGGCGTTTACAAAAATTCCCTGAAAAAGACCGTAAATTATAGCAATACTTATTGAAAAAGTAAAAGTATAGACTATAAAATTTATTCTCTTTTTTGTATTTAATAAAGCCGCCGCCGCAAAAAAGAAGGCAAAAAAATAAAATATCTCTCCGCCTTCATTGATACTGTCTTTAATACTATACGTCCATATAAAAGAAAGAGCTACTATAAAGACATATATAATAATAGGTTTATTAAAAACCGTATAAGGTAATTTAAAATCTCTTTTAGAAATGCGGTAAGCGATAAAAAAAACAATGGCAACAACCATTCCGAAAATTGCAAACCCATCTTTGAGGGGTATGAAAAGGGCAAATAAAAATATGCCGAAAAGTCCGGCTTTTTCAAAAAATCCGCTTAATTCAGGTTTTTTTAAGGCTAAAAAAACTAAAAACAAGCTAGAAAATAAAATAACTAAAATTTTTATAATAAGTATAATAGGGATGATATTCATTAAATAATTTTAATTAAGTTTATTCTTTAATTGATAAATAATAAGTAATATACGATAAATTACAATAAAGTTAGTTGTATTATATGAAGTTATAAAACGAAATAATCACTAAATAGATAAATAGACATTAAATAAATTTAATAATTATTCAATATTTATTTTATATATTTTTATGTATTTTACAAAATTTTATTATATAAATCTATATATTTTAATGCGGAAGCGTTCCAGCTAAAATCAGAATTAACGCTATTAATAACAAACTGTCCCCAGTCTTTTTCATAATATAAATTATATAATCTGTCTAATGCCCATGAAATAGAGTTTGCGTCAATATGCTTAACTGTTATTCCGTTGCCGTATTCTTTGTTTGTTAAATCTACAACGGTATCGCGAAGTCCTCCCGTATCGCCTGCCAGAATTATTCCGCCGTATCTCATTGAAATCATCTGAGATAATCCGCACGGTTCCGTTCTTGAAGGCATAACAAAAATATCGGAGGCTGCATAAATTTTATGAGCCAATGCTTCGTCAAATTTGCCTATTTTGGCATAGACTTTATCTTTATGAAATTCTTGCAGATATAATGCTTTTTTTTCTATAAAATGTTTTCCTGTTCCTAATATTAAAACCTGAAACGGAAAATCGTTCCAGTTAAAAAGCGAGTCTAGAAAAACATCTATTCCTTTTTCTTCAGTTAATCTGCTTACAATTCCAAGAACAGGCAAATGCTTACCGACGCTATTTTTTTTAAATTTCAATCCAATTTCTGAAAATAATGCCTTTTTATTATCTTCTTTAAAATTTTTCCAGCCGTTGTAATCGTCAAAATTATAGGGTCTATCTTTTCCGTTGAAAGAAACATTTAAAAATACGTCGTTTTTAGGATTCCAGTATTCTTCGTCAATCCCGTTTAAAATACCGAAAAGTTTTCCGTTTTCTCTTAAATTTCTTAATTCCCCGTCAAGCCCGAATCCTCTTTGCGGTATTGTTATTTCATTAGCATACGAAGGACTTACCGTTGTAACCGCGTCGCTTAAAAGAATTCCGCCCTTTAAAGCGTTAAAAGTTCCAAAATGTTCAAAAGCTCCCGAAGAATTAAACCTAAAATCAATTCCAATATCATAGAAATCATCAATCGGATATACGCCTTGATATCCGAGATTGTGAATCGTAAAAACAATTTTAGGCCTTTCTTTTTCATTAAATGTCTGTTTAATAACCGCAGGCACAAGTCCGCCCGACCAGTCGTGAGAATGAACTATTTTAGGAACGCCGAGTATTTTCATACAATGAACGGCAGCATGCGCCAGAAGAGAAAATCTCCACAAATTATCGCGATAGCCTACCGTTCCGCCGTGAGGACCGTAAACATCGTCTCTTCCGAAGAAATGGTTTTGCTCAACAAAAATTAAAGGAATGCCGTCTTTGGTTTTTGCTTTTTTTACACCGAAATCAAACGGAATATCGCCGAAATAAACTCTTCCCGCAGGCAGATTTTCTTCAAATTGCACAAATTCGTTATAATTAATAAATTTATAGGCGGGAATAATAACTTTAACATTCATTCCTAATTTTATAAGATATTTAGGAAGACTTCCAATGACATCGCCCAAACCTCCCGCTTTTACCAACGGAGCCATTTCAGATGCCACAAACCATATTTCATCATTAAAATTATTCAATTTTTTAAATCCTTATTTAATTTATTTTTTTACCGCTTTCCATTCAATATGTATATCTGAAATATCTTTATCTTCCAAATCCCATGATATAATAGTTTCTGCTGATTGAAATATTTTTTCGCTTCCGCCTTCATATAACGAAACCGTGATAATAGGAGAGTAGTTTAATAAAGGAGTATAGTCAAGGTTTATATTATTTTCTTCATTTGTTTTATAATTTGCATAACCGTTTGTGTTGATAAACGCTTTCAGGCTGCCTCCCCAAAAAGAGTCGCCTATTTCAATCACTGAATTAACCGGTATGTCTATCAGATTTTCACGCAATCCGTAAATATTTTTTTCATCAGGCTTAATATATGTAGCAGGACCATCGCCTCCCGGAAACGAAAATCTAAAAAATATAGACAAACTTTTTAATACCGTATTTTCTTCGCCGCCAAAATTATTATCGTTATTATTGTTATTAATGTTGTCGTTATTACCTTTATTGTTAATAGAATTATCTGAATTATTTGAGTTACTAATATTACTATACTCTTTGATATCTTTAAAATTATCGTTTGACTTTATAATTTTGCCGTCGCTTATTTTATTATTATTATTAAAACTAATATGGTATTGCAAAGTATCGGATATAGTTATTTCTAAACCAATTAAAATTTTAGGTTCTTCATTTTCTTCTTTATTTTTTGTAAATCCTTCAGATATTATAACAATTATATCATCATTATTATTAATTGATTTTAAATTAAAATTTAAATCTTTGCCGTTGTATTTTAATTGAAAATGGGGCATCAATCCGTTATTAACAAATAAATCTTTTTCGGTTAAACCTTCAGGAACTTTCACATTATTATGTATGGTATGAGGAACGTCTTCGTTTATATTTTTATTTTCTGCAGAATTATTTTTAATATTCAGTTTATCTTTAATTATATGTATATCATATTCATCATGCAAACAAAAAATATCTCCAAAAGGATTAAACATATTTTTTTCAAGATAGTCGAGTGCAATAATATGAGAGTTAGAGGGTTTATATACTATTTGCCAAAATTTATTTCTTGCCTGATATTCTAATTCTCCATCCATATCAAAATCAACTTTATCTATATTACTAACATTATTACTAACATTACATACATTATCCGGGTTATTTAAATCATTATTTGCATTAATATTATTTATACCTTCCGACTTATCAGTTTCGCCTTTATCAACTTTAACTGCGCTAACAATATTATTATTTACGTTATTATTGTAATCATTTGATTTATTTTTATCTTTTCTGATTTCTTTCTTATTGTTCTTATCTTTATTATTTTTATTATCATTTTCAAATTGTTTTAATTCATTGCATAATAAATCATAGGAAACAGATGCTTTAATTAATGAATTTTGCACACCTCTTCTTAAGTGAGGCAGGTAAATTCCGCCGAAAACTCCATGCCAGTAAGCATCGTTCGCCTGAGATTTAAAAAGTTCCTTTATTGCATTTTTATAATTTATTGAATTTTGCATTTCAGGAAATTTTATTTTAAAATCGTTAATTTTATTGCTTAAAAAAAGCATTCGTTTATGTAATAAATTTGATTCGGGATAATGAATAAAAAAATTATGCCATATTCCTCCTGCTAATACAGCATCGGGATACTTTTCTTTTGTATAATCGTATTTAAATCTTTTTTCAACGGGTAAAGTCCATTCACCCATCTCTCTATAGCTTGATAAAGGTAAATAAACAGGCTGTCTGATAGGAATTTCATCAATTAATTCAGATGGCAGTTTCATTTTAATGTTATTAGAAGGATCGCCTAAAATAGTTAAAAATTTATTGAGCCATCCGTTGCCGCCTATACCGTCAAACTTATTTTCGCTATTAAAAGCCTTACCATAAACCCACTCAAACGTATTCGGCCAGCTTCCCATTTTTTCACCGTCGTCAATCATAACGGAAAGATTAGATAATCTTTCATTCATATATAAAATTTCGCGCACTGATTCATCAGTGTTAGCAAACGGCAATTTATATCTTAATCTTTCATGAATAGGAAATAGATTGAAATATTTTCCGTTATATTCCGTTATAAAAATGTTATCTATATCGTTTGAATCAATGCCCGATTGAAAAAATTGAGAATCGTCTAAAAAAGCATAACTTATGCCTGCTTCATCGAGCGAATCAATAATATCGGGCTGCCATATTCTTTCTGTAATCCATGCGCCTTTAGGATAAACGCCAAAATATTTTTTGACGGCTTCATTGAGCATTTCAAGCTGTTTAATTCTATCGCTGCGGGGAATTGAAGCTAATACGGGTTCATAATAGCCTCCGCCGAGCATTTCTACTTTATGTTCAGATACGCCTTCTCTTATAATTTCTATTAATTCAGGGTCATTTTTAACAATCCATTCAAGCAGGTATCCAGATATATGCAGACAAAATTTGCAAGAATCATATTTTAAAAGAGTTCTTATAAGCGGACTATAAGATTTATTATGCACTTCTTTAAATACTCCTTCAAAGTTGCCCACCGGCTGATGACAATGAAAACCCAATAAAAAATTAACCATTTATGATTTTCCTCTCTTCATACTCCCGCCAATTTCTGTAGTATTTATGTTTGAAGTAATTTTTGATGTAACTTTTGAAGTAACTGCTGAAGTAACTGCTGAAGTAACTGCTGAAGTAACTTTTGAAGTAACTACTAAAGTATCATCTAAAATAGCAGGCGGTTTTTTATCCATCAAAATGTAAATACTTTTTAAATGCTGCCTGAAAACTTTTTCCATCATTGATTGAGACAGCAGCGGATTATCTTCTCCGAGCCACCAGAACCAATCAGATCCTTCGCTTTTTAATATTTGTTCTTCAACATTTTTAATTTTAATTTCATCTTTAATTTGTTTTTTCCATTTTAAAAATTCTTGCTTTGCATTTGCAAGCAGCATCCAAGCCAAATTTTTTTGCCGTTCTCCTATCCACATCTGCAAATTTCCTTGAACCCACGAACCCGGATAAATATTATCCAAAGTTAAATATTCTTCCGCTTCAAAAGCATCTTTAAGGGTTATCGGATTAATTTCATGGGTTTGGACAAACAATTCATATAAATCTTTTAAAAAATAAAACCCATTTTCAAAATAATATTCCCATGCATTTTCGCCGTCCATAATTATAGAAACAATAGCGTTTTTATCTATTTTATCAATTTCTTTTATCTTGTTTACAAAATTATTTGCGGCATCGTCGCCTCTCCATTTAGAATAAGTAAAACCGATAAGGTCTGATAATTCCGAATCTCTGAATATTATTTTAATAGATGAATCTTTCCACTTATAAATTTTATAAAGAGGAATTACATTGCGTCCTTCTAAAGAAATCGGCTTATGAATATCTACGCCTAAGGAATTGCTTAAAACTTCTTCACCGCTCGCGCAAAAGTTAATTTTCTCTTCCGCAAATAAATTAAGCGTCTCGGCTGATATAGCGCCTTCTGAAGGCCATACGGCTTTTATATTAAAAAATGGTTCCGCAGACCAATAATTATTAATTCTTTTAATATTTTCTTTCGCACTTTCTAATCCTTCGGGGTATTCATTAAGTTCAACAGGTTCATATTGTATTCCCGTAATTTGCGCGATAATACTTCCTGCATTAATATCAAGCAAAAGCGGTACAATAGGATGATAATAGGGCGTGAGGGTAACCTGATATTCGCCTTTCTTTTTTTTAGACAGTTCAACTAACAAAGTTTTATCTATTAAATCAGGATAATCAGGCTGCCATGAAGGAATTTCCGCTCCTTTTATATAAGACTGTCCATATAACGATAATCCGTATTTTAGCCATTTAGATATTCTTCTTAACAAGAGTATTCTGTCATTATAAGTATATTTATATCCCTTATTTATCAATTGCTTTATCACAGGGTCATACCGCTTAATCCATTCTCCGCACCATGCAAGATGAAACCACACCGTTAAATCAAAATAATACGAATCGTTTAAATAATGCAGATTGTTATCTTCCAAAGAAATATTGACCAATTGCTTGTAAGGTTCAAATCTTTCAATCATTCTTTCTTTATTTGCCCATTTATAATATTTAATAATCCATTGCCGCCATTCGTCTGTGAGCGTATTGATAACTAAAGGCTTAAGAAACCTGTCTGGCAGGATATTTTCGACTTTCATAGGATTTTCTTCGCTTAGAGCTAATTCCAATTTTAAATTATATTCCTGCCATTGGTCAATTAACACCGGCGTTATATTTATGTTGGCTTTCATACCCTCTGCCGACATAATATTAAGAGGCATATCAATATAATCCTTTATAGCATGAAGATAAACCCATGGAAGCATAAACTCATTTTCATGAGTTCTGTAATCAGGCTGGTGCATATGCCACCATAAAATTAAGTTCATTAATTAATTAACCTCATAATAATTAATATAGTTGGGGTTTTTATAATATTTATTATTTATAAAATCAAAAAATAAAAAACAAAAAAGATACAAAAAAATTATCTGATTATTTATTGTAACACTTACTTTTAAAGATATCTTGAAAAAAGAAAAATAAATCGGATACTTTTTTATTATAATTCAGCATATATCTTTTCCATACAATTCTTTTGCATTAATCCATGGAAATATATTGTCTTTATAAGATATGTCTTTAAACCATTTTTTATCAAACGGCTCGGATCCAATTGCCATAGACATACATTTTCTTGCTCTTACCAAGTGAGCTTTAACGCGTCTTTCGGCATAGCTTACAGCCTGCCCTGTTGAAAGCAGAAATGTCCAATCGCTTGATTCTGCAAGCATTAATTCTCTTGCAGCCTGATTAAGCGTATCATTATAAATTACTTCATTGTATCTATTTTTACATATATCAATCAATTCAATAGCTATGTCCGATAAAAATTGCTGAATTTCGTCATTTTTGCCGTTAAGCCAGACTTCGCTATAGCCTCCGCCTCCCCATGTAGAAGTGGCAGGCTGGGCAATCCATGTTTTTTCATCTGGACTGTAAAGTATGCCGTTTTTTGATTTTACATTAGAAAGTGCTTCTTTTGATATATCTTCTGCAGCGGCAGATTCTATACTGCTGTTTTTATTTAGCTGTCTAAAAACAGACTCTAACCACCATGGTCCTTCAAACCACCAGTGCCCAAACAACTCGGCATCATACATGGAAACGATTACAGGCGGCTCTCCTATTACATTTTTTAAATAATTTCCCTGCAATGCCCTGTTGAATACAAACTGCTCCGCATGTTCGGAAGCTTTTCTTTTTGCAGCGCCGGGTCTATAAGCTTCTTTGTAATTTCCCGTTCCTGTAATAGCATAATATTTTAGCCCTGTAAATGTCTTAATACTTCCATGTCTTAACGGAATAAGATGCGGCAAATCAAGGTCAAATCCGACATCTCTATAAAATTCCCTATAAATCGGAGCTCCGGGGTAACCTTCTTTGCTAGACCAGACCTGCCTGGAACTTTCAGGATCCCTGCCGAAAGCCGCGACTCCGAAAGGGGTAACTATAGGCGAAAAACATCCGTTTGGCGGTTCAGGGTACGCCATTTCTATTCCATGCTGATCTAAAAAAGTATAAAATATACCATATCTATTTAAAATAGCATCAAATCCTGACGTATATCCGCATTCAGGCAGCCAAATCCCTGAAGGTTTAATCCCAAGCAATTTTTCATGAGTTTCAATTCCCACTTGTATTTGAGCGGCAATAGTTTCGGGCTCTCCTACCATAAATAATAAGAAACCATGCGTTGCAGCCGATGTTATTATATTTATATGCCCTATTTTATTATGTTTTAATAATTCGTTAATTATATATTGACCGCCGCCGTTATTAAGTTTGCTAGCCAAGTTTTTATATCTTTCTCTATAAAATAATGTTACAGGATGAAATTCCGGATCTGTCTGAGTTCTAAATGCTTCTTCGTCAAGAACTTTAACTCTGGCGTTGACATAATTAATTAATCTCTCCGACAACAGAGTATCAGCCATCATTGTTAAGAGAGTAGGGGTTAAAGAAATAGTTATATTGTAATCTATATTGTCTCTCTCAAGATTGTCAAATGCTTCCAATAACGGCAAATAAGTTTCCGTTACCGCTTCAAAATACCATTCTTCCTCTAAATATTTAGACATTTCAGGATGTCTTACAAAAGGAAGGTGAAAATGAAGAACAGGGATCCATTTAGATTTTTCTGTATTCATAGTAAAGTTGCCTCACTCCTGAATAATAAATTAATATTGTAAAATTATGTAAACAGCTTACTTCTATCTTTTGAGGGATAAAGCTAATACTTTAATACTTTAGAACGATAATTATGATATAATTTTATCTACCCCCCCCCCCCCAATTTTTTTTGAGAAGTAATGTGCAGCCTTTTTAGCTATTATAACACAGCCAACCATCTTGCTTGCCATAAGTATTCTGCTCCGCTATTAATTAATACGGGATAGCGATAAATTAATATTGCAAATTAAGAAAATTATTCTATCTAAACTATACCATAGATAATTGATAATTCTATAATTTAGATAGCGGATGGAATGAATAAATTACATATTTTATATTTATTTAACTCTATAATACGGGTTTATAATTTACTTATTTCTTTCTCCCGTAAAAACCGCTTCCCGATGAAGTAAAAACAGCATTATTTCCTGCAGATAGACCTTCTGTGGCACCTATTAGAGATATTTTATTATTTAATAATTTTTTTGAATAATTTCTCGGCGGAGACTTAAATAAACACTTAGGCGGCCAGACAGGAGTTCTGGTAATAAATATAAATTCATTTTCTTTCGTAATATAACCGATTTCTGCCCAAACTCTCGATAATTCAAACTCTTTAGAAAGAATTATATATTTATCTCCTGCGTGAGAATCTAATGATTCATACCAAAGCATATTATCGTCGGCATAAACTCTCAATAGAGGTTTTATATTATTTAAATCAGGTTTATATCTTAATCTCCAGACAACTTTTCTTACTCTAGGTTTTTGAAAATAAATTCTTATCCAGCTTGACTTGTTAATCTCAACAGGAATTCCAAGTTCAAGAACAGGAGCCTCATCTTTAGGACTCAGCGAACTCCAGCTTAAAGAAATTAAGCTAATTTCCGAATGAATATCCGTTAAACTGCCAGATACAGGTATTCGGCTTTCATTTTCTTTTTTATTTATTATATTTATATTATTTACATAAGTTTCTTCAGGTTTAATCTGTGTTTTTGCAATAATTTCGTCTGATTTATTTTCATGTTTATTTTTTTGTTTATAAATATTTTCCGGCATTTTGTTTGTATATATTTGTTTAGATATACTTTTGGCAGATTCAGGTTTATTATTGCGTTCGTCAGCATTTTCTTTTATTTCAGATTTAATTTTATGTTCAGGAGCGCTTTTGATTATTCCAGATTTTAAATCATTATGTTGTGTTTTTTGTGTATTTTCTGTTTTATTTGATTTTAACTTATTTATTTTATTTACACTAATATCATTAAAAAAATTTTTTTCTATAAAATCATTTAATTCTTTTACAAAATCTGTTGCTAAATTACTCTTGACAGTTTTATGCGACACAAAATTATAATTAAAAATTTCTATTTCAAAATATTTCCTTTTTTTTTCTTCTTCATAAATTTCATTTAATATATAATTAAAAATATTTAAACCGTAATCAGATTCTATTGGTCTGCATAATTTATCAAATTCTTCAAGCAAAATATTATTTTCTAATTTATGAATTTTTTCATTTTTAATACAAAATATCCCTTTTAATGAAGGATTAAACGTTTTTGAAATTTTTCTTTTATTATAAAGCCTACTGTCTTCATCGGCGCTATTATGCAATTTATTAAGAATAGAGGAATACTTTTGTTTGTCTTCAAATTTAGAATATATATTTTTCTTTTTTTTTATATTAAAATCTTCAATGACTTTATAGTCAAAAATTAAACAAATATCTCCTTTTTCTTTATAAATATCCATTTTTGCATCCTCAATTGTTAAGTAAGTATTAAGTAATAAATTAATTTACTGATATAATTCAAGATATATCTTAAAGATATATTTAGCATTATTATTAATTATATCTTAAAAAAATAAATTTTCAAGTTTTGTTAAATTAAATTTTTCTTCTATTTAATAAAATATTTTATTAATATATTTTTTTGCTTCAATTGAATATAATATAATATAATATAATATAATATCTTAAATCACCGTTAGAAAATAAATTTCTATGGAAGGATTAAAGTTTTTTCTTTAATTTGACTTAAAATTAAAATAAATATATAATTAAATATTATGGGGATTATAGCTAAATTATTTTTTACCGTTTTAATTTATATATTCGTAGAAGTATATATATTTGTTGAAGTTACATTTATAATAGGATTTTTTTACGCATTTTTGTTATTGGCAAGTTTCAGCATTATAGGTTATATAATATCAAAAAAAATTAAAAGCAATTCGTTTAAAAATGCGCTGGACGATTTTTACAATGTCAAATCTCCTTCAAAAAATATATTAAAAACTGCATCTTTTTTTATAGCGGGAATTTTATTTTTAATACCGGGCTTTTTAACCGATGCTATCGCTATTTTATTCTTAATACCTTTTTTAAATTATTTTTTACTTTTTTTGATATTTAAATATATCAAAAATAAATTTAAAGGTTCTTTTGGTCATTATAGTGCGCATTATAGCACAAATGATAATTCCGATTCGGAAGAACTTAAAAAAAAATTTATTATATTCAAGAAATTTTAATTTAATTCTTTAATAATTCAAATTTTCATAAATGCAAAGATTTCTCCTAAAATCAAAAATACACAGGGTCAAGATTACCGATGCGAATCTTGGTTACGAAGGGTCAATTTCAATAGACGAAAAACTAATGGAAGAAGCTTGCATATTACCGTATGAAAAAGTAAGCATATGGGATGTTAATAACGGGAACAGATTTGACACATATGCTATTGTAGCGCCTAAAAATTCAGGGAATATAATAGTAAACGGCGCCGCATCCCGGCTCGTGCAAATAAATGACATAATTATTATTGCCACTTTTGCCTTATATGACGATAAAGAAGCAAATTCATTTAAGCCAAAACTCGTTTATGTAAATGAGAAGAATCATATTATCAAAAAGATTAAGTAATTTACACATAAATTAATTATTAGTATAAATATAATATAACAGACAGATACGGCAAATAATAAATATATGCAATAATGTTTGATGCTAAACATTTTATGAACTCTAAAGAAAGAAAGATAGATAAATAGATAGATAGATATGCACGGCGAATAATATATATGGAAAAATGCGTTATTGCTCTTGACCTTGGAACAACTGGAAACAGAAGTATAGCTTTTGATAAAAAAGGTAAAATTATTTCTAATTTTTATTATGAATTTCCTCAGATTTTTCCTGTCCCTGCATGGGTAGAACAAGATCCGTTCGATATTTTAAATACGGCGCTTAAATCATTACAGAAAACAATATCGTTTTGCGAAAGTAAAAACTATAATATTTTATCAATCGGAATAACTAATCAAAGAGAAACGTCAATTTTATGGAATAAAAAAACAGGCAAACCAGTTTATAATGCTATTGTTTGGCAATGCCGCAGAACAGAAAATATTTGCGAAAACTTAAAAAACTATTCAGAACTCATTAAAGAAAAAACGGGTTTATTTTTAGATCCTTATTTTTCTGCTACTAAAATAAAATGGATTATTGATAATGTTGCAGGCGTCAAAGAATCTATCCTAAAAAATGAAATTTTATTCGGAACGGTTGATTCATGGATTTTATGGAATTTAACGGAAGAAAAAAATCATTTTACTGATACTTCAAATGCATCGCGGACATTACTGTATAATATAAATACACTAAAATACGACAATGAATTACTTAATATTTTCAAAATACCTGAAAATATTCTGCCTGAAGTAAAAAGCAGCAGCAGTATCTTTGGGTTTTTGAATCCTAAATATTTAAAAGGAAATTTTACTAAAAGAATACCGATAATAGGAATTCTGGGAGACCAGCAAGCATCCCTGTTTGCGCATGCATCTTTTGACGGCGGAATAGTAAAAAATACATACGGAACAGGATTATTTGTAATGGCACAATCAGGAAGACAGCCTTTTAAATCCGATAAATTAGTCTCAACAATTGCATGGACTATTAAAGACGAGACTTATTACGCAGTTGAAGGAAGCATCTTTACGGGAGGAGCGCTAATTAATTGGCTGAAGGACGGTCTAAAAATTATAAAATCATATTCCGAAACCGCTAAATCGGCCAAAAAATTGAATTCCAACGAGGGTGTTTACTTTGTGCCTGCCTTATCGGGACTGGGCGCTCCATACTGGAATAGCAGCGCAAGAGGAATGATTATAGGCATAACGGGTAAAACCACAAAAGAAAATATTGTCAGGGCTGCATTAGAATCATTAGCTTATTCTACTAAAGACGTTATTAACGAATTATTTAATATGCCTTATAAATTAAGAGTAGACGGTAAAGCAAGCGAAAATAATTTTTTAATGCAGTTTCAATCTGATATTCTCGGAATCCCCGTAGAGCGGACGACTATTTCAGAAATGACTGCATTCGGCATAGCCGGTTTTTCAGGCATATATTCCGGATTATGGTCTATAGAAGAATACTTAAAACTATACAAAATAAAAAAAGTATTCACTCCGAAAATAGGCGAAAACGAAAGAAAATTGTATTACGATAAGTGGAAACAGGCAGTGTCAAAAACTTTATATTGGTCAAATTAATCAAAATAATATAATAATATTTTATATACCATACTGCTAAGTCAAATAATTTAACAATTTTTAACAATTATAAATAGGGGCGTTAAATTTTGTATTTAATATATTTTGCTTATATCTTAATAGATTTTTAATAGATTTAATTTTATAAATTTAATTAAATAAATACAATATTTAGTAATGCCTTATTTTATTTTTATGGATAATACTAACTGCAATAATATAAATAATTCATCAAATTTAAATCTTGCGATAGAATCAAGCTGCGATGATTTTTCTTGTTCAATTCTTAAAAAAGACGATTCAAAAATTAATATAATTTCAAATGTTGTATATTCTCAGGATTTTATACATGGAATTTATGGAGGAGTAGTTCCTGAATTAGCTTCAAGAAATCATATAAAAAGCGCTATTCCCGCCGTCAATTTCGCATTGTCAAAAGCAAATATAAAATTAAAAGAAATAAGTTTAATATCAGCTACCTCTGGACCCGGCCTTGCAGGGTCTTTACTTGTCGGACTTATGACGGCTAAAACTTTAAGCTATGCTCTTAAAATTCCTATTGCTGCCGTAAATCATATTGAAGGTCATATCTTTAGTCCTTTTTTAAATATTAATATTAAAGAGGTTTTTCCTTTTATAGCCCTTGTTATATCAGGTGGACATTCTCATATTTATATAGTAAAATCTCACGAAGATATAAAACTGATTGGAAAAACAAGAGACGACGCATGCGGAGAAGCATTTGACAAAATATCAAATTTTTTAAATTATGGATATCCGGGCGGCAAAATTATTGATGAATTAGCCGAAAAAGGCAGCATTAATGCTTTTAATTTCTCTATGCCTATGGAACATTCAGGTAATTTTGATTTAAGTTTTAGCGGGTTAAAAACACAGGTAATATCAGAAATTAACAAGTTGGGCGGTCCAAAGCACTTGCAAGAAGAAACCGTCTTTGATATCTTTGCATGCCTGAGAGAAACAATCGCAAAAATTTTATATAAAAAAGTTATGTCGGTATGCAAATATACAGGAATAAAAGATGTTTCGGTTTCAGGAGGGGTTTCGGCAAACTCTAGGATAAGAAGTATTTTTCTTGAAAGCGATAAATTAAATGTTTTTTTCCCTGAACCGGCTTATAGTACGGATAATGCAGCTATGATAGGATACACGGGCTATTTTAAAAAACCTGTTGATCCGATTATTAATAAAGAAATATTCTATAATATAAATGCAGAACCCTCATGGGAACTATAAATCAAACCTATTAAACCTATTTATTTAATATTTTAATTTAACAATAAATGAATAAGCAAGCAATAAAAAGTTAATACATTTAACATAAATAAAGATGGATAATAATAAAAAAGTTAAATTCGGTCAAAATTTTTTAATAAATAAAGAAATTGCAAAAAATATAGTAAAATCTTGCAATTTTACAGAAAATGATAATGTCGTAGAAATAGGACCGGGGGAAGGAATTTTAACAGATTTATTAGCAGATAAAGTTAAAACTTTAACAATAATTGAAATAGACCCTTTTTATTTGTCTTATGTGGAAGGAAAACTTTTTTTAAATAATAATAAGCTTAAAAAAAATGATACTGCAAAATTTGTAAATATGGATGTTTTACAATTTAATTTCATAGAACTTTCTAAGACTTTGAATTCAAAATTAAGATTAATTTCAAATCTCCCTTATGAAATTTCGAGCCCTATAATGGCAAAATTTATTAAAGAAAAAGAAGCTTTCTTAGACTTTACCTTAATGTTTCAAAAAGAGTTTGCGGAAAGACTGCTTGCGCAAAGCGATGAATCCGCAAGAAGCGCTTTTAGTGTTATTGCTGAAGCAAATTTTGAAATTGAACTATTATTTAATGTTTTTAAAGAAAATTTCAATCCGCAGCCTAAAATTGATTCATCGGTAATCAGAATGACTCCTTTAGATTTAAATAAATTTGAAGATTTAAAATACTCAGAAAATATAAAATGGGCTGCAAACTCTCCTTATTTTAGCTATTTGGTTCATCAGTTATTTAAATTAAGAAGAAAAAAATTAAGAAATTCAATATATGCGTCTTTTCAAGGTATTCCTCCGGATATAAAAGTAAAAATGTATGAAGATTCAAATATAGATTTAGACAAAAGACCGCAGTCTTTAACTTTAAACGAATTTATTAAAATTGCAATAAAATATAAAGACTATCTTGGTTTAGAATAAAATGCATTTGTATAATTCCGACAAAAAAATATTTAAAATAAATTCTAAATTTATTTTAACCAATTCAAATCTGCCTGCTCCTTTTTTGTTAAAAGATGCTGAATTATCGGTAAATCTAAATACAGGTAAAATCATATCTGCAGATGGGAACAACAATTATTCAGGAGCTATCAGCGCTAATAATAATACTTATAATTATTCAACGCTGATTATACCTGGACTAATAAATGCCCATATCCATACGGAACTGACTATGGCAGCGGATAAAAATACCCCGCATATTTTTTCGGAATGGGTAATTTCTTTGATTAAAAGACGGACTAATTTATCTGATAAAGAAATAACGGATATACGTCAAAAAGCATATAATACATCCATAAGGGCAGGTATAACCGCAATAGGAGACATTGTACCTATTTCTCAGTTTAATAAATATATATCGGATTATAAAAAATTTAATGAAATTAATTGCAGCGCTTCAGATTTTGGAAGAACGCATAATAAGGATAAGGTTTTAGAATACACTAAACCAAATGCTGATTACAGTGCTGCCTGCTGCGGCAGAACAGGCAATAATAATGATATTTTTTTAACCGGCATTCCGAGAGTAAAAGCATATATAGAGATAATAGGCTTAGATCCTTCTTTATCGGATGACAAAATAAAAGAATTGAAAGATACATTAAAAAATGATGTTAATAGAAATGATTCTGCCGTCAATAATTATAAAAAATTTATCTCAATAGGTATATCCCCTCATTCTATTTATTCTGTTTCACCTGCGCTTTTTAAAATATTATCCGAAAAAAATAAACAATGGGGTTTAGATTTAACTGTCCATGCATCTGAGCATAAATCGGAAATTCAATTTTTATCGGAAGGCAAAGGCGATATATCTGAAAATTTACTGGCGGCTTTAAACCTAAAAGAATTTAATAACCCTTCTGAAAAATACGGAATAAAATATTCTACCCCAATTCAATATTTAAAATCCGTCGGAATTTTATCCCCGAAAACTTCATTAATTCACTCTAACGAGGTAAACGGTGATGATATTAAAACAATCAAAGATTCAAAATCATCTATTATTCATTGTCCGCGAAGCAATAGTTTTTTTAAATCAAGCAAACTCCCGTTAAGAAAAATATTGGATAATAATATAATCGCAGGATTGGGAACCGATAGCCTGTATTCTAATAATTCAATAAGCATTCTTGATGAATTAAAATATGCAAGAAAAATTCATAATAATTTACAAATTGACCTAGAAAATATACAATGTAACGATAAAGATTTAATCGGCTGCGGCGTTTCTTCTAAAGAATTATTTGAAATGGCGACTAAAAATAATGCTAAAATATTAAATATTCCATTTGTAACAGGAACATTAGAAAAAAATTCTTATGCCGATTTTGTAATATTTAAGATTCCTGAAAATTTAGAACTGAATGAAATTAATGTTTTTGATGAAATCATCAATTTAGAAGAAAAAGATATATTAAAAGTTTTTGTAGGGGGGAAGGAAATTTATTGCAATGGAAATAATAACTAAAATAGAAGATGCAAAGGCATTAAGCAGTAAATTAAAAGCCGATAACCAGAAAATATCGCTGGTCCCGACTATGGGGAAACTTCATGAAGGACATTTAAACCTTGTCAAAGAGGGTTTAAAATTTGGAAAAGTTTTTGTTTCAATTTATGTAAATCCTCTTCAATTCGGTCCTTCCGAAGATTTCAACAAATACCCGAGAGACATTGAAGGAGATATTAAAAAACTTAAACAATTAAAAGCAGATTATATATATATGCCTGATAATTCAATAATAAAAGGGACTGATACTTTTATAAGCAATGAATCTCTTTCCGATAAGTTGTGCGGTTTACATAGGACTGGGCATTTTAAGGGTGTTTTAACGATTGTTATGAAACTTTTATTAATAATTAAGCCTGATTTTGCTTTTTTTGGGTTAAAAGATTATCAGCAGTATATACTCATAAAAAAAATGATCGAAGATTATTTTTTGGACGTTAAAATAATACCTGTTCCTACAATGAGGGAGAAATGCGGTCTTGCTTTAAGTTCAAGAAATTCATATTTTAATGAAAATGACAAAAAACAAGCATGTAATTTTTATAAAGTTTTAAATAATACGGCTAAATTATTTAGTGATGGCGAAAATTTGGCTGAAAAACTCAGGCATTATGCTATAAGAGAATTGATAAATAATAAATTTAAAGTAGAATACATTGAAATTATGGATAAAGAACTACTTAACAAAAAAGTATATGCTGAAAAAGACGATATTATTTTATCTGCAATAAAATTTTCAGGGGTAAGATTAATTGATAATATTTTTTTAACCTAATTTTTTCCCTTCAGGCAATTCAGATACTCACTCTTATAATATTATTGATATATAATAATATAATCTTTTTTTAACCATAACCTTAATACTTGCCGTTACAATAATAACGAATAACGGCTTAGAATATTTATTATTGATATATAATCTTTTTTTAACCTAATTTTTTCAATGCCGCCTTAGACAATGCCGCTGCCTTGCTAGAACCGTAATCTGATATAACTTGTTTAAATAAAATAACGGCATCGGAAGGATCGGACAGTTTTGAAAAACCTAAACCCTGCAAATATATTGCCATAGGAACGTGCTTGTTTTTTGAATAAAGTCTTGTAAATTTATGAAATTCAAGAATTGAAACAGGATAATTTTTTAATTTAAAATTAGAAACTGCTATATAATAATTTGCATTACCTGCTTTTTTAGATTGAGGATATTTCTTTAAATATTTTTTAAATAAAATTATTGATTTTTGATATATGCCCTTATTATAATAAGATTTAGCAATATTGTATTCTTTCAAAGATTTTTTAATAGCAAGCCGTTTTGCCGAAATTTTAGGTAAAATTTTAACTTTGCTCGTTGTAATTTTTGAAGGAATCTGAACGCTTATTTTTTGTTTTGATATAGCAGAAGATTTAAACTTCTCTTTTTTAAGCAATTTTATTAATTCTTTATTTACAAGTATTCTATAATTTCTAAATTCTGTTTTAAGTAATTTCATATCATGCGAAATAATTTCATATTTTCCATATAATGCACTCATATGAGACTTTATATTTTCAATTTTTGAACCTTGATTTGCAATATTTAACCTGGCTTGATGAATAGCTTGCTCTGAATCTGTTGAATTTTGCGAAAGGCTATCTACCTTTTTATTTAAATTGCGAACCTCAATCTTCAGATGGTGTATTGTATCAGGTTCCATTTCGGCGCATCCGGACAATAAAAAAGAAAATGTAAAAATAAACAAAGACAATAGAGAAATAATTTTAAAGTAATTAATAATATGTTTTTTATTTAAACTGCTTTCTTTTATTATTGGCATAATTTAATCCCCATAATTATTTATATAATTTAATATAATTTATATAATACCATAATTTATTATGACAAAAAAATATTAATTATTATTAATAAACTGATTTAAGCGTCCAAGCAGGATTGTAATAATTTTGCATCTCCGGAAACATATGAGGCATTAAAGGCATAATTCCGCTTGCGGTCGTATCCATTAAATATATTTCTTCTCTGCCTCCAAATTCGGTATCAAAAGATATTATCCTGGAATCTCTGGTCCAAGAAGGATGATGGCATCCGTAAGGAGTATCGGTTAATTGCCGTTCATTACTGCCGTCAGGGTCCATAATAGATACTTGAAGAGCTCCGTTAATAAACGATGTAAAAACTATTTTTTTTCCGTTTGGCGACCACTCAGGGCTGCTATTATAATCACTGCCATTGAAAGAAATCATATGAACATTTGAACCGTCTGAGTTCATCACGTATATCTGCGGACCGCCGCCGCGATTAGAAACAAAAACAATTCTATTGCCGTTTGGCGAATATGACGGAGAAGTATTTATACCGAATGTATTTGTAAGCCTTTTTAAGTCCGTTCCGTCGGCATTAACGGTGTATATCTGAGTATTATAATGACCCGGGGTCAGGGCTAAAGCTAGTTTTTTTCCGTTTGGCGACCAGCTCACAAAATCTGCAGGACCAGGTAAATATAATTTTTTTGTATGACCTGTAATTAAATTTTTTATGAACACTGCCGGATTTCCGTCTTTAAAAGAAATATAAGCTACTTTTTTGCCGCCCGGAGAAGGATATGGGAATATATTAATTGAATGATTATTAGTTATTCTTTTAACTCTATGTCCTCCAAAATCCATTTTAAATATATTTTTTACGTTATTTTTTTCGCCGACAAAAAAAACTTTTGTAGTAAACGGTCCTTTTTTTCCTGTTAGAAATTTTAATACGGCATCGGCGAATTTGTTTGCAAGATATCTGTCATTACTTAATCTGCCTTCTAAAACTTCACTGAATAAAAGTTTTTGGGAATATATACTTATTAGATTAGCTTTAATTTTAATATTATTGCCTTTAACTTTATAAGTACCGTTTATCAAATACTCTGCGTTTAGTACCGTCCAATTAGAATAATTGATTTTAGATGCTCTGATATGGGCAATTTGCGGATTTTCAAGATATGCTAAAGGATTTACTATATGAAAATACCCTATAACCGAAAGATCATGCCTGATTATATGTGCCAATTTTGAAGAAATAGGCGAATGTTGTTTATATTTTGTTAAATTTTTGAAGCCCGGAACTGCAATTCTAACCTTTTTTATGCTTGCCTGATATATGTTAATATATACTTTTGCTGCCGCAGTTGAAGGTTTAAATAAACATAAAATACAACAAAAAACAAACAAGAAAAATAAAGATAATTTTGTATAATTTAAAAAAAATATAGGCTCTTTGCTATAATTGTCTCTGTTATAATCATTATTATGATTATCAATATTTAAATTAAAATTTAAATTAATGTTATTTTTGTCTGATTTTTTAAATATTTTCTGCACTTTCATCTTTGTCTTCATAATTTTAAATTAATTATTTATTTATGATATTTTTAATATATAAAATATTATATATTAAAAATAGAATTATTAATAATAAACAAGTGTTAATTCATCATTATTAATAATATTTAATTTTTATTTTATTCTTGTTTGTTCTTAATTAATATTATTATTTAGCATTATACTTTATTTATAAGAAAAATATAAACATTTTATTCACTTTTCAATATTTCTTTGGGATAAAAAATTGCTAAAACTCCATTATTGTCATTTTCTGAATTCATGTAAGCCATAAACCCGCGCGGCGGAGAAGGCAGCGGAGCCGACGATTTTACAGCCGCAATGGACTGCGCGTCAAAATAGCTGCTGCCGGACGATTTTACAAGTCTGACATTATACACTAAGCCGCTTTTCGTTATTTTAAAAGCAATTATAGATTTAAAATGCAAATACTGCGATAAAGGAATATTAAAATTTGAGATAATTATATATGTTATTTTACTTATATAACCGCTAAATTTATGAATATTGCCCGCAATTAAAGAACTTTGCAATTTACTGTAAGCGCTTTTTAATTTTAAATGCGAATACACGCTTGACGCCACCTGCTGCTGAGGCACAATAGCCGGTTTAGACGGAGTAATTTGATGCGGCTTTACAATTTTAATTTTATGAACGGCTTTTTTTGGATAAATCATTGATGATTTTGATTTAGCAACAGGTATTATTTGTTTATTAGGTGCAGGTGTAATTGTTTTTTTTGGTATAGCTTTATTATGTTCATTGTTAATAACAATAGGAGTAACTGCAGGCTTAACAGCAACATGCTTTTTAACCGTATTTTTTTTAATTGCGTGCGTTAAGGTTTTTGTTGAAGCCAAAGGTCCCGGAACGGCGCTTACTACACTAACAACCACTTTTGAACCTAATGACTGAATTTTAGATTTAAATTTCATCGAAATAAGAATTAATAAACCTATTAAAATCACATGGAATAAAAATGATACAATATAATATTTTCCTACTCCTTTAGCTTTATTATCATTATACATTATTATAATTATCAATAACCATATTGCAAAAACAAATTTAATAAATCAATTAACGTTTTATTAATACCTGATTTTCAGTTTAACCTTGCGTTCCTTTTTGCATAAACTTTAACAATAAATAAATTAACGTTTTATTAATATAGGATTATTAGTTACCATGCCAATCTTACTTATACCCGCCATTTTTACCGCAGCCATAACTCTAATAACAACACCGTAAGGAATGGAGGAATCGGCTTTTAAAAAAATTTCTTTATCAGTTCTGTTCTTATAAATAGCCCGTAATTTTGAGGTTAAAGTGGGCAAACCGACCTTTAACGCATTAATATAAACTTCCCTTGACCCGTTTATAGAAACCACGATAGTTTTTTCCGGCGATTTTATAGCATGCGCAGCTGCGGTAGGAAGATGAACTTTTATACCGTGTTCAAGCATAGGAGCCGTAACCATAAATATAACTAAGAGAACAAGCATAACATCAACAAAAGGAGTAATGTTTATTTCAGACATAAATTTATAGTTTGAAGATAAATTGTTTCTTCCTTCTTTATTATTATTGTTTTGTGCAAACATTTCTTATATAAAATTTATTTTAACAATTTAAAATTTAACATACATAATAGAATATATTATAAAATAAAATTACAAACTATTTGTTTTATTGTATTTTGATATTTTTTTATATAATTTAATATATATAAAATTATACTGTATCATAAATCATAACTACTGCGGTTATTTTGTTTTATTGTATTTTTATATTTTAATCTTTTAAAATTTGCTTTTCTACTATAGCCATAAATTCATATGCAAAATCATCCGTCTCGTTGGCGAGCACTCTAACCCTATTGGTATAATAATTATATGCTATTACGGCAGGTATCGCTGCAAAAAGTCCAGCCGCGGTAGCCACTAACGAATCGGCTATGCCTGGAGCCACAACGGCAAGACCTGCCGTTCCTGCTTTTTGAATACTTTCAAATGCCGTCATAATACCCCATACCGTTCCGAATAAACCTATAAACGGTGAGATAGAACCAGTTGTCGCAAGAAACGGTAAGTACATTTCTAATTTTGATATTGAAGAAAGCTGTGATTTTTTTAAAACTCTTTCAACTGAATGAGAACCGTTTATTTTAGTGTCATATTCTATAGAAGATTTGTCTTTATATTCTGCAGCTATTTTTTTTAAACTTACTAATTCTTTATATGCTGATTCAAACATAGAAGCAATAGGACTGAAATATAAATTCTTAGCTGCAGACATAACATAATCCAATCTTTTGGATTCCCAAAAGATGTCTATAAATTCTTTATTTTCTTTTTTTGCTTTATTAAAATAATTAAGCTTATAAAAAATTATTGCCCACGAAGTCAAAGAAAAAAAAGCAAGAATTAAAAGAACAAGTTTTACAACTATGTTAGTATTTAAAATGTGCGCTAAAATACCAAAATTATTAATCATAGTAAATTTAATTTTTCTTTTATTTTATTTTAAATAAATTTAGCCAATTACAAATAAATATAAAAATATAAGGTATTTAATTTAATAATTAATTGAACCTGAACCTCTTCATCTAAAAAATATCTTTAAAATAAAAAAATATCTTTAAATAAATTGATTTAATTATAATTATTATTGATTAAATATGAACAAACCTCTTTGATATTCTATATCATAATATAATAAAAATAATAATATAATAATAAAAATATCTTTAAATAAATTTATCCATCCGTATTTATATTTAATTCACATTTACACATTAATATTTATTTAATAAATAAATTGATTTAATTATAATTATTATCAATTAAACACGAACTTCCTCGTCTGGAAGCATTTCAAATTGAGAACTGTCGACTCCGCATTCAGGACATTCATCTGGCGGAGTTTCTCCATAGTATATATATCCGCAAACCACACATCTCCAAGTATGCATACAAAATCACCTCATGTTATTTTATATTTTTTTATTTTTAATATTTTTTTAATATTTTTATTTTATAGTTTATAATTTTAATGATGAAAAATAAAATTACCTCGCTATATTACAATTATAAATTATTATAGCTAAATTTACAATGATTATTGTTTATAAAAAATATATTGACAAATAAAAATAATAACTATATATTGTAAATAATTTCAACAAAATGCTATATATTGTTTAATAGTATTATAAGTATAATTAATTATAATTTTAATTTAACTTTAAAAAATAAGGTGTTTAAATGAGCATTAAAAAACCGATTGATTTAAAAATAAATCTCGAAAAAGATAATCTAACAAAAAATTTTAGTGAAAATGCCGTAACGGTTTTAAAAAAACGATATCTCGCGAAAGACGCAAACGGTTTTATAATCGAAAATATTTCAGGAATGTTTGAAAGGGTATCAAGTAATATTTCAGAAGCCGATTATAATTATAAATCATCAAAAGAACAGGTTGAAAAATTAAAATCTGATTTTTATGATGAGATGACTAATTTGCGATTTCTTCCCAATTCTCCTACTTTAATGAATGCAGGCAGACCGCTGCAGCAATTATCTGCATGTTTTGTGCTTCCCATAGAAGATTCTATGGGATCAATATTTGAAACATTAAAAAATACCGCGCTTATTCATCAAAGCGGTGGCGGAACGGGATTTTCATTTTCAAGGTTAAGACCAAAAAATGATGTTGTCCATTCGACAAAAGGAGTATCAAGCGGCCCTGTTTCATTTATGCAGGTATTTAATGCAGCTACCGAAGCCGTTAAACAAGGAGGAACTCGAAGAGGCGCCAATATGGGAATACTTAATGTTGACCATCCGGACATTATGGATTTTATAACCTCTAAAAAGGATACTTCAAAGCTTAACAATTTTAATATATCTGTTGCAATCACGGAAGATTTTATAGATAAAGCGTTAAAAAACGAAGAATATCCGCTTGTCAATCCAAGAAGCAAAGAAATAGTAAAATATCTCAATGCAGGAGAGGTATTTGATACGATAGTAGAATTGGCATGGAAAAGCGGGGAACCGGGCATAATATTTATAGACAGAATAAATAAATTTAATCCTGTCCCTTCTGCCGGCTTAATTGAATCAACAAATCCTTGCGGAGAACAGCCGCTTATTCCTTATGAATCATGCAATTTAGGTTCTATTAACGTTGGAAAATTTATAAAAAAACATCCTATAAATATAAGCGGATTAAATGATATCGATTATTACGCTAATTTAATAGATTGGGAATCTTTAAGAAAAACTGTCCATATTGCTACGCATTTTTTAGATAATGTTATAGATAAAAATAATTATCCTCTTGAAAAAATAAAAGAAACTACTCTGTCAAATAGAAAAATCGGGCTCGGCATTATGGGATATGCCGATACATTGATTAAATTAGATATCCCGTATAATAACGAAATTGCTTTGCAGACAGCAGAAAAAATAATGGAATTTATAAATACAGAATCAAAAGCAAAATCTCAGGAACTTGGGGAAATACGCGGAAGTTTTCCTAATTTCGATAATTCAATATGGAAAACAAAAGGATATAAAGCAATGCGGAACGCAACCACTACTACAATTGCTCCGACAGGAACCATCAGCATTATAGGCGGCGCTTCAAGCGGCATAGAACCTTTATTTGCTTTGAGCTACGAAAGACATGTTTTAGATAATCAGTCATTAATAGAAATTGATAAAAATTTAAAAGATAAATTTAACGATTTAGGTATTTTTTCAAATGAATTAATAGATTTTATAGCAAAAGAAGGAAAGTTTGATCAAAATGCATATAAAAATTGGAAAGATTATAATCCTTCACCTTTTAAAATATCTTCCGATATTAAAAACTTATATGAGAAAAACGGGGAGAAAATAGAAGAATATAAAATATTTGAGTATTTAAACTCGGTTTTTATTACAAGCCATGATATCACGCCTAAATGGCACGTGTTGACACAATCAGCATTTCAAAAATATACCGACAATGCCGTTAGTAAAACAGTTAATTTTCCTCACAACGCCGCTAAAGAAGATATCAAAGAAGTTTATGTGCAGGCTTATAATCTTAACCTTAAAGGAATCACAGTTTATAGAGACGGTTCTCGGGAACAGGTTTTAACAACCAATAAATCCCTGTCTCAGCAAACACAAAATGAAAATGAAAATATAAATAATAAAGATATGAGTAACAAAAAACATATATTAATAGAACCTAGAAAAAGACCTGATATTATTCATGGTGTGACAATCAAAATGGTAACAGGATGCGGACCTTTGTACGTGACTATAAATAAAGACGAAAACGACGCTCCCTTTGAAATTTTTAACTCCATAGGAAAATCAGGAGGCTGCGCCCAGAGCCAGACAGAGTCTATAGGCAGAATGGTCAGTATGGCATTACGTTCAGGAATAGACGCCGAAGAAATTATAAGCCAGTTAAAGGGGATAAGATGTAATCAGCCATACGGATTTGGAGAAAATATTATTTATTCCTGCGCAGATGCGATAGGTAAAGCTCTTGAAAAAAGTTTAAAAGGAATAGCGGATTTAAAAAAATGCAACTGCGGAGAAGACGGCTTGAATGCCGATATTGTAAAGAAAAATAATACTGATAATAATTATAATAGCAAAGATAACAATCATGAAAATAATTTACATAACCATAATACCGATGCATTAAATACTCAATTTAGAGGCGCATGCCCTTCATGCGGCGGTTCAAACCTTAAACATGCGGAAGGATGTACGGTATGTTTAGATTGCGGCTATTCCGACTGCGGTTGATATAATATAATATATATAAATAGAAAAATATAAAGAAGTTTAAGCAGAATATTTAATAATTTCTATCGGCAATTTTGGTATATATAAAGAATAAAAAATAAGCCCTCTAATATATATTACAGGGCTTATTTACTTTAGGGGGAAAAAGCCTTCGGTTATACTACCTATAATTATTTAATTTATTTATTTATATAATTAAATAATTATAGGTAGATTAAAAAATAGTTAAAAAACTAATATTAATATAATACAATTACTATATCTCCAATAATTAATTTTTAACTTATTCTATTTATTTATACCTTAATCCCGCAATAGAACTTTATATAATAGTTTCTATTGCAAAATTAAGGTTATAAGTTAAAATTAATATGCGGTCCCATATAGAATTAATTGTTTTAATGATCCTTGAATTGAGCCCGGCATTCCCATATGCGTCATAAATGCCCACATTCCCGCATCGGAAAAATAGTATTTCATTCTCCACATTTCACCTAATATTCCAATATTTGTATATCCGCCGTCGCGATAAACTAATATTTCGACAGGAAAAGCGGGACTATGATCTATGCCTGGATTTTTATATGTTTTTGTAGCTCTTATGCCGCTATCAATTGAAATACTATGTCTTTCGGTAGAATTTCTTGTAACGCCGAATTCAATAAAACCGGCAGACGGATCGTCTATTTCATAAGCATAATGCCACCTGCTTTTATTAATTTGTATCCCTTTTTTTACTAAAGCGGCAACTCCTTCAAGATTTGAGTTTTTACTTCCTGTATAATTCTGAATTACAACAACGCTGCCTGGGAAAGAACCTCCGCCGATACCCCCGGGAAATCTGCCCGTTCTCATAGGTCCGTATTGAGTGTTTGATGCCGTTCCTCCTACAGCTTTTCTAATTGCGCTTTTTATATTGCTGTTTGCCTTAGCGGCATCAGCAATATAAGAATTTCCCGAAAAAGTTCTTGCAATAGCGGGAAGATTAATCATACTTATAACCGTACCCTGTGTCGGAGTAGTATAGACGCTAACTCTTAGCGGCAAACCAAACGCAGCAACAGAATTTTTACCGTTATCCGTCATGTACTTGTCATAAGAATTGTTATTGGCGGCTATAACGGTAGATATATGAGAATCTCCTTTCGGAAGGGAAATTCTTTTTACTGCTACAACGCTCCAGCCGATATTATTTAAAGCGCTTTTAACTTTATTAATAACTGATGAATAACTTCCCCCGACATTCACCGCAACTTTTGTAAACACGCCGTAAGAGGCAGCGTATGATTTCAAACTGCTTGATGAAACAATTAATACACTTAAAATAAAAATAAACATTAATTTTTTAAATAATTTTAAACCCATAATCAACTTTCCTCCTTAATTTTTATTAGCTGAATAAATTGATATTTTTCATTAAAATCAATATTTAAAAATAATGTTTAATTTTTATCATAATATAATAGATATGTCAAATATAAATTTATATTAAATTAATATAATATTTAAATATTCATATTAATATATATTCAATTGTATTTATATATTTTAAAAATATAGAAATTTTATGATTTTAATTCAGGCGCCGGTTTTGCAAGAAAAAATCCCTGCCCGTAATCCACGCCGAGTTTTTTAATTTCTTGCAATATTTCATCGGTTTCTATAAATTCTGCTATAGTTTTAATACCGACTTCTTTTGCAATAGAAACAGAGCTTACAACAAAAGCTCTGTCTATTTTATCGGACATAATGCTTCTTATAAATTCGCCGTCAATTTTGATAAAATCAACAGGAAAATGCTTAATATATAAAAATGAACTAAAACCGGAGCCGAAATCGTCAACGGCAAATCTAAAACCTTCATATTTCAAATTAGTAACAAATTTCTCAAGCAATGTTATATTTTTAATAGTTTCTCTTTCAGTAAGTTCAAAAACAATTTTATCCGGATTTATATCGTATTTTAGAATAATATCTTTAACATTTTTAATAAATTCGGAAATTATTAAAGATTTAGGCGATAAATTAACAAATAAAAAACCTTTAAAATCACTTTCCCGCATCATTTTAAATGCTTTTTCCATAAGCATAAGATCTAATTTATGCGCTACGCCGATAGCTTCGGCAACTTCTATAAATTCGCCTGCCGAGAGCATTGTTCCTTCATAATTAATTCTCATAAGAAGCTCGTTTGCAAGAATTTTACTGTCTTTTAATCCTATAATAGGCTGGAAATAAGGAATAATAACATCATTTTTGTTTAATGCATCTATTACTATATTACTCTTTTCTCTTACTTCATGATACATCGCAATCATATCTTCTTCCTGTGCCGCATATACCTGATCTTTACCTTTGGCTTTTGCTTTATACATCATATTATCCGTAAGCATAAAAATATCTTTTTCCGTGCCTGCCGACATAGGATAAGATGCCACGCCTATTGAAACAGTTATCCTGATATATTTTTTATGTTCAGGACCATCTATTTGCATAAGTCCTATTTTTTCTCTTATCCTTTCTGCTATCATATAAGCTTGTTCAATACCTGCTCCGGGAAGAATAATTGCAAATTCGTCTCCTCCGTATCGCGCCAAAATATCCTCGCTTCTTTTTAATTTATTTAAAACTTCACCTATATTTTGAAGCATTTTATCTCCAAAATTATGACCATACATATCATTCACAAACTTAAAATTATCTAAATCAATAAACAACAAACTAAAGATTGAATTATTTCTGTTTGCTCTTTCCGTTTCATAATGCAGAAATTCGTTAAAAACTCTCTGGTTATAAAGCCCCGTAAGTCCATCACGAGTAGCATAATATTCAAGATCTTTAGTATATTTATAAATAGCTTTTATTGAGCCGATAACATTTAAAAGGGTTGTTAAAACACTATTAATTACTAATTCCCTTGTGCTGTCGAGCGATTCTTCCGATTGAACGCCTATTCCTACAATGCCGCCTATATGCGGAGCATCTAATATTACTTTTTTAGTTCTAAGCAAAATATCTTCGGCGGTTAATTCTGCCAATTTTATTTTTTTATCCGCAATATTGTGAGTTATTATTATATTTTTAATATCTTTTAAAAATATGTTAGAATTATCATAATATATGCTTTTATTAATCATTTCATCAAACATTTTTTTTGTTTTTTCCGATGGTTCTCCTCTCCAAAAAACTTCAAGTTCTATAAGGTCTTCATCCTGAACAAATATTGAAAATACATTATAGACTTTAATAATATTGTTCATCTCAATCAGCAGATTAAAAACATGTTCTTTCCAATCCCTGACAACCTCCGAAGTGATTATAAAACGTTCTAAAAGTTTAGTTTCAAATTCTAATATATCTTTATCTATAGCAACTTCCCGCAATTTTGACGAAAGTCTCCGTATGCCCTTATAAACGCTGTTAAATTCATCGAACTTAAGATCTATTAAATTAGACTCTAGCATTGTCAAGTCCCTGACGGTATTAATCTTCTCAACTTCTTTATTGATGCTGTCTATACCGTTTTCAACAGATTTCCTTACAATAAAAGCCACAAATGCTCCGCCAGTTATAGGCAGCAGGAATATCAGCAGTAAGAGCGCATAATAATAATTTTTAAATTTTTGAGTTAAATAAGCAGGATTAAAAGAAACTTCAGTGACGCCGTTAACGTCTCCTGCCTTTGCCATAGTATGACATTTAAGGCATGACTTTTTATCTTTCAGCGGATAAGCGTAAACAGATAATCCATTGATTTTTTTATAGGACGGCAAGCCGGTTAAAAAAGATTTTTTTACAACCGAATTTTCTTTAGGCTGAGAAATTTTGCCAAATTGCTTAGAAACAATATTACCTCTAAAAATAACTACATTTATCATTTTCTCAGAATTAGAGGATTTCTTTAAAGCATTTATAAATCCAATAACCTGTTTTTCATTCCATCCTCTTTTCATTACCTGAAACATTGCGTTAAATGTTTCATGGGCAATATAAGAACTTGTAATTCTAGTCCCCGTGTTTATTATTTTATCACTGAAACTTGACAATAAAACGGCGGACAGCACCGCAACTAAAATAGATACAGAAATTGCTATGCATAGAATAAATTTATCTAATCTTCTGAATTTAAAAAAATTAAATGTAAATTTATTATCGCTGTTATTATTATCGGGGGTATTAGATTTCATAATATTCTATTGTTTTATAGTTTTATATAATTATATTAACATTAACAGAATATCATATTTCCTAATGAGAGAGTATGTCAAAAAAGCAATTCACCAGCATCTTCTTTAGTGGGAATGCCTACATAGGAAAGTTTGCCGTCTATTATAGTTGAAGGGACGCTTCTTATATATAAATCTATAGATAATCTTCTTCCTTCTGGATCTGCAACATCAATTAACTTGTAAGTAAAATCTTTCCGTTCTTCCGCTAACGTTCTCCAAACCCTGTCGGCGGGGATACATTCCGCACACCATTTTGAAACTAATAATATTACGTTGTGTTTTATTTTTATATTGTTTAATTCATTTAAATTAAATTTTGTATCTATATTGTTATTATTGTCATTGTTATTATTTTCTTTTTCCATATTTTTATAAACCTGTCCTCCGCATTCTCTGCTAATATTATTTTATTTATTAACTAAATTTATTATTAATTAAATTTAAATTGCTTAATTTAATATTTTTATTTATTATTTAATACTATTAAAAATTATATTAAAATCTTCACTGGCTGGAACATCTCATGCATTGTATCTGTTCTTTCATAATTTTTTCTCTGTATTTATCAATAGCTTCTTTGCCCGTCAAAAGAAATTTAAGTTCGTCTAAATTAGCAGCTTTGACTTTTGTTACCCAGCCGTCGGTGTAAGGAACTATATTTAATAAAAGCGGATCGTTTAAGAGCTTTTCGTTTACTTCTATTATTTCGCCGGAAACAGGCGAAGGAATTGGTCCGACCCATTTTCCGCTTTCTATCGTGGCGGTATTACCGCGTCTGACGACCATTGAGCCTATTTTTTTAAATGTGACATGAAGAATTTTTCCCGCCTGAGTTTGGGCAACATCAGTCATTCCCAGAATCACTATATTATTATCTATGGGTTTTGCCCAAGTGTCTTTTTCCGTATCGTAATAAATATCTTCGGGTAATTCGCATCCTTGAACTTCAGCCATAATGCCTCCTTTTTGTAAATTATTAATTAATCATTGATTATGTCAAGCAATGTCTGCAATTGTTTTTTATTTTATTTATTCTAATAAAATCCTTTAAATTAGCAAACTAATGCGGCTAGTTTAATATTAAAAACTTTTTTTACTTATTTTCTTATCGTATTATACAATCCTAATCTTGCATTAGAAATTTTTATTTATAATGACAAGTAATGCTGGATTCCTGCTTTCTCGGGAATGACACCAGAAGGGTGAAGGTTTAAATCCCCGCTAAGTCATTCCTGCGAAAGCAGGAAAGTTACGGAGATAGAAACGAGCGCCGTTTCTTTTCATGAGGCTATAAGCCAGAAGCGAAGCTATCATCCAGAATATATAATTCAGAATATATAATTCTATTACAGAATTAAGATAAAACCTTAATCAATAATAATATTATTATATATTATATAATAATATTTTTTTATTTAAAATATTTATGTGATTTTTATCACTGTTATTTATATTTTGTATGGTAAAATTTATATATGATATAAAACAATAATTAAAGAAAATAAACACACATCGTCATTATAATATGGAAAATTTCTATTTCAGTTGTATTTTGTAATAATGGGTAATTATATTATATTATATTATGCGATAAACAATTTAAGATATTAACAAACTAATTAAAAAGGAGATTCAAATGGATACGATGCTTGATCCTATAGATGCGCTAAAAAGCGATCACGAAGCAGTAAAAGTAGTTTTAGGCAATCTTGACGGCTACCTAAAAAAAATAGGGGGACAGGTATCCGATCCTTTAAGGAAAAATTTGATAAATCAGCTTAACGAAATTACATCTTTTATTGATAAAGATCTTGAAATACATTTTAAAAAAGAAGAAAACGCTTTATTTCCGGTTCTTGGAAATTATATAGGCATAGAAACGGGACCTATTCATGTAATGCTGATTGAACACGAACAATCAAGACAACTTTCAAAAGAATTTAAAAATGCTATATCGGAGTATTTATCAAACAATAAATATGAAAATATCGTATCTTCGGGCGATAGTCTTATTCAGCTGTTATCGGAACACATAGATAAGGAAAACAATATATTGTTTAATATGGCAGAAATGCAGCTGAACAATGAAGAGAAAAATAAAATTATGGAAAAAATGAGGAGTATAAAATAATTCTATAAAAAATAATGAAAATTTATAATTTAGTAAAGTAAGTAAAGTAAGTAAAGTAAGTAAAGTAAGTAAAGTAAGTAAAGTAAGTAAAGTAAGTAAACAATTAATTAATTAGATTAAATATTAAATACTATAAAATAATTTAAAAGGAAAATAAAATGAATATTAAACAATTAAAGAAAATAAAATTAGACGTCAGGGAAGATATAAAAAATGGGGAAGATCCGTTTAAAAAAATAATGGGGGCAATAAATCTTTTGAAAAACGATGAAGCATTAGAACTTATTAATAGCTTTGAACCTTCTCCTTTATATTCCGTTCTTAAAAATAAAGGATTTGAACATATCACAAACCATATTGACGGCGGATTTGAAATTATTTTTTATAAAACCGGCAACTATAATAACGCTAACAATGAAATTATTGATGAAGATTGGAAAAATGAGAACAATTTCAATGATGATGATTTAAAAAAACTTGCCCACTGTAAAGAAACAGAAATTGACGTTAGAGAGTTAGAACCTCCCCAGCCTCTTGTAAAAATTTTTGAGATTATAGAAAATATGGGCGCAGATAGCGCTCTATCAATAATTCATGAAAGAAAACCGATACATTTATACCCTAGATTAAAAGACGCTGGATTTAAATTTTTAACAAAAGAAATAAAGGAAGATCTATATTCTATCAAAGTTTGGCGAAATTAAATAATTAAATCTTTAATTATCCTTCTATTTTGTTTTGTTTTGTAAATTTGACATTTATTATAATTTAAGATAGTATATAAAAAATTAATCTAATAAGCACAATACAACTGAATACAAATAATAAGTATAAACTAATATATATATAATTATTATAATATAGGTATAATTTAAAAATAATATAATATATATAACAATGTAAATATAAAGGAGGGTAACCAATTATGGATCCAACGGTTCTAAAATTGAAAAATATTATTGCAATTTCTTGTTTAATAATATTTTCGGCTGTAGCTCTTAATCTGTTTATACAATCCAATGCGTTTGCTATGAAAACTAATGTAAACAATTCTGCTTTTCAATACAAAAAAGGCATAGGTGCAATGCATGGCGGATATAATATGACAGCAATCCAGCATTTTCAAAAAGCTTTAATTTTAAAACCTCATTTTGCAAAAGCATGGGGTAAAATGGGAATCGCGCTTCATAGGCTCGGTTTTCCTTCATTAAGCATTGTTTCGCTAAAAAAAGCTTTGCAATATAATCCTAAACTCATCTGGGCAAAAAAATATCTTAAAAAATATGAAATGGAACCTGGACGCTAATTGCCGTTAATTTTTTTATTTTTACAAAATAATGTCTTAATTACTTATTTTTTTGTATAAAATTTATAACTTTGCGATCACGTTCTTACTTGTTTACTATTATTTATTGTAATGTGAGAGGACGGGGATTGCAAAGTTATTCTCTCCAATAGCTATTATATAGCATACAAACATCAAAAGCCGCTTATTAATCTCTGCAAGGTAAATAAATAAATCAAGAACTTTTTTCCATAATAAATAAATTTATCAAAAATATTACGGAAGCGACAATTAATAATGCCGATGATATTTTTATGAGATTTATATCTAAAATAAGTAAAGAAAATGATGCGGCGGGAACAGCAGCTGCAAATAATATTAAATCTATATATTGCATATATTTTTTTTGCATATTTCCTATTAATCCTTTATAAGCGCCTTTTTTTACTTTTTCAAATTTTTTTAAACTTATTAAAAACGGAAATATTTTATGCAAAAAACCTATTATGACCATTCCTGCATAACCAAATAAACCGATAAATCCGAAAGCATAATAAATACCGGGATTTTCAGCTATTGCTCTTTCGGGCAAAAATAATATTAAATTCCCCATAAAAACTGCAGCCAATAAAAAAATAATACCTAAATACAGATAAAAAATTGTAATATCCCATTTTTTTTTAATCCTGCCGTTCATTAAATTAAAAAATTCAAAACAAAATACAATTATTCCGGCAGATAATAAAATGCCGCCTGCATAAAACAAACCTAATCCGAATAAATTATAAAACCCGTCTATAATTGAAGAAATTACAAGTAAAATAATTCCTGCATTTAATATTATGAAATCCGCTAACCATATAAAATTTTTAGGCGTTTTTGTCATATAAAACATTGGAAGTAAACGATAAGATATTGCAATAAACAGCATAATAATAAAACCTGCGAACATCAAATAAATATGGCTCATCAAAGAATCAAAAATATATTTTCCTCCTATATTAAAATAAAATGATAGTGCCATATATGTGCCGATTGAAAGTCCTATAAAAAGATAAATATAGGCAAATAAGATTCCAAAACTTGTGTAGTCCCATTTTCTTATCTTTTTCAGGCTTATCATCATATTTATATTGTAAATAATAACTGAGGCAAATAATAAACAACCGCCTAACGCAATGAAGACAGGGCTAAAATAATGCATTCCCAAAATAAAAACTATAAGCGCAATAATATAAGTATAATAAACATAGTAAAATGTTTTTTCAAAAGCTATTTTAACCCCAAGAGCAACCGGCAATAGCATATAAGAAGCTCCCATAATTACCATTAAAAGAAAACCTAAAGTAAAAATATGTGTTAATGATATTATTTTCGTGTTCATAAAAAAATAAGTCAAAAAATTATTTGAATCAATAAACATATAATAAAAAAACAATATTAAAAAAATAGACCCCGTTTTAATATGTCTTAAAGCTATGTTTACTGAACTATCGCCGGAATTCATAAGTTTTCTCCTTCTGCAACATATAATGTAATTTTTAATTTTTAATACTTATGCAATTTCTCTAAAATTTCTGGTTTTATCATAGAATAATTCCATTCTGGTTCCCAAACTATATTCACCTCTGAGTTTTCTATACCTTCAAGTTTTTTTAGCGATTCTTCAACTTCAAATTTTATTACATTGCTTAGCGGACAACCTTTTGAGGTTAAAGTCATAAAAACAGCCGCTTTTTTATTTTGTTCATCAATTTTTATATCGTAAATTAATCCTAAATCAACTATATTTACTTCAAGCTCCGGGTCTATTATCTGTTTTAAATTTTCTAAAATATCGTTTTTTGTTATCATAATGTATTACCGCCCATTAATTAATTTTTTGCATTTAATTTTATTCAAATTTCTATTATTATTATATTCTTATATTATCACAATAAATTTAAAAAAAATTTGATTATTATCACAATTTGTATTAAAATAAAAACATGAATAATAAAACTGCGCAATATCCTTTTAAGTTCTTTGTTAAATTAAGTCTCCCTGAATTAACAGGGATATATGCTTTAAATCTTGCAGAACTCCTTAAAGGTATTAAGATATCTGATGATGCCATATTATACTATCATACGCATCATTTTTTGCTTCAATTTCATAGTACTGCGCCTGCAGCTCCTAATGATTTTGCTTATTGGATTACAAGCATACTTGGAGAAAACTTTCTAGGCGAAGAAATAGCGGGCATTGATTTATTCAGTTTTAATTCAATGGAAAAATTTAAATTAAAACTTATTGCAATTATTGAAAATTTTATTTCCAAAAATAAAAAGACAAGACAGGTTGAAATGTCTTCAAGATTTAATTTTATGAAGTCAATAACATATATTATGGATACTAAAAAATATGCTTACTCTCTTGAAGATTTCATAAATATTTTACAAAACATGTCTGTTTATTCTCTCTATTATCATTTTTTTGAATCTTCCTTCAGATTAAAAGAAAGAAAAAATGATTTTTCAATGTGGATAGACAGCGAATTTAAATTAACTAAACTTGCTTCGGACATAAATAACCTTGACCTATATACCCACACCATGAACGAATTAAAAGTTGTAATAATAAATTTAGTTAAACAATACTTATAATTAATTATCAATATATATATTTTTATCAAATTCTTAAAATGAATCCAATAAATGATTATGCGGAAATTGTCGGCAGTGAAACAATTGACGAGCTTAAAGAAATAGCGTCGCATTTAGAAGGAAAGATTGTACAAAATATTAATTCAACCGCAGTGGGCGGCGGCGTCGCTGAAATATTAAACAGAATGATACCTCTGCTTAAACAGCTAAATGTTGATGCAAGATGGGATTTTATTAAGGGAGGAGAAAAATTTTTTGAAATTACAAAAAAAATTCATAACTCTCTTCACGGAATAAACATTGATATAACAAAAGAAGAATTTAACCATTTTGATCAAATTACAAAAGATAACTTAGCTAATATGACTCTAAACGGGGATATAATATTTATACATGATCCTCAGCCTATCGGACTTATAAGAGCAAAAAAACAGGCAGATTTTAAAGAAAAAAAATTTATATGGAGATGCCATATAGACATCAGTTCGGCTAATCCCAATACTTTTAATTTTTTAAAAAAATATATAGAACTTTATGATGCTTCTGTATTTTCTTCTCCTTTATTTTCAAAAAAACTTAAAATCCCCCAGATGTTAATTGCTCCCTCAATTGACCCTTTATCCGATAAAAATAAAGAGCTTGATAAAAAACAAATAATTGAAGTCGCAGACAGATTCAATATTGATTTAAATAAAAAAATAATAACTCAGGTATCAAGATTTGACAGATTAAAAGACCCTCTTGGAGTAATTGATGTTTATAGATTAGTTAAAAAATATATAGATTGCCAGCTTATTTTGGCGGGCGGATCTGCCGACGATGACCCCGAAAGCGTTGAAGTATACAAAGAAGTTCTTGAAAAAGCTAACGGAGATAAAGATATCTTTATTTTAAACCTGCCTCCTACCAGCAATATTGAAATTAACGCAATTCAAAGAATGTCTACGGTAATATTGCAAAAATCAATAAAAGAAGGCTTCGGGCTTACCGTTTCTGAAAGTTTATGGAAGAAAAAACCGACCATTGCCTCGGCAGTAGGCGGTATCCCCCTGCAAATAACACATAAATATTCAGGATTGCTTTCAAGAACCATTGAAGGAACCGCTCTTTATACAAAACAGCTTCTTCAAAACTCTGAATATGCAAATAAGTTAGGTCTCAATGGACACGAACATGTTAAAAATAATTTTCTTATCACAAGACATATAAGAGATTACTTATTATTATTTATAAAAGTGCAGTATAATAAAGAAAGTATAATTTATTTATAAATATTTATTTGATTGCAAAACTTAATTTGCAAATTAAATAAATATTTGATATTATAAATAAATTATTTTTAATCATAGTTTAATCGTTTAATCATTTTGGAGAGATGGCCGAGCTGGTCGAAGGCGTTCGCCTGCTAAGCGAATGTATGTTTATAAAGAACGTACCGAGGGTTCGAATCCCTCTCTCTCCGCCATTATAAAACAAATTCATTTTTTTTTGCTCTTTTATATTTATAAGATATCAATAATAAATATAAAAATTTTAAAATTAAACTAATAAAATTAAACTAATAAAATTAAACTAATAAAATTAAACTAATATCATATTCGCTTCAAATTAAATAAAACAACAATCCAAATAATAATATTTCTTTTATTGCCTAATTAAAAAAATACGGTAGAATTTTAAATATTAAATCTAATTAAAATAATTAAAAAATAAAATAGAATATTCTTAATTTTTTTAAATAATTTTAATTATATAATAAACAATATAAAGGCATAAATAATTACTGCAATTATGCCGCAAAATAATTAATAAACAGATTTACAAACTAATATGCAATACCATAAAATAATTAACAAATAAATTAAAAAAATATAAAATAATATACAGCAAACTTAAACTTAATTGGAGGTGAATGCTTATGGAATATAGTATGCCGCTTGGCAATTTATTAGATGTTATTAATGATTTTATTGAATCAACCGATGAATTTTCATATGAAGAAATTATTGAATTATTAAATAATCATACTATAGAGCTAAATTGCGTAGAAGACGACGACGATTTTTTATGTTCGCTTTTAGAAGAAATTTCTGAAAATTCTGACGACGAAGAAAGCGATGATGATGAAGAAGAAGATGAGGAAGAAGAAGAAGAAGATGATGAGGATGATGAAGAAGATGATGAGGATGAGGATGAGGACAAATTTTAAATAATTTAACTCTAATTGCCGAGAAGTCCCATTCTGTAAGGTATAAAAACCGAATATATTTTATGGAATGATAGACAATATAATATTATTCGTTTTTGACTTAACATTATAATATATTTTAGCCCAAAATTGCCGATAGATATTTTATTATAGACGATAGATCGTTTCACTGTTGGCTTATAGCTTCTTAAACCGAAACGGCGTGCGTTTATACTTTGGAACTTTTTTCCGCATTGGCGGGAACTATTTTGATGGATTTTAATGGTTCGCCCGCTTATATGCGGTCATTCAGAAGGAATCAGGAATATAATATTATTGGTATATTGCGGTCATTAGATATGTTGAATAATATCTATCGGCAATTTTGTTTTTTTAGTTATTATACTTTTCTAATTTTTGCGTAAATCAATTATTCTTACAAAATCGGTAGAACCGGGCTCTCCTATTGGCAACCCGCCGGTAATGATTGCATATTTAAATTCACTAAAATTGCTCGTAAATCTAAATTGATTATTTTTTTTGTTATTTTTTATTTTATAGCTATTATCATCTTTAATAAATTTTACAATATCTTCAATTTGAACATTTTTTTCTGCTATTTTTTCCATTACAAGAGAAATCACGCCGAAATTAAGCGCCAATCTTCTTTTAACCGATAAATCAGGAACTATAGCTATTATCGGCACAATAGGTCTGAACGATGAAATTAAATTTGCCGTATAGCCAGTTCTTGTAATTGCCGCAATAAATGAATCTTCAAGTGTAAATGAAGATAAAACGGCCATTTTTGCAGCAGCATACGATATATTATCAATTCCTTGTCTAACTTTACGGTTAAAAACTATGTCAGATTCTTTTTTTTCATTATTTTCATACTTTTTATAGCTATTTTCCAATTTATTTACATTGAAATTACTTATAATGTTATTAACTTCGCCTTTACTTAAAAGCAAATTCATAAAAAAAGAACTTCCCTCGGTAGTTGCTATTATTTTTTCCATGCATTCCGCTGAAAGCTGCGAATATAACCCGACGGCGGTTTCTTCGGAAAGCATAACCGCATCCGTCCCATCTAACAAAGCATTTGTAATATCCGTAACTTCCGCTCTTGTAGGCGATTCATTGCTGACCATAGACTCAAGCATCTGAGTTGCGGTAATTACAGGCTTATTTAAGCTATTTGCAACAGATATTATCATTTTTTGTTTTAGAGCAATTGTTTCTATCGGGGTTTCAACTCCGAGATCTCCTCTTGCCACCATAATTCCGTCGGATATTTCTGTTATCTTATAAATATTTTCAATAGCTTCCGATTTTTCAATTTTTGAAATAATAAAAAATTTTTTAGAAGGATAATTGATCTCTAAAAAATTTTTGACTGTTTCTATATCATCCGATTTTCTGACGAATGACACCGCAAACATATCTGCATTATGTTCTGCTCCAAATTTTAAAGCTTTAAAATCATTGTCTGTAACAGAGGGAACGCTTAAACTAACATTAGGAAAATTAACGCCCTTTTCAGTTTTAAGTATCCCTTCTTTAATTATTTTACATAACAATTCATTTTGATTTAAAGCATATAAAACTTTTAGTTTTATTTTGCCGTCATCAATAAATATCAAATTATTTCTTTCAACATCTTTTGTTAAATATTTATAATCTATGGCTATATTTTTTTCATCTGAAAATTCTTTTATATTTGACAATATAATATCTGAATTTTTTTTTAATACAATTTCCTTTTGCAGTTGTTTGCCGGTTCTAATTTTAGGACCGGGCAAATCAATAAGAATTGCAATATCATTTGACAACTCTCTTATCGTCAGTATAAGACTTTCAAATGTATCTTCGTCGCCATGCGAAAAATTTAGTCTTGCAACATTCATTCCTGATTCTATAAGACTTTTAATTACTTTTTTATCGGAACTTGCAGGACCGAGAGTGCAAACAATCTTTGTTTTTCTAAAATACATTGCCCCGCCGCTATATTTTTAATGTTCTTAAAAATATTAAATTAAATTTTTATTTTAAATACTTCGGTTAATCTGTCTTTTAATCCTGAATTTCTTATTTCAATTTTTGAATGCATCGCAATAGAAAAAGCCTTGAATGTGCCGAATATCACCACATTCTTTTTTCCTCTCGTTATAGCAGTATATAAAAGATTTTTCTTTAGCATCATATAATGAGATTGATGAAATATTATTATTACATTGTCAAATTCGCTTCCCTGTGATTTATGAATAGATAAAGCATACGCAAGCGATAAATTATCGTAAATATCTAAAAAATCATAACTGACAAGCTTTGCGTTATCTGGATAGCGGTTTGAATCAGAAGTTTTTGAAAAATCAACGGTTAATGTTTTATCAATATGATTTACAATTTTTATTAATCCGGTGTCTCCGTTAAAAACATCTAAGTCGTAATTATTTTTCATCTGCATTACTCTGTCGTTTATTCTGAATTGAATACCGTTGCAGATAAAAACATCGTCGTCGTTAATGTTTTCTGCAGGATTAAAAATATCCTGCAAGATTGTGTTTAGTTTAAAATAACCGAGATCTCCTTTTCTCATAGGAGTTAAAACCTGAATGTCGCTAAAATCTAATATAGTATTTGCAATGCAATTTTCCATCTTATTGTAAGAAAAATTAGAAAAATTGCCGTTTTTATCATAAACAGCATTAGCATTATGCTTGGATGTATTATTTAATGCAGTATTTACTGTATTATTTGCTGTATTATTCGGTTTTGTATCATTAAAACTGATATTAAACTCAATATTTTTATTTATATTTTTATTTAATATGCTTTTTGCGACTCTTTTATCCTTAACTTTTTTAATAAAATCAATAAAATCTTCTAGAACATGAATTTTTCCTGTTTCTTTTTCATCATATGTTTTTTTATACTTAATAATAAATTCGCTATGCTTCTTATAATTTTTAGAATCGGCTGATACGTGTGTGTCATCGTCAGCGTCATCGTAGACGACGGGTACCGGTTCGGCATATTTCATAGGTTCGGCAAGTTCAACTGGCTCAATATCAATAGACTCGGTGGATTTAAACTTAGATTTGTTTGTCCTGTATGTTATAAATTTTTTGTTATTAAGAAGATTATGAGCATTTATATTTATAAGTCCTCCTTCGTTATGTCTAAAAACTTTTGTAAGAAAAGTAGAAGGAATAATTTTGTCATTAAAATTTATCAAATCTCTGAGTAAATCGCCGGGGTTAACAGATGGAAGCTGATTAACGTCTCCGACTAAGACAAGTTTTGCTTCATCTTTTAAAGCCTTTAAGAGTTGCGAAAATATTACCGCGTCAACCATACTCATTTCATCTATAACAATTAAATCAAAAGGCAGTTTATTATTTTCATTATAGGTAAAATAAGATTCGTTTGTTTCTTTGTTGATTGCTGCTTTTAATAATCTATGAATTGTGGAAATTTTGTAATATGTTCCGTCTTTATTAATTAAATTATCCTGCGTATTATCCGAGCCTGCCGCATCATTACCGCTTATCTTATTACTATTGCTATTTTTTTTACCCTGCGCATAATCTGCCGAATCGTTTTCTTTACTTTTAGCTTTAATGCAGTCATTTATATTATTTTTAATATTACTGCTATTAATAATATTGTTACCGCTGCCAACATAATTATTATTATAATTAAATTTTTTATTAACTTCGCCTGCATCAATTTTCTGATTATTTTTAGGATTATGCTCAGAATTGCAGCCATGCGCGAAAATTATATCTTCCAATCTTTGGGCTGCTTTTCCCGAAAGGGATGTTAAGGCAATATTTTTGCCTTTATGAATGTTGCAAATCTCTTTAATAATCGTAGATTTACCTGTTCCGGGTCCGCCTGAAATAATAGATATTTTATATTTTAGCGCGTTAACAATCGCATTTTTTTGCTCTTCTGTAAGAAATTCTGAAAAATTATAGTTCGCAGGAATCTCTTCTTTGGCATTATTATTTAAATTTATATCTGCATTGTTATTTATACTATATATATTTTTATTTATATTTAAATTCTTATCCTTATTTATATCTATATTTTTAATATTTTTATCTATATCGGCATTCAATATTTTATTGTTTTTATAAGATAAAAGCCTTAAAAGTTCTTTTGCAATTCTCAATTCGGAATAATAATACACAGGAAGATACATTTTATACTTGCTAAAATCTACAGAGGAAATATCAATATAATTTGTATTTAAATTTACGTTTGCATTTAAATTTATATTTTTCTTTGTTTCTATATCTGCAAACGTATTTTTACCTGCATTTACGTCTGCATCGGCATTCATATTTGATTTATTTATATTTTTGGTTTTTTCAAAAGAAAAAGGCGGATCTATTATAATTTTTTTTTCTGCGCTGAGTTCCACAATATATTTTTTTAAGTCTTCAAAATTAAAAGGCAGAGTTTTTGCTGTATTATTTGCGATGTCAACATCACAAATATCTTCTAATTTATCTAATTTATCTTTTTTATCTTTTAGATTTTCTTCTATTTTTTTAGGTGTTTCCTGCCCATTATTTCCAAAATCTTCTATTAAGTCTGTTATATTATTTTTAATGTCGGCATAATGAAGATAGGTATTTCCGTTATTCATGCATAATTCATTTATTAGATATTTTATAGCTTCTTTAATTCTGTTGGGATCGTTTTTAGAAATTCCTAATTTATTTGCCATTATATCGGCTTTTTTAAAACCTATACCTTTTATTTCCGTGAAAGCAAATGGATTTTCTTTGGCTATCTGTATTGATTTATCTTTAAATTTATCGTAAATAGATTTTATTTGATAATCGCTAAACTGGTAAGGTTTAAAAAACATAATGGCACGTCTGAGGCCCGCGCTTGATTTTATTCCCTCAATCACAAAGTTTATTTTGACATCGCCTATACCCCGCACTTCTTTAATTCTTTCGGGTTCGTTATCAATTATATTTAAAGTTTCTTCTTTAAATTTGTCATATATTTCTGCCGCTAAAAACTTACCTATACCTTTAAATATATTAGAAGAAAGGTAATTAACTATGGCTGTTTTTGTAGTGGCAAGAAATAATTCATATTCGTCAAAATTAAACTGATAGCCGTATTTTTTATGATAAATATACCTGCCTTTAAGTTTAATTTTTGAATCTATAACAGGCATATCAAAAAAATTACCTGAAGCTATTAAGGTTTTATCTTTAGAAAAAAGCCTTAAAATAATAAACCCGTTGGTTTGATTGTAAAATATAACACTCTTAATAATACCATGTATAATTTGAGGCTGGGAATCGTCGTATGTTTGGGAGCCGCCGTCTTTTACAGAATTTACTTCTTTAGATTCCCGCGGCTTTACTTCTGCATTTGATTCCAGTTGTGATGATTTATCGTTCATTTTTTCTATTTAGAAATTATTATAAATCAAATAATTTTTGTAAACTAAATATAACTGCATAGTATTTTCAACTTTATTATTTATTATTATATTACATTACCTGCTTATTTTAAATGATTATTGCATTTATGTATAAAGAAAATAAAAATCTCAATATTAATCATAAATATATAATTATTTATAAAATGGCTTAAATATTAAATACTAAAACTGGTAAATTTAAGATTTTATTTTAATTTGTTGGAAGTGAATTTTTTAGAAGTTGTGGGGACGACATGAAAAGAAACATCGGGAAGAGCATTTATAAGTTTATTAACGATGCTTCTGTAAAAAAATTTCAATATTTTTCCTTTTTTTATATTAGTGGCGCCTATAACAACATGAGATATATTGTTATTTTTAACAAAATCAATCACGCCTTCTACAACATCGTCTGCCTGAAAACTAAATACCGCTGCGCCAATGTTTTCGGCAATTGATATATTTTTAGCAAGAGATTCATCGTAATCTTTATTGATAATTCCTATTTTATGTCTATCTCTTAAATTTATATGAAGCGCATAAAAATTAGAACTAAGTTTACCCGCTAATTTTGAACCTATTCCTGACTTTGACACCTCATACAGCTCAAAGCCGCTAAAATACAATATTTATATTTTAAAAAAGTGCAATCTTCCTACTACATTTTCTTAACTTATAATAAATTGATTAATCAGGATAAGATTATTT
>SGBB01000001.1 GCA_004195025.1 Candidatus Acidulidesulfobacter diazotrophicus | reverse complement strand
AGGAATCGTTTTTAAGACAATCAGATTTAACTTATCAGTCTTTATCGTTTGACGAAAGGCTTTTTGATCTTTTAAGATCGGAAGATATTTTTAGACTTAATAAAAAAATAACCTATAATATTTTGCAGTCTAAAATAAAAAACAAACAGGCGAGATTAGAAGATTTAGATTATTCGTCAAGCAGAGGACTTGAAAAAAAATCATTGTCTCAGATGTTGTTGAATTACATACCTAATAAGAAAAACATAATAATAACAGGACCTACCGGGACGGGCAAAAGCTTCTTATCGGAATCAATAGCTTTGAAATCTATCTACGACGGATACACCGCAAAATATTACAGATTTTCAAGATTATTGGAAGAGGTTGATTTATCTAAATTAGATTCAAACTATAGTAATTTTATAAATAAGATATCTAAAATTAATATTCTTGTAATAGACGACTTCGGGATAAATCCTCTGACTTCTTCTCAATCGTCAATCCTTTTAGATATAATAGAAGAAAGAATAGGAGAAGGCTCCACGATTATATCGTCTCAATTGCCCATAGCCGACTGGTATAATTATTTTAACGATCCGACTATTGCGGATGCTATTTTAGACAGATTAGTTTACAGCTCATATAAAATAAACCTGAAAGGCGAAAGCATGAGAAAAATAAAATCAAAAGATTTTTCTAATGAATTAAATTCAAAGATGAGTTTAGAAAATTAATGCTGATAATTTAATTTTTTTTATTGCATAATACTAATTAATTATTATAATATAAAAAGTGTCCGACTACTCCGTTTTTAGTGTCCGAAAATTTACGGCTGAGGTGTCCGATATGACCGCTGCATGCAGTTCTTTTATGTAAGTATTTAAAAAAGTCTTCATAACACCGTTATATTTGCCTAATTTTTGCGTATCCCAATTAAAATTACCTGAAAGAGCAAAATATCTTAATATCAGCTCCGCATCCGCCATCCTTTTATGAGGTTTTTGTAATCCCAAAATTGATAATAATTTGTCATTATTACATAAATCTTTTATAAGATTATTAAAATTACCTCTAAATAGACAATTTCTTAATTCTTGTTCTGTTAGGCTCACAGAACCTCTGTTTAATCGCATAAATATGTCGTATTTCATCTCTGGATTAGAGTCTTGTGTTATTACAATTATTCTTAAATTTCCATCATCTAAAATATTTTTAGCTTTTGGATTTAAAGTTTTATAATTTGACTTATTTAACTGAGGAAAAGCTTCTAACCCTCTTAATTTAAATTCATTATTAATAAATCTCTTGAAAGTATTTACTCTTTGCAATCCGTCTATAACATTCCAAGTACCATCTTCTTCTTCAGAAACATATATCGGAGGAATTGGAACATTCATTAAGATTGATTCTATCAGCAAAGAAGCTGTTTTATCATCCCAAACTTGAGTATTTCTTTGAAATTCTGGTTCTAAGTAAATTTTCCCCTCATTACCTTTTTCTTTGTTTTTTATCATGCTTACTAAATATTTGATACTATAGTCATAAGGTTGTGTTATTATTTTTCTGAGCTCTGCAGGGACTTCTTTTGGTGTTTCTTCGTCTTCATTTTTATATTCAGTAACATCTTTGTCAAAAATGTCATCCCTGCCGTTATTATTATTTTCTTCAGACCCATTATTTTGCTCACTCAAATCTTTATTATTCATTAATCATTAACCTCCTATTAATTATATTAAACCCTTTAGTAAAGATTTACATATTATAAATTTTATAATTTTTTTGTCACTATTTGCTCTCACTATTATGAATAAGATTTTATTTATTTTTGATTTTATAATTTGGCGCTTATAAAGTTTCCAAGCTAGTTGCCTCATTTAATGTTGTTTTTTCTTCTAGATTATAGACAAATTTATCTATATCTAAAATTCGTACTTCAATACCATCAGTTTTAATAAATTCAGCATATCTACAAGTATCAATAAAGGCTTTTGGTGAAATAAATACTGAATAAGCCTTTATGCCCTTTGCAATATATTCTTCTAAATGTCTGCGTATAGAAAATGATTCTCTTAGATGTTGTTGCGTTCCTGTTAAAAGTGTAACTTCAACTAAAACTGTGTCTATATTTTCAAGACATTCAATATCCGGTTTTCCTCCTGATGCAAAACTTGTGGGCAAACCTTCATCATCTGAAATAAAGTTAGGCTTCACTGCTACATTAGGCAATTTTTTAAGAATAGCTAATGAAGTCAAAAATTCTAATCGCAAAGGCTGTCCTATAACTTTCAAAATTTCATCTTTAGAAGATTTTTTTTGCGCCAAATTGAGCATTTCGGTTTTTATAATTTCCCATTCGTAATATTTTACCCATTTATCCAACTCCTTATTAGTAATTATAGCAGGTGCTTTATAAACTGAAAGCGTTGCAATTAAATTATTATCAACTTTACTGATATAGTCAAAAAAATCCTTTTCAGTAGTAAAATTTGGGTAAAAGCTATATTTTTTTACAATATAATCAATAGCCGGCAACTCTTTTTTATTTAAATCAATAAAGCGACCGCCGCCACGCAAAGAAATTAAACCAGTCAAGCGCATCTTGCGGATAAAATCATCGGGGTAATCTCCTATGATTGAATTATCATCCCGTTTAGTTTCGTCTAATAGATCGTAACAAAGCTCTAAAATTATTTCATTACTTGGCGAATAACCATATTTCTTTCGCAACTTTTTTATTTCTTGATATAGACTTTCCGCATTATCATCTTTCCAACATAACAGCAAAGGGATTTCTAATTTTGAAATACCTGCGCTGTTAAAATTTTTGTCTTTATTTAAAAGTTGGATCGTCTGGATAAGTAGAATCAGGGGAACATTTTTATTTAAAACTCGGCGAAATGGATTGTGACGTTGATATTTAGCGAAAGCGTTAGCGAAAACCATTAGTTCGTTTTCGGGCTTGTCTTTGTCTAATAACATTTTTCCGCTTTCAGAAAACTCTATTATCGTGTTCTGCCAATACCACACAAAACCGAGTTCCTTTGCTATTTTAAACCATGTATCGAATCTTGAAGGCCATCCTTTATCGAAACCTGCTTCTTTATGACTTTGCGGATTTTCATCAAATATTCGTTCGGTTTCTTCTTCGCTTAATTCTATTTCATTTCCCCATTTTTCTTTTACTCCCGGAATAACCCTGGTTGGCTGATACAGACCTTTTCTAATAAGAGCTTTTATTACGCTTTTGATGATTTCATTAGTCAATACTTTACCATCAAATTCCATAAGAACGGTTAAAAAATCCTTTAAACGCTCAGGGTTGCGCATGGTTGTCGTAAATAAAAGCGGTTTATATTTATTATCGCTCATAATTAGTTACTAAAACTTCCTGAAAATTTTTAGTTGAATTGTCATGATAACTAATATAATTACTTTTAATAGAATTGACAGTATATTTTTTTACCCATTTTATAAAAATATTATTTTCTTTGCCTTTATAATGTGTAACATTAGAAACAGCAAATCTAAATCCTCCATTATTTAATTGGTCTACAAATTCAAGCATTTCTTTTTCTTTTTTCTCATTCCATAATTTATTATATTCGCTGGAAGCTATTAAATAAGGCGGGTCAAGATAGATAAAATCTTCTTTTGAAATATTAATAGCATTCAAGAATTTAATATAATCTAAATTAAACCAATGAATATATTTATTTTGAGTCCATTCAAAATAATTGTTTAAAGCATTAACTACATTTTTATTAAAATCCACATTACCTACTGGCAGATTATATTTCCCGTTAGCATTAAAACGTATCATTCTATTAAAGCCGTAAATAAGTAACATATAAAGTATTAGGATATTTTCTTGATTTTCATTAAAATCATTTCTTAATTTTCCATAAGCTATTTTATTAAATTTAGCATAATATGTTTTTTTAAATTGTTGTTTAAGTTCGATAGGAACAATATCATCCCTGTAAGATTTAGACAAACAATATTTATCTATAATTTCATCTATTTGATATATAAAATCTTTTGGATTTTTTGCACTTTCTAATAAAAATTGATGCAATCTGTATATATATTTATCAATATCATTAAGAAAATATTCTTTGGCTCGGACATTTAGAAAAACAGAACCGCCGCCGGCAAAAGGCTCGATGAATCTATGAATATTTTTAGGAAAAAAAGCTTGAATTTGCGGAATTAACTTAAATTTATCTCCTACGTAAAACAAAGGAGAACGATAAATTTTATACTTTTTATGTATGGTATTGACTCTAGTAATAAATAAAAATTCTTTATGATTATTAAATTCTGTTTTCCCTGTATTAAAAAAATTATGCGAATGTTCAAAAACTGTCGTTTCACCTTTCTTCTTTAATATTTCTTCAATTTCTTCTAATTTAATTTTATTTTTAGAAGAATTACTTTTAGAATTATAAGTATTATTGTAAGAAACCGCTATATATTTTACATTTAAATTTTCAATTAATTCATTTAAAGCATTTTTTGCATTTACAGTGCAATACGCACTCATATTTTCAGTTGGAGGTTTCAATGCTACGCCGAAAAGTTGCGGTTTTTTCCACTTTACCAAATTTTCATAAATATGATAAAACCGGCTATACTGGCGAGAATTGTAAGGCGGGTCTATATAGGCGATATCGGCCGTTATTTTTCCCGCTAATGAATTAGCATTTTCCTTGTGAATTTCAATTCCATAAAAATCTACTGCTTCAATTAAACGTAATTGCAATTTTTGACATTGGAAAGGTTTTTTAATGTAAGCGTCAAAATGTCCAACCGTGTTGGCAATTTTATCAATATTATAGATTAAAATTGCCAATAAAATACAGTATTCCTTTTCTGTCAAATTTGGTTTTTTATTTTCAATATCTTCTCTTATATGGCCAATAATTTTAGCATTATTGTAATCAAAAAATTTATCGCCAAAATTTTCGGAAAAATAATTTTCTCCTAATTTATTAGGATTCAAAGCGTTATATTGCGCTATTAAATTTTCAATTTTTTTTCTATTCCATACGCCGACTTCAAAAAAGGCTTTGTAAATAATATTGTTGGAATACAGAATATCATTGACGATTACTTTCTGAAAATGCTGACACGCTACTTTTGAAACGATAGCAGTTCCTGCAAAAACATCAAAAAAAGAACTGCAATTTTCAGCTTGAGCTAAAATGGTTTTTATTATCCAATTTGTTAGTTTGCTTTTGCTGCCAATATATCTTCTGGATTCTAATTTAATTAAATCATTCTTAAATTTGATATCATGGTAATTTTCAGTATTAGGCTGAAAATCAAATCCAAAGTCAAAAGATTGTTGTATAGGAAATTTTGTTATTACTCCAGGAATATTTCTTTGAATGCCTATATTTTTTTCATCATTATTTATGATTTGCGGTTGCTGAATAGTTTTTATCATTTTATTACCAATAATATTAAGTATTATTTTTAAACTTTAATTTATTTAGCATTATAAAATATCTCATTTCAAAGTAATCTCTCTTATTTGCTCCTTTTTTACTTGTCCGTCTATGTTGGTTTTATCAATTTTACTCATTTATTACATTCCGTTTATTTTTTATATTAATTGAATTATATAATAAATATTAGTCATTAAACAGCAATTTTATAAGAAATATTTTAAAAATACTTATTCTTATCCAAACACTTTATTTACGGCCTTTCGTAATGTATCTGGCACTAAATGGCTATAACGTTTCGTCATTTGCGTTGTCCTGTGTCCTAACAGTTCGCCGGTTATATATAGGCTCGTTCCGCCCATTACCATTTTACTTGCAAATACATGCCGCAAGTCGTGAATATGAAAGTCTTTAATACCGGCATTCTTGCAGGCAGTCATAAATGATTTTATAAAGTTATTTATTTTTTTTCCGTTATTATTAAATACATACTCGCAATCCTTATTCTTTGCAATTTCGGATAAAAGTTCCTTAAGCTGATTGTGTATTGGAATATGCCTGTCATATTTAGTCTTAGTCCCTTTGATAGCAATCACATTGTTTTTTAAATCTACATCGTCCCATTTAAGATTTAGAGCCTCACCCTTTCGGCAGCCGGTATAAATAAGAAATGTTATTAAATCCTTCGTTAATTTGTTAGTGGCGCCGGCAATTAATTTCTTAATATCTTCGTCTGACAAAGTTTTAAGGCGCGATAGTTCGTTTAGTTTTTTAATTTTAGCAGCAGGATTTTTATCTATATAACCTTTTTCAATGCAATAGCTAAAGAAACTCAAAATAGTCACTATTTCAAGGTTTACTGAACGGAAGCTAATTTCATTTTCTCTTTTACCATTGTTTTTAGGCATGTTTAATATTTCAAGCCTGCGGGTTAACTGGTAAGTTTTAATATCGTTAGCGGTTATATCGCTAATATTTTTATTTCCAAAGACCTGCAAAAAATGTTTTGATGCAACAATCTTTCTTGCAATCGTATTAGGCATATTTGGAATATTATTAATGTATTCTTGAAAGATATCGCTAAATAATCTCTCTGTTTGATATTTAGCTGGAATATTAAATTTATTTCGGATTAAATCGGCGTGAATTGCGGAAGCTACCTCTTGAGCAACTGTTTTATCTTTAGTCCTGCATGAAAATTGATAGTGTTTGGAATCAATCCTAAACTCGCACCAAAAAATATTGCCTCGTTTATATATTCTCATTCTTTACGACCGTTTTTTAAGATTATATATTAATTTTAACAAATAATTAAAATTAATATATAAGCAGTTAATTAGACCAAAAAACTGTATGCGTTTTTGTATGTAAAATTTACATATTTTTAATAATTTTGACATATTTTTAATAAAAAGTAAAGAATTTTTTAAGGGTGTAAAATCATCAGGAAGGCTTGAAATGCCCGACTTTTCAACTGGTGTGTCCGGCGGGATTCGAACCCGCTGCCTCAGGAGTCGGAGTCCTGCGCTCTATCCAGATGAGCTACGGACACAATTGATAAATTACAGCTGCCTTGCTTGTATAGATATATCTCTTGCCTTTTGTCAGAAATTCCTGCAATATCCTGCAACAGTCCGTTAAATGTATATTTTACATGCTATGTTTATTTATATCATATTTTAATACTCTTTTCACTTATGGGATATTTGCAAAAATATATCCTGCATACTATTTATATACTATATCAGCTGCAATTAATTTATATATCTTTTGCCGTAAACTACGTCATAAACTACAGCGCTAATTCGTACGATACTTCTTGATAAATGCTGAATTGCGCTTTCACCTTTGCCGTAAACTGCCAAATGATTTCGGGCAATTTATTGTTTATGATATAATTATTAATATAATATATATTATAATTTTTTAAAAATAATTTTAATTAATTTTTTTATTATAACATTAAAACAAAATAAAATAACATAATTACAAATAATTTTAAAATGGCTATTTTTACAGGAAACATAATAAAGAAGTTATCTGATAATGCTATTGTTTTATCCGGCTTTATAGAAAATAATTTAGAAAAAGATCTCAATTCTATTATTAATAATAAATTTAACGTATCAGATTTAGAAATTGAATTAAATGATATTAAAGATAATCTTGTGACAGAACTTAATAATGAAATTCATAAATTGATTATTAGTATAATAACTAATGAGGGATTGAAGCAATCGAAAGATAAAAACAAACTTTGTATTTATGAAAATGTACTCAAATTTAGTCCATTTTGCAATTCTATGCAAAATATTTATACATTAAATCTTTTGATAAGACTTAATATTAAAAACATAGCGCAATATCCTGTTTTAAAAAAACAGTCATATATTCCTGAGCTTGCACTAATGATAAGTTCAATAGTTAAAAATACTATCGATACATTTTATTCTTTATTAAATTTTAATAATAACAATTATGAATTATACGGCAATAAAATAAATAATAAAGCCTATAAACAGCAGATCATTAAAAAAACATGGCAAGATATAAAAAACATCGACTACGTTTGCGACAGAACAATAAATGACCTGTCAGGTATTAAATCAAATATATATGAATATGACGCTAAAAATCAAATGATATATTATTCGTTAATAGTTTCTTATTTAAAAGAAATTGCAATATTTTCATACAGGATTATTGAAAATGCGGTCGCATAATTATTTAATTTTAATAAAATAATAAAATAAATGATAATATATAAATTAGTATTGTTAGGAGAATTATTATAAAAACATTAACATTAAATATCAAATATCATCGGCAAAAAAAATAGCCGCAAATATAGCATTTATATTAGTTATATTATTTTTTGCATTTAATTTATTAATATTCTATTTCTATAATTTTTAATAAATAAAATTAAATTATGAATATATTATCCATAAATTCAGGCAGTTCTTCTGTAAAATTTGCTTATTTCAAATATATAAAAAAAACATCTAAAATAATTGACCATAAAAATATTAAAATCGCAAGCTGCATAAATAAAACAAAAATAGATGGCAATTATAACAAAAAGGGAAAATTATCCGAAAATATACCCGCACATCAGACAAGATTATTGTCATTAAATAGGTTATACGACGGAGAAATAGAGGAGATAGGGACATCTTTGTCTTCTTATAATTATGAATACATCAACGGAAAAGAAAACGGCAAAATAAATTTTAAGAATCATCATTCTGCAATATCTTTTATAATTAATGAATTAGTTCATAAAAATTTAAACAACAATTTAAATAAAGATGAAAAAATAGACATAGTAGTCCACAGATTTGTTCATGGCGGCAATGTTTTTATTAAACCTCTTATTATCTCAAATAAAAATTTAAAAAATAAAAAATATAATAATAATAATAATAAACATATTAAATATAAATCATTTAACAGTCATAGCGCAAATAATAATAAGAATAACGATACTGAAATTATTACGACAGATAATGAAATATATTTAAATTTTCCGGATATAAAAAAATTATCGCAGCTTAACGAACTTGCTCCGCTTCATAATCCGTCTAACTTGCTTGGACTTCAAACCGCGATAAAATTAATCCCCGAAGCAGCCGAGGTGTGTATATTTGATACTTCTTTTCATTCAACTATTCCTGATTATGCTTCAATATACCCTCTTCCTATTGAATATTATAAAAAATACGGGATAAAAAAATACGGGTTTCATGGCATTTCTTATGCCTTTATTTCTAACGTTCTAAAACTTTCGGGATATAATTTTAAAAAAATGATATTGTGCCATCTTGGAAACGGCGCAAGCATCGCTGCAGTTAAAAACGGCAAATCTATTGACACGTCAATGGGCTACACGCCGTTAGAAGGATTAATGATGGGAACAAGGTCCGGGGATATAGATCCGTCGTTATCTTTTATTTTAAAAAATAAATTAAAATTATCTGAAGAAGAGATCTATAGTATATATAACAAAAAAAGCGGTCTGCTCGGAATTTCTCAGAAAACCTATGACGTTAAAGAACTTTTAAATAACTTAGATTATAATTCAAAATTAGCAATTAAAATGTTTTGCTATAGAATTATAAAATATATAGGGGCATACTCTGCTGCATTAAACGGCATAGACGCATTAATTTTTTCAGGGGGGATAGGAGAAAATTCATCGTTTATTAGACAGGAAGTATGTAATAATCTTTCATATTTGGGTATTAAACTGAATAAATCAAAAAATAGCGGGGCAGCTAAAATTTTTAACAATTCGTCTAAATTAAAAACATTAAATTTAGAAAACTCTATAATAAAAATAAACTCCGGAAAAACTACCGTTATGGCGGTTAAAACTGATGAAGAATTAATGATGGCGGAAAATGCATTAAAAATTTTGAAAATTAATTAGAAAAATTAATCTGATAAAAATATAATAAAATAATCTATATAACATAATATATAATACATAATATATAATACAACTAAATTTATTTTAATTAATATTATTATTTTGATATAATTAATATAAACGATTAAAAATTAAAATAATTAATTATGAAGGATGTCAATGTCTAAGAAACATAAATACTTATATATTTCTTTTATTATAAGTTTCTTTATATTTATAGTTTCTTTTATAGACATGAGTTGACGAATTCAACAAATGTTAAAAAAATTAGACGAAATACTAAACAACGCAAAAAAATTAAATCCGAAAAAAACAGCGGTGGTGGGAAGCGCCGACGAATTAACGCTTCTTGGAGTAAAAGAAGCATACAATGCAGGGTTAATCATACCTTCTCTTATAGGCAACGGTAATAACATAAAAAAAATTGCCGAAACAATAGAACTGCCGATTGAAAAGGGCAATATAGAAATTATAAATTCGGAAACCGATGAACACTCTGCAAAAATTGCATGCGAATTTGCAAAAAACAAAAAAATAGATATTATTATGAAAGGGCATATACATACCGATATATTAATGCATGCAGTTATATCTGCAGAAAACGGACTTAGAACTAATAGGCTTATAAGCCATCTGTTTTTAATGGAAATAAAAACATATAAAAAACTGCTTATCATAACAGATGCTGCAATTAATATAAGCCCAAATCTTATAGAAAAAGCTCAGATACTTCAAAATGCAATTGATTTTGCTATTATTTTAGGCATTAAACTGCCTAAGGCGGCTGTTTTATCTGCAACCGAAGAAATAAATCCTAAAATGCAATCAACTTTAGATGCCGCGTTGCTTAGTAAGATGGCTGAAAGAGGGCAGATTAAAAATGGAATAGTGGACGGTCCTCTTGCTTTTGATAATGTTATCTCAAAAGAAGCCGCCTTAGAAAAGGGAATAAAAAGTTCAGTATCGGGCGATGCCGATATTGTTCTTGTGCCTAATATAGAATCAGGAAATATTTTATTTAAAGACCTAGAATATCTTGCAGGGGCAACGGTTGCGGGAATTGTGGTAGGTGCTGCCGTCCCTGTTATCTTAACTTCAAGATCGGATCCGCCAAAAGCAAGACTGTATTCTGCCGCTATGGCAATTATAGCTTCTAATAATTATAAATCTTTTTTAAATTATCATTTATTATAAAGCAATTAAGGTAATTAAATAATGAAGGCGGTGAGAAATATGAAAAACAGGAATATAACTAAAAATGGTAACATCAATAGAAATAATATTTTAAATATCAATATTATAAATACGGCTTTAATAATTATATTCGCAATTATAGCTTTATTTATTCTTATTTTTTCGTTTATCCAGAAAAATTATATATTATCATTTGCCGTTATTATTGTTGCTATTATTTACTATGCAGGCATTTTTATTAATAACGTCATAGTTAAAGCAAAGGCAAACAAAATTAATAACTTTTTGACAGATTTTTTGACTATTGACAAAGACCTGAGAAAACGTCTCCCTTCATCAATAGATTTATACAATATAGACAGTAAAATTAACGATTTATTTGATTACTTAAACGATACATTTCAAAAAGCGTTGGATTCAACAAATATTGTTGCCGTTGATGCCAATATTGAAAGCGGTTCTATGGAAAAAATATATAGGGAAAATGAATCGTTGTCGGTACAGGTGGCTTCAATTTCCAGCGCAATTGACGAAATTAGTATGTCCCATAAAGAAATGACAAAAAGCGCCAAAGATTCTCAGAAATCTTCTAAGACTTCTCTAGAAAGAGCTACTCAAGGAAATTTAATGATAGAAAATATTATAGACGATATAAAAACAGTATCTAATTCCATAGAAAATTTAAATACTACTATGTCCGAACTTGATAAAAGATCTAAAGAAATAGGCGACGTTATTTCATTAATAAGCGATATAGCGGACCAGACCAATCTCTTAGCGTTAAATGCAGCTATAGAAGCTGCGCGGGCTGGAGAGCAGGGCAGAGGTTTTGCCGTTGTAGCGGATGAAGTTAAAAAATTGGCTGAAAGAACAAGCAAATCAACTTCCGATACAAGAAAAATAATAGAAAGCCTGCTTCAGGAAACTTCAAAAACTGTTCAGGCTATTAAAGACGCAATAGAAAATGTTAAAAAAATAAGTTCAGAATCTGTTCAGGCGGAGGAATTATTTAGCAATATTATGAAAGCTGCGAGCGAAGAAAAAAATAGCATAGACATAATATATTCTTCAGCTGAACAGTTAGAAATTGCCGTCGCCGAGGTAGAAAAAAATCTTGCCGTCGTTCAAAAGGTATCTGCCAATACAACCGAAGCGGCGAAAAAATCAAAAATAATAAGTTCATCGTTAGCTAAGTCTTCTAATTCATTAAAAATTGAACTATGCTCCTTAAAATTAGACCTTTTTGGAATAGTTCCATTAGAAAGCGCAATAATTATGAAAAAGAAATTTGAACCGCTAATAAATTATTTAAATAAATCTTTAAATTTACATTACAGTAATTTGGTTGCAGTTACATATGAAGATTCAATTGAAGAGATAGGAACTAATAAAGTGTCTTTTGCTTACATGACGCCCTCTACCTATTTAGAAGCAAGTAAAAAATATAAAATTGAACCTCTTGTCTATGCAATCAAAAATGGCTCTCCCACTTATAAAAGCGTTTTTGTTGCGCCGATAAATTCTAAAATAAGTTCTATTCAAGATTTAAAATCAAAAAAAATAGCATTCGGTTCTAAAATGTCAACGGGCTCTTCGCTTATTCCAAAAGCAATGCTGAAAGCAGCAGGGATTGAACTTATATCTCTTGCCGCTTATGATTACCTCGGTTCTCATGATAATGTGGCAAACGCCGTCATATCAGGAGAATTTGACGCCGGGGCATTGATGGATTCCGCTGCGGAAGATTTCAAGAATTCTTTAAAAATTATAGCTTACTCGGATCCCATACCGCAATTCCCAATTTGCGCCGGCAACAGCATTGATGAGGATTTAAAATTAAAAATGAAAGATATTCTTCTAAATATTAAAGACAAAAACATACTCCAATCTATTGACAAAGGATATTCTGCATTTACGGAAGCAAAGAATAGCGATTTTGAACAGATTAAAAAACTTCTTAATATTTAATATAATAAAACTAAAATTTAAATTTAATAGAATACCGTTTATTGTTAGTGTCTGTTTTGCTAATACAATCATAGAATAAACCGGGAGCAGTTTGTAGTTTTTGAAAATATTACAAGACTGTATTTGCAGAAATTTCTAAAGGCATATTTTTATGCATCCAGATATCAAAAGGGATAGATAAAATATCCTCAATCTCGGGCATAAGAGTCTGAGCATTTCTAATATCAATTATCTTAACCCAACTTCACCATAATTACCAGCAACATATTGACATTACTATATTTATGGGGACTACAAAATAAAAAATAAAATGCAACAATATCAATAAGTTATAATTTTATAATATAAACAGCCCAAAACTAAAATTACCTACTACTTTTGCTTCCTTTCCTCGCAGTTTTTTTGATTTTCCTTGTGTCGTCCTTTTTAAATACCCTCGTAGGCGGCGATGCTCCCCTTCCCCTGTTACCCGCAGGTTTTCTCTATGCTCCTGCATTGCTTTTTATTCTTTTTAGTGGCTGTCCCAGTTTTGTGTCCAGCAATTCTTTGTCTTTTTCCGGCGGTCCCTGTGGTGTTAATCACTTTTCGTCGTCATCTATTATCATAACATATACCTCCTGTTCTATTAAAATTACAGCTTCGGCCCTTTCTTTTTATTCTGCTCTTTTTCATTGAGCCATTCCGAGAAAGCGTCGGGTTTAGGAGTTTCGGGTTTAGGCTCCAATTCATTCCTGTATCCCGTAAAAATATTAATCGCTACCTTTTTGGAATACTCTTCCACGTTACGCCAATCCTGCCACTTTTTGTCGAGATTTTTATATTTGGTTAAATCGGTTTCCTTTAAATCATACGGTAATGGTTTCGTTAATTGTACCACCAGTTGCCTTAAGGCCGATGCTTTATTTTCCTGCGGATAAAGCTCGTCAAAGCTTTTTAAGGACTCATTGGTTTTACCGTCGCCCAGATGGTTGGCCAGCGCGACGAAATCAATGTAATCGCGCGTCGCATTCCTGGCAAGTATTAAAAAACCTTTAATCCTTAAAATTTCGGCAGAGGTAGGCACTGTTAATTTTTGGCCTTTATAATCCATTTCCGTGGTTTCTAACGGTTTGGTTCTTATAAGCTGCCTTATACCCGTTTCGATACCGTTTAAATTTCCAAGAATTAAAACCGGCGGTTTTATCCTTGAAGTCTTCCATCCAGAAACCGCTTCAAGCGTCGAAAGGATATCGTTGAATCTTTCCTTTAAATCCTTAACTACAAAATCGGTATCGTTAGACGTTCTATGTTCGGAATATAAAGCCGATGCTGTTCCTCCTACTATGACGGCATCGGGCAGGATGTCGTTAATCCTCGCTATATTCGAAACAACGCTCTCCCATTCTTCCTTGTCGTTCATTGGGTTCCTCCGGCATTTATTAAATATAGAGCAAAATTATACCAGAAATAATATTTCTGTTCGTAGGGATCTGCTATATAATGTTTGCAAATTTTTATTATATCGTTTAACGCTTCCGGATGGCTTAAAGCGTAGTCCCTTAACTCCAACCATTCCGGCATATCGCCCCTTGAGACAATGTCGTCTATCGCTTCAAGTGGTAGACTTTTATTAATATTTACATTTATGTGCCTGTGTTTCATGATTTTATTTTACCACATCCGTTTTATCTAAGGTTTTTTCAATGCTTCCAATACGGCTATGAATCTCGTTTTAAATTTAGGCTTGTAAATTTTTATAGTTAGGGGGTTGAAATTAAAATGAAAAAAACCACATTGCGATTTAAATTCCTTGTCTAGCCATTCTTCGAGAAATTTTTCAGCTTTATTTTTTATCTCCAGAAGTTTAAGATCATTTTGATAATCTTTAATAACTTTGAACTCATCATAGTTGACACATATATTTTAATATACTCTTCTCATACGTCTTTAAATAATTTTTTAGCTTTATATTTAGCGGGTATGTCGAATTTCTTCCTGACGACGTCGGCGTGCAGGGCGACCGCTACTTCATGGGCGACATCTTTTGCTTTTGTTTTACATGAATACCTGTCTGTAAGTCTTTTTATCGACTTGAAATTAGCACCAGAAGATATTTCCGCGTTTGTAAATTCTCATAAAAAATTGTGTGGGTTTTTGTATGTAAAATTTGTATAAATATACATAAATTTATACGATTTTAGCTTTTTAGTCAAGATAAATTTTTATGGTAAAAAGCCAGGAAAGGATTAAAGGGCTTGTGTTTTGAATGGTGCGTCCAGCGGGATTCGAACCCACGACCCACAGCTTAGAAGGCTGGAAATCGCACTTATAAGATATTAATATTATTAGTGTTTTAATGAAATATTGAAATATGGTAGCAATATAGTAGCAAAGAGCCTGCCGGAAACAATAATTGAACGCATCCTAAAAAAGCGGTATAATATTAATAAATTAAATGATATATTTATTAATTAAGTTAATTTATTAAAACTAAAATTTATAATACCACAATATTAAGAGGTGTTAAAGATGCGAAATTCGGAATTTGAAACGGAAATAAAAAACGGTGTAATTAACTTGCCCAAGAAGTATCTTAACGCAAAAAAAGCGAAAGTGATAATACTGGATAACGATTTTAGAAGCGATAAAGATTTTATTTTCAGGATCGTAAACAACCCCGTCCATCTTAATAGCGGCGTATCTTTTTTATCGAGAGAAGAAGCCAATGAAAGATAATATCTTTCTTGATTCCAACATATTCCTCTACGGCTTTTCGGATATAGATTTAAAAAAACATGAAATTGCAAAAGATGTTTTATTAGCTGATGATTTCACCATCAGCACGCAAGTAATAAATGAAGTCAGCAATAACATGCTTAAAAAACTCGGGTTTAATGAGTTAAATATTATGGATTTTGTCGATAGCTGCTATAAAAGATATTCGATAATTAATTTTTCTAAGGATATATTTTTTTCCGCTTCGGCGATCAGGGTAAAATATCGCTATTCTTACTGGGACAGCATGGTAATAGCTTCCGCATTGGAAAGTAACTGTAATATACTTTTTTCCGAAGATTTGCATTCAGGGCAGGAAATAGAAAAAAGATTAGAAATCGTCAATCCGTTCAAATAAATATTTTATCTCCCTGCCTTATAATTTTCAAACTCGTGCATAGCTAAACCTATTGTAAAAAACTGAAGGCCTTCGCTAAATTTTTCATGGTCTATATTCTGGTTAGTTTCCTAGGAGTTATCCGATTTATTTATTCTCTTACTCTCGCTTGAATCAGCGGGAGTAAGATTTTTATTAGCATTAACAAAAGTAATTAAATTCTTTGTAAGTTTATTTATATCTTCATCCGATAAGGTTTTAATGCTGGCTATTTTCCCGACCAAACTTTTATCGTCCGTATGGCAGCTGCCCCGGTAACGCACTCCGTCAACCATTACGTCATATTGATAGAATTTACTATTCTTTCTCTTTTTAATTTCTGGCATTTTATCCCCCTTATATATGTGACAAATATGTATCAATATTTTACCAAATTTGACATTATTTTACCATTTTTAAGGATATGCCTGCCAAGCAGAATGTTACCAGAAGCGGCTTATTTAATGCGGTTTTAAATGGTGCGTCCAGCGGGATTCGAACCCACGACCCACAGCTTAGAAGGCTGTTGCTCTATCCATCTGAGCTATGGACGCACATTGCATAACAGTCAATATAAATATAATAATATATTATATATTACTATTAAAATTATTTATTGTCAATAAAATATCCTGATATCCTGCTAACTTAACGCATTACCGCTTAATCTTAATTTTTCGCCTTAATCTTAATTTATATTATTAGCATCAACATCAAATTTTTTGTCTTTATTTTTTGCCGTTATTTAGTTATTTAATTTATTACTTAAAAAATTTATAAATAATTAATAAAAAATTAGCTAATTGACATTAAGCTATTGTTTTTATTTTATTTTAACGAATATTGAAATAATTTATTAACAAAAATTTAATAATTTTGAATTATTTGTTTCATAAAATTGTAAAAATAAAAATGTAAAATGATTTTTAATAGATTAAAAATTTCATTCGAAAAATTTTAATTTAATCTATTAAATTTATTAAATCATAAATTAATCATAAAGGTAATTTATAATCAAAAAAATATTTTAAAAAATTCCAATAATATAAGACTAGGATAAATGAAATTAAAACTATTTCTGAGTATTTTATTTATTGCGTTAATAACATCGGGATGCGCTTATAACGCTTCTGCAGTTAATAAACATTTAACTAAAACTCAGGCAGATAAATTAAATGGAATAATGCTTACAGTTCTTGATATTCCAGTATTAAAGACTGCCGCTGCAAAACAGCAAATTAAGTCTTTAAAACAGACAAGGGCAGGGGTTTATATACCCAAAAATATGGCTGCTATTATTAAAATACATAAAACAATAACGGCTAAATTAAAAAATACCAAGAAAAATACAAATATTAGACCAAAAATAAAAATATCTGCATTGAAAACAATTAGTTTAAAACCTTATATTTTAATGAATAAAGATCGCGCTATTTATTTAAAGATAAATACAAAAAATAAGATATTAATACATAAAACAATCAACATTAAACAAGTTAACGTTATAATTAAAGGATTTAAATACGTAAAAGGTTATGAAATTGTTTATATAAGTTTAACAAATAACGGCAATACAACAGTTATAAACGAGAATTTTAAATATTCTAATGCAGGTAATTCATTCAGAATAAAAAAATTGGAAACTATAAAAAACTTAACAGTCGCAAACAGGTATAAAAAAGGAATAACTTTATGGCTAAATTTTGTATGATTATTTTAATAATTAGCGTCGAGATTTCTAATGCTTACGGCTATTCTTATAAAACAATAGCGAAAACAGTATTTATCGCTTCAAAATATTTTAACGTTCCCTGCGCATTAGTGCTATCAGTCATAAAAGAAGAATCTGACTTTAATATAAATGCACTTTCCGATAAAGGGGCAATCGGTCTTATGCAATTGATGCCGCGAACAGCAAGGAGTATCGGCATAAATCCTTACAATCCGGTTCAAAATATAATAGGCGGCGTATATTATATAAGATATTGTTTAAATTTAAAAGGGAATAATATTGCTCTGGCGTTAGCATGTTATAACGCAGGACCTAACGGCGGAGTGCCTTATTCAACCTACAATTATATTAAAAATATCGCAGTGTATTATAAATATTTCTCAAAATAAAAAAAAAGTACAATTTTATTTTATTTTCATTTAATTTAATCTCAAATCTATATTAACAATTTAAATCGGCGTTGACAATTTATGATGATTAAAATTCAAACGGTAATTTTAATAGCAGTAACTTTAATAGCAGTAACTTTAATAGCAGTAACTTTAATAGATTTAGGATTAACGGTTAATACTTTTGCTTTTAACTTGCCTAAAATTAAAATCAGCTATGCTAAACCTAAAATAACTGCTAAAAAGAAAATACCTTTAGCTTTAAAACAAAAATTATCCCTAAAAGGCAGGCTTTCTTTAGGTTCTATCTTTTACATGCTTTCTTTGGATAGCCAAATCAATTTCAGTTATTCCAAAAATATAAATATAAATAGAAAAATGACCGTTATTTTTAATAATAAACCTTTATATAAAATTCTTTCAATGGTTTTATCTAATTATGTTTATCATTATAATAAATATTTAAATAAAATAACCGTTCATGCTTATATAGATAAAACTTACAGATTCTCTATTACAGCGCTTACAAATAAAGTTAATTTTTCAGTAGGCTCCGTTTCTTCTTCAAATGTATCTAATAATTCGCAGGCTGCTGCTCCGGCAATGGGTTCTGCTGCAGCGGCAATGTCTCCGTCAGGTTCTATGATGGGCAGCCAAACTTCTACGAATCCGGCGGGAATGATGTCTGATACCATGACTACCCCTTCTAATTCCTTTTATAAGGTTCTTCTAACTAACCTAAAAACAATCTTTAAGGGTTCAAAGAAGTCGTATTACAATATAGTTCCAAATTACGGTCTTTTAACTATTCACGCCAAAAAAAGAAGAATAAAACAAGTTGATTTATTGGTTAAAGAGCTTAAAAAATTGTCAACCAAAAAGATTATCCTGACGGTAAAAATTTTAGAGATTTCTTTATCAAATCAATATCAATTCGGCATTAATATGCAAGAATTGTTTCAAAATGTAATGAAAGGCAATGCTTTAGGTATTTCTAATATCAATTTTTCTTTAAATTCAGGTACGCAGGCGGGAGCAAATAACTCAGGCGACTATCTATCTTTTACCGGTAATAATTCTAATCAGGCGGTTATTAATGCGCTGCAAACTTACGGCAATGTCCGACTCGTTAATTCAGCGGTTCTTTCGGTTTTAAACGGTCAAACAAGAGTCATATCTTCGGGCAGCGTAATACCTTACGAATCCGGCGTGCAGGTAGAATCATTAGGTCTTTCAAGCTCAACTTTGTCCTATCCTCAAATATCTCAGGTTCAGACGGGGTTGTCTATTTCTTTTACGCCGCTCGTGAAAGGAAATAAAGTATATGCGACGATAGCCGTCGTGGATAACAATGTAAACGGGTATTCTTCTTTCAGTTCTAACGGAAATAGCTTTAACGTTCCCAATGTGGATACAAAAACAATGATTGATACATTTGCCGTAAAATCCAATACATCAGTGTTATTGGGCGGACTTACGACCGATTCCGCAAACAACAATAAATACGGCGTTCCGATTTTAGACGATATTCCGGTGCTGGGCTATATCTTTAGCGGAATAAATAATACAAAAACAAAAACGGAAATTTATATTTTACTTAAACCAAAAATTGTTAAATAAAAACTATACCGTATTTTATAATTAGTTTATTACTATATCGTTTTTAGATAAATTGTTAAATAAAAATGAGTATTATTATGAAAATATTGCAAAATAATAAAGGTTTTACTCTTATAGAACTTATAATTGCAATGATAATTATATCAATTATAACCGCGGGCAGTATTTATATTTACGGCGGATTTATCAGTTCGGCGCAGGTCTCAAGCACCGTATCTAATATTGAGAAATTATCAAAGGCTTGTGTTACATATTCTTCAGATAACGGCGGGAGTTTTAACGGGCTTACTGCCGCTGCGCTGCAGCAAGATAACTTATTGCCGGACGGCTGGCTGCTGCCTGTAAACGGCGGTGAAAATGTGAACCCCTTAAATAATAAAGGAATAGTGGCTGATTATTGGATAGGAGAGCCAAAGGATTGGGGGTTAAATATAAACACAAATTATATCATAGGTATTATGTCCCTTAATATGACGGATAGACAGGCATTACAAATTTGCAATGCTTTAGAAAATCAGATTTCCTATATCATTTGGCAAGATATTGCATATTCTTTGCCAAGCAGCGCTTGCGCAGCCGTAATACCTGATAATAATACTCTAATATCTGACAGCAGCGGATCTACAATACTTTTTGGATTTTAAATTTTAAGAGGGGGTATTGCAGCATGAAAACATTACAAAATAATAAGGGTTTTGGTTTAATCGGTATATTAGCGGCTCTTATAATAATAATGATTATAACCGCCGCATCTATACCGTTTCTTGAAGGCTTTAATCTTAACAATCAAGCTAAAGCGGCGGTTAATACGGCTAATAGTATTATAAAAGCCGAAATACAGTATCAATTGGCAGCGTATAGTAATAATGCGCAGAATAGTATCAAAAATCCACTGTTTTCAAATATTTCAGGATTACAGGCAGGACTTTCGGTAAATGGGGTTAATCAGACTTATCTGCCGTCCGGACTTCAACGTATAAATCAAGGCAATGATTGTGTTCAGCAGTCTATCGGAACTAATGTTATAAATATGTGTCTTAATGATACGCATAACGGCACATTTCAATTGAATATATCCGGTGTTCCGCCTGCATATCAAGGAATGTTTACAAAAGATATTTATAATGGGGCAAGCGCATATAACAATGGAACAATTATTACGCCTGTAAATGTAAATTTTAGTTTTTCGGCATATCCGGCAACATCAACAATAAATTCAACTTCAGCGCCGAATCAAATATCGGCCGCGCCGGTGCCAACTCAGACAGCGCCTACTTTTAGCGCTTTAGAAAGTGGATATGGCGACCCAAACTATGTCTGGTATATTACGGATACGGCTTATAACCTTAATGAATATATCGGCGTATGCGGTCAAAATGTACAGTTATCTCCCACTCAATCCGTCACTATAACTATAACCGATGGCTGTTCAGCGTCGCCTTATTTGCTTTCTTCTTCACCTGCCTATTAAATTAACTTAAATTAACGGAGGTTTTTATGAAAAAGGTTAAAAACATATTAAATAATAACGCGGGCTTTACGATGATGGAGCTTATCGTAGCTATGATAATCGTATCTATACTTACCGCTGGCGGTTTATACGTATATTCAAAATACATGGGCGTATCAAAGGTAACGTCTGCCGCAGGTCAAGTAAACGCTATGAAAGCTTCGGTATTAAATTATATGAGTCAAAATCAAGGCAGTATTCAAGGCGTGACCGTGTCTGACATGGTTACACAGGGGGTTTTAGGTAAATCATGGACGGCAACGGCGGCGCTTGCGCCGGGAACAGCCTGCCCTGCCGGTTCAACTACAATTTATCACTGCGACCCGTGGAACGGGGCAATAAGCGTAGTGCAGGATACAAACTTTTCTAATGTTTATGAAATAGAGTTTGGTTTAGTACCTGAAAACGATGCATATAAAATAGCCTCCGATTTTTTTAACTCCCTCGATAACACGGATTCGGGGCAGGGAAGCGGAGCGATATTTAACGGAGCCGCTTTAACTCCAAACGATACGCAGGCGGAGACGTCAAATGCAGCGGGAACTTTAACTTTATATTTTAGGGCGTGATTATGAGACTCGGCGAAATATTAATAAATAACGGTTATTTAAAAGAAGAACAGCTTAACGAAGCTATTTTAATGCAGTCAAAATCTCAAAAACTGTTAGGACAAATAATAACGGATTTAAGATATGTCAGTGAAGAAACTGTTATAAAAGCCGTGTCTTCTCAGCTTGGAATAGATTATATAAATGCAGTCCCCGACGGTTTTACGGTTTCATTTGATTTTTTAACAAAAGAATACTGCGCTTCGAATAACTGTCTTGTCCTTAAAAAAAATGCGCAAGTTTTGCTAATAGTCAATATCTTTAATAGTAATATTTATAAAGATTTATCTTTATTAACGAATATTTCAAAAATATATCTTACAACGGCTGAATTTATTTTGAAAAATTTAGGATATTCAATGGAAGAGCAGACCGATCCTGAAAAATATCTAAAAAATATAATAGATATGGCTGTCTCTAAAAACGCTTCAGACATACATCTTAATCCTATAAACAATGAAACGGTATTTTGCCATATGGTAAGAAACGGTAATTTACAAAAATTAAATCCGATTAGCGTAGTATTTTTTAATCAGCTCAAAAATATTATAAAAAATAAGGGTGGAATAACCGCTAATGTTAATCCGAAAGACACGGTAAGTTTAATGTTCACGATAGGACAAATTCAAATTAGAGCAGAATTTTATCCTGAGCGAATAAAAGATGTGCCGGAAAATCAGCATAAAATAACCTTAAGACTTTTAGGCGGAAATAAAAGACTCTTAAATTTAACGGATTTAGGTTTTAACGATGAAACCGCGGAACTGCTGAGCAAAATACTGCTGTATAATTCAGGGCTTATTTTAATTTCAGGACCGACATCGGCGGGTAAATCCACTACGGTGTTTGCTATTATTAAAATGATAGCGGAACAAATGGACAGATATATTTATACGATTGAAGATCCGATAGAAATACATTTATCAAATTCTAACGTAACGCAAGGCGAAATTAATGAAGTAATGAATTATGAAAAATCAATTAAAAGCATATTGAGAAGCGCTCCGAATGTTATCGTAATCGGCGAAATAAGAGATAAGGAAGTGGCGAGACAAGCTATTGTAGCCGCCGAAACGGGTCACCTTGTTTTTGCAACCGTTCATGCAAGTTCATCTTTAGGAATTATAAGACGGCTTGAAAATTTAGGAATAGATAAAAATATTTTATTGGATTCGGTCAGGATTCTTATGGGCCAGAGGCTTTATAACGAATTATGTCCCGATTGCAAAGAATCCAAAAATATTAGAGATTATCCCGAAAGATATTTAAAAGATAATCTAATAATAGAAGCTGTTAGAAAAAGCGAAGCTATAAATTCAGATTTTACCGTTTACGATAAAGGACATAGACAATGTAAAACATGCGGCGGAGCAGGATATGTTCAGAGAAAAGCGGTACTGGAGGCTATTGATGTTACCGACGAAGTCCGTCTTTCTATGTTAAACGAAATCTCTATTTTTAATATAGAAAAATCTATAAATTATAAGACATTGAAACGGCGGGCTTATGATTTGTTAATTACCGGCTTAATAGATATTAACCAATATTATAAAATAGGATATTAACAATTAGGATATTAATAATATGGAAAAAAAATTTAGCGATAATAAAAAATACTGTGAAACTGAGTGTAACGGAGCTCATTATGAAATACATAGGGATAGTTTTAAACAAAGAAGGAAAGACGAATTATTTATATATAGAGAGTTCTTCATGGACTCAGGCAAGAACTAAACTGTTAAACAACGGGTTTATAGTAAAATATATATTCCCTGACCTAAAATCTATCATTTTGTCTATTCCTCTTACAAAAAGAATCAAGAATAACGATTTAAGTTCCTTTTTTGAAGAGCTGTCGTTTTACTTGGGGACAAGCGGTTTATTGTCTTCTCTGTCCAATATGCTTGCCGTTTATTCATACGATTCAAAAAGAATGAATAACGAAGATTTTTATAAATATATCAATAGAATTTTTAAAAATTATAAATATAAATCGATAAGCATTTTGATTTCTAAATTATTGTCGGAAACAGCATCCGGTAAAAGCTTGACTTCTATTTTTAAATATCCTGCGCTCGGTTTTCCCGAAGAGGTTGTCGCAATTTTAAGCGCTGCGGAAAAAGAGGGCGATATAGAAAAAGGATTTAAAGAGATTTCTAATTATTATAAAAGCGTATATTCGTATAAGAAAAAGTTAGGCAAGGTTATAGTATATCCTGTTATGTTATTTTTATTAATGATAACAGCCGTTGTTATATTTATATATTATGCCGCTCCTAAATTTATGAGTTTTATTAAAAATGTTAAAGGCATTAAACCGCCTCTTGTTTTAACTTTAATGACTAATATAAAACCTTATGTGCCAGTAATATCATTAATAGTCGCTGTTGCTGCGCTTTTATTTTTTACTTTATTTTTTATAGATTACAAAGGCTTAAAATCTAAAACTTATGAAATTATTTCAAAACTTCCCGTTGTATCTGAAGTTATAAATTCAAGCTATCTTTCTATTTTATTTTATCAGCTTTATGTTTTAACAAAAGGGGGGATTACCGTAATAGAATCGTTTAAGATTGTTCAAGAACATACAAGAAATTTATACTGGAAAAAGAATATAGGATTATTAATAAAAGATTTAGAAACAGGTAAATCTTTATCAGACGGTCTAAAAAGATTGGATATAAATCCGCTTGTTTCTACCTATATATCCGCCGGCGAGAAGACCGGCAAAATTGACGAAACATTTGACAGCCTTAAAAATAGATATAAAGAGTTATCCGATGATAAAATTAATATTTTTGCAAGTTTTATAACTTATATGACGCTATTTTTAACCGCCGGATTTATAATATTTTTCTTTTTAAATTTATACCTGCCGTTAATTGGCTCTTTAGTAAACGGAGTAAGATAAATGAGATATAAAATAATATACGATATAGACAGAAACGAATCTACCGTATTAGACGAAGAATTGAGGGGTGCGGCATTCATAAAAGGATTGCCAGAACAGGACGGAGATTTGTTTTTAATCTCAAAAGAGATAGAACCGAAAATATTAGATTTTTATAATAAATCTTTATTAAAAAAATATATAAAATCTTTAGGTAAACAGGTTTTGTGTTTTAATAAGGACGGCGGTTATTACATATATGAAGTTCCCGATATTTCTCCGTATAGCCAAAAAAATATAACGCTATATTCTTATGTTGTAAATAATAATCTTGATATAAATAAAGAATCAGTTTTAATTGAAGATTACGGTCAAAAAATAAGAATATTTGACGGAAAAAACATATTAGATATAGATATGAATTTAAGCTTGCCGTTTATCAATCAAATAATAGCCGCAGGAAAAACAAATCTATATTCAAATACGGAAAAATTTAAAGATTCCTTTAAAACATTTAACAGAATAGATTTATTTGATATTTTTTCCTGTCAGGATTTTATTGCTTCAAAAAAAACATTTAATAAAGAAAGATTTAAATTTGATATTTTTATAACAAAAATATCGGCTTTGTTTTTTATAAGCTTAGTTATTTTATTTATCTATATAAATTATATAAATAACAATTTAAATAATTTATATATTAAAAAACAGCAAGCGCTAATAAATTTAAAAAAACTTTCTTTAGAAAATAATAAAATATTGTATTTAAAATTATTAAAAGACATAAATTTATATAAAAAAATTAAGGATTTATACATTATAAAACCGTTAGATTGTCATATTTTAAATTTAAAAATTTCTAAACTTTATAACGGTTATAGCGTCAATTTTAAGTTTCAGATTGAAAACAGTCCTTTAAATTTTAAAAGTATTTTATATAGTTTTAGCACAAATTTTGAAAAACATTACAATGTTCCTATCTCTTTTCATTATACGATACAAAAAAATAAATTAATATTTACTGGACAATCTAAGTGGCTTATTAAGGAGCGGCTATGATTTATAAAACAATAAACGCATTAGTAATTATTTCTATTATTTATATATTAATATTTAAACTTTTGCCTGCATATAATACATACTTGCATACAAAAAAAAATATAAATATGATTACGGCTAAAATTTCAAATGTAAAAATAGCGCAGGTAAAAACTCTTAAACAGAAAAATGTACGGTTTAATACCGTCATAGGCGGCACAGCATTTAAATTTTTAGGTTTTTTAAGAACTAACGGAATTAAATATACGATATTAAAGAATAATCAGGCTATTTTAACGACAAACTACCGTATAATAAAATATCTGCCAAGCTATGTTTTAATTCAAAACGTTTCAAATAATAATATAAAATTATCATATTAAAAGGTGATTTATTATGAATTTATTTAAAAGAAAAACTTCTCAAGAAAACGTAAAAGAAACTGATAATTTAACTATAGAAAATAAATCTGGAAAAAAGAAATCTAATAAAAAATTATATATTGTTCCTGTGCTTGTGTTTATTACAATATTAGGTTTTATTATTTATAAGTCTATGAATATTAATCGCACAGTTATATTGCCAAAATCTGCGCTTAAATTTAGTTCGCCTGTGAGAAATTTTAGTCCTTCCGTTAAAATGCAGCATCCTATGCCTTTTAGCAATACAGGTAAACGGCTTTCGCCTGTCCATTCGAATAAATTTGTCAAACCCGATAATTTCAATAAAAAAATACATCTAAAGCCGCATCTAACGCCGCAGGCGCATATGACCGGCAATTATTCGTCTATCATATATAAGCTGACCAAACAAATAGAGATAGCAAAATTGAAACACGAGCTTACGTTTGCAAAAAAGGGTAAGATAAACACCCAAACCATCATACCCGGCAGTCAAATGTCTCCGCAGCGGCTGTTTTCTCAGTATCCAAACGTAAACAGCTATAAAATAAATAAGCTATCTAAATATTTTACTGGTTATGCTGGAAAGAAAAATGCAGTGAAATTAAAAGGTGTTTCAAATGCAGCCGCAGATGTCGGCATAGGTAAATCTAATTTTGTCGTCCAAGCAGGCAGTGAATTTGACGGCTATAAGGTTTTAAACATAGGTGATAGTTCCATAACTATTGTTAAAGACGGTAAAATAAAAAAATTATACATATCTTAATATAATATAGCTAAGATTATTTTACAATTATTAGTATGACAGAAGAGAAGTTGAAGAAGAAATTGAACTGATAAAAATAATATAGCTAAGATTATTTTACAATTATTAGTATGACAGAAGAGAAGTTGAAGAAGAAATTGAACTGATAAAAATAATATAGCTAAGATTATTTTACAATTATTAGTATGACCCCAAAATTGCCGATAGAAATCTTTAAAATAGCTTTAAAGTTATATGAACATTGGATTCCCGCTTTCGCGGGAATGACACCCGTTGGGTGAAAAGCTGAATACCCGCAAAGTCATTCCTGCGTAAGCAGGAATCCAGAAAATAAATTTTCTATCGGCAATTTTGGGATTACATATGATAATTTATATAATACAGGCATCTGTATTTTTGCATATTTTTATCTTTTACTATTGATTACATATGATAATTTATATAATACAGGCGCTAATTAGAATATTGTATTTTATAAATATTGAAATTAAAATTAAAAATCTTATTATTCTAAAATTTTTAAAATAAATATAGCAAATATTATCACGACAGCAGAAAGTATTATAAAATATAAAACAGAATAAACTGCTATACCGATTATCAAATAAAACAGTAAAATTAATCTTTTAAATTTCTTTAAATCTTCCCCTCTTAAAATAATGCCTATAAATATACTTACAAATATATATATAACGGATTCAATTATAATTATGTTTATATTAAACATCGGTAATTAATTCGGTAATTAATAAAGTTTATAATTTTAAAATTGTGCCGGTACTATAATTAGATTGCTTTAGCAATGAGAAGCATGTCAAATAATTATACGCCTAAAAATTTTGTATTTCTATAATTTAATGCTTCAAGTATTGATGCTTCATCAACTTCGTCTTTGCCGTCAATATCCGAAATTGTCCTTGCAACTTTTAATATTCTAAAATAACCGCGCGAAGATAATTTTAAACTTTCAGCCGCTGACTTATAAAAATTAAAAGTTTCTTCGGATATATTTATAAATTTTTTTATTTCGGAACTTTTTATTGAAACGTTAAATTTTTTACCCATATTTTTAAATCTTTCATTTTGTATATCGGTTGCCTTATTTATTCTTCTTTGAACTTCATATGAACTTTCTTCAGGAATATTATTTGAAATAATATTTAAACTTTCCGAATAGACTTCCACAAATATATCAAATCTGTCAAGTATAGGTCCCGACAATTTATTGTAAAATTTGTAAATATCGGCACCCGAACATCTGCATTCATGGCTCTGGTCTCCTAAATATCCGCATGAACAAGGATTCATTGCAGCAATAAGCATAAAATCACACGGAAAAGAAACTAAAAATCTATTTCTTGATATATTGATAATTTTATCTTCCATAGGCTGCCTTAAACTGTCTAAAGTCTTTTTATTCATTTCTGAAAATTCGTCTATAAATAACACGCCATTATGGGCAAGGCTTACGTCTCCCGGAACGGGATTAGCTCCGCCGCCCAATAATGCAGGTATTGTTGCGGAATAATGTACCTGCATAAACGGTCTTGAAGTTATCAAACCATTTTTAACATTAATTTTTTTATGGGAAAAACTGTAAATATTTGTTATTTCTATGGCTTCTTCAAGAGACAGCAGAGGCAATATCCCTGCTGCGCTTTGGGCAATCATTGTTTTGCCGCTGCCGGGAGACCCTATCATAAGAATATTATGATGCCCTGCAACGGCTATTTCCATTGCTCTTTTAACTGTTATATGTCCTTTTATATCAGAAAAATCCGGGTAATAATTATTCGTATTAAATATTTCATTGCTGCTATTATTAATTATCTTATAATTATCAATTAATTCATTACTATTACTATTACTGCTATTACTATTATTTTCAATATAAAATAAATCCTGTCTGCTTATTGTTTCAGAATCTTGTTCTTCATTGCTTAATAAAATATTGCCGCTATTATTATCGTTATTGCTATTAATAGTCAAATTCTGTTTTTTATTTATTACCGATATAAAATTGCAAACTTCGGTTAAAGTATTAAAACAATAATATTCAATCCCTAAATATTTTGCCTCGTTTAAATTTTCATACGGAATAATAATTTTTTTATTTAATCTTTTTGCTAACAAGCTTAAGGCGATTACTCCGTCAATTTTATTAATATTGCCGTTTAATGAAAGCTCCCCAGCTATTATGTAATCGTCAAGATTTATTTTAGGAATTAATAATTTTGCAGAAATTAATATTCCTATTGCTAGGGAAAGGTCAAAAATAGGTCCTGATTTTTTAATATCGGCAGGAGCAAGATTTATAGTGATTTTTCTCGCAGGATACTCAAAGCTTGAATTTTTTATTGCTGCTTTAACCCTGTCTTTTGATTCTTTGGTAGAAGCATCGGGCAAGCCTACAATCATAATGCCGGGTATTCCGTTAGCAATAAATACTTCAACATCAACAATAATTGCGTTAATTCCAAGAAATGTAGCGCTGTGTAATTTTGTGATCATAAAATTTGTAATATTGCATGATTATAATTAAATAAGACTGCTTAACTTAAGTATATCATTTGTATATTACAAAATTATGAAGATTATGTTTAAATTATATGAATTTTATTTATTATTATTTAAATTATATAATTTTTCAAGCGAATCAAGTCTTTTTATTAAAATTTCGACAATTTCTTTACCTTTATCCCTTTGTTTTTTCTGATTATCTTTAATATAATCTATTCCTTTAAAAAAATGATTGAAAATATTAAGCGCTTTATCCGGTTCAATTTTATTTAACGCAATTAATTTTTTAAAATCAGAAATATAATTATTATCGTTATCATTGCTAATATTATTTTTATTATTAATATTAGCAATGAAAAATTCTTTAAATATTTTTTCTATAATATCTTTAGGATATCTATTTTCATTATCATTTATGTTTGATTCTAACTCGTCTAATATTTCATAGATTACAAACATTGATGTTCCGTACATATCAAATGTATTATTTAAAGAATCTAAAATTTTCTTTGTATGCAAAAACATAATTTGTTCGTCTGATTCAGGTTCATGCTTATTATTTACTTTTCTATTTGTTAGTTTATTTTCGTTTTTATTCTTATTCTTATCATTATTCTTATTATCTACGGTATTTAAATCAAAATCGGCGTTTTTAGATTTAGGCAAAGATATATCAGCGTTAGTATTTACATTTGTATTTATTATGCTATCATTATTAGCGTTAGTATCGGCATTTGATTCATTATAGCTTTTAAACAGCGCATCTATAAAATGCGCTGTGCGATAATTGTAAAATTTATACATATAAGGAATCTTAATAGTTCTTAAATTCAATAGATTTAGCTCATTTTTGTTATTTGATTTTTTTTTATATTCTATATTTTTACCTGTATTTTTATTTAATATATTATTGTTATCATTGCTATCATTTCTTTCGCTGGTAAAATCTGCATCATCATTGTTGTGCGTAATATAACCGGAAATAGCGACCATAAAATTTGAATACATATGTTTTTTTAATAGCGGGGCATTGGGGTATGCCGTAATAAAATCATTGTATCCAAAAACAGGCATAATCTTATACTTAGTGTAAACATTCATCAATATATCTATAATTTCGCCAATTTCATTAATTATATCAAATAATCCGAATTTCTTTTCAGGAGTAGTCAAAATTATAAAAGAAGAAGCGGTGATACCTATTGAAGCGCAATATGCTATAACTTCTTTTGTTTTTTCTATGTAAGCTGATTCCTTTCCTTCTTTAGTTTTTCTAAAGAACTTTACTTTTTCAGGCAAAAAACTTTCAACTCCTATCTGTATTTTTGAAAAATTAGCTTTTTTAAATTTATTAAGAAGATCTGTATCGTGAATATGCTCAACTTTAACCATTGCGGTAAAGCTAAATCTTTCGTTAAGGTTATAAGAAATAATCAAATCAAGAAACTTATTAACCCATTTTTTATTTTGAACAAACATATCGTCGTCAAAACTTACCCCGAAAACATTGTGATTTTTAGCTTCGTTTAATATTTTCAATAAAAACTCTATATTTAATTTTCTATATTTATAATTTACAATGCTGCAGTATGAACACTTTCCCCAATTACATCCTCTTTGAGCATAAATTCCGATAGACTCAAATTTATAATAATCATATATATCCCAAGGATACGCCGTATATTGCTCATTTATTTCTTCTTCGGTCGGATGCGGCGCTATTAAATTTTCAAAATCAGTTCCTGATATCAAATCTTTATATGGATTATAAAATTTTTTAAAAAGAGGATCGCTGCGGTTTATTCTGTTAAAATAACGTATAGTGCCGTCATTAAGCTTTACGGCGGCATTAGATATCGGACATTTAAAAGTAATAGATTGACCGCTTAAATTATGCGGCCTATCAGCAGACAATAAATCATCAGGCAAATTGCGGCTATTGTAATTTAGCGGATTTAATGAATTTTTTAATGTTCTTTCAAAATAAACTTGATCCGGTATATCTGATATAGGAGAGGAAAAACTGCCTCTGTTTTTAAATAGAAGCTCCATATGATTGTCAGTGCAAAAATAAGCTTCATCTTTTTTAATATTAGATTTTGTATCATCGGGGAATTTTTTAAAAATATTTGCACGGAGTTTATTGTGATTGCCGCTCTCATCATATATTTTTATTGAATCTAAAACGGCAGGAAGCGTTTTTTCGGCATCACCTTCAATAACTATATCTATGCCTTCAGCATTGATAAGCTCTTTATAATACCCATATACACCGGTGCCGCCCAATATATTAACAATAAACGGATCTATATTTTTGATTTTAATCGCAGTTTGAAGTATGCTCCTTAAACTGTCGGCGCTCATCAGTGATAACAGGCAAACATTATATTTTTTAAAATAATTTTTATTGTCTGAATTTTGTAATTTATTTGCATGATTTAATATATTTAAATTTTGCCGCAATGCATTAAGCAAATCTTCTTCGCTAACAAAAAAATCAACATCAAACCCTATATTTCTTAAGTATGCTATGAAAAACAAAATAGGCGGAGCTTCTTTTGATTGAAAGCGTTCATAATCAACATACAAAGCCAGGCTTTTATTTTTTTGCAAGTTTTATAGTCCCATTATTATTTTCATTATTATTATTAAAAAAATAGGAATAAATAACTTTTTCCGAAACCCCTCCGCCTTCTATTCTCCATACAGGTTTTTCAACAACTAAAGCAGAAACTGCAATTTTTCTATTCCGTGTTTCTCCAAAACCGGTAAACCACTGGTATAAACCGGTAGGATGATTGCCTGATATGGTTCCTGTTTTTCCTCCTGTAGTAACCCCCTGAAGCATATATTGATTATAATTATTATAAAAATCATACCTGCCTATACCTTGAGTTACAGTGCTAATCATCAATTTCTTTAAAATGGCTGCAGTTGAAGGAGTAATAGGATAATCTAAAATCTTGACGCCTTTATGTTGATAGATTATATTCCCGTTAGAATCTATTACCTCTTTTATAATATACGGATCAAGCAATTTACCGCCGTTTATAACAGCTGCCGACATTAATGCTGCAAGAAGAGGCGTAACTCTGGCATTTTTAAAACCTGCTCCGGTTAATTCAAGATTATAAAATTTTGACGGTATTTTTGCAGTACTATTTTGTAAATTTAAAATAAAAGGAATCTTGCGGTTAAAATAATATTTATCAAAATATTTTTGCAGCAATGTGTGCCCTACATAAAATCCTGCAATTTTACCGAAAGCAATATCGCATGATTTTGCAAAAGCCAGTCTAAAAGATATTCTATTATTTCCGGTATTTATATTTTGTATCCAGTAATTTTTATTTGTTCCGTATAATCCGCCGTTATAACAAACATTAAACCCTGGATAAAATCCTTTAGATTCAATTGCTGCTGATGCCGTAACGATTTTTGCAAGCGAACCGGGTCTATAAGCCGTTAAATCAGAAATTTCATATTTTTTGGATTTATTGCTTGCATATGAATAAAATCCAAGAACGGCACCCGTCTCAGGATTAACTGCCGCAACGGCTCCGAATGGAACATTATTAGCCTTTAAAACTTTTTTTGCTTCATTTTGCACTGCAGGATTAAGTGTATATATTATTGTGTATTTTCCTATTTTCTGTAAATAATGTCCATTTTTTATTGTATTAAATTTAGGTGGGTAAGATTGAAAATATTTTTGCAGGGATTCAATAGAAAAATTATGCCCGTTAAAATATTTTTTCCCGGATCCTTTTATACCGTTTGCCCTTAAAGATGCAGACAAAGTTTCAATTTTATTATTTGTTTTAGAATTTATAAATTTAATAGGTCTTATTCCAGTGCCTAAAAAAGCCTGCTGTTTATTTAACACTGATTTTGTATAATAATTTTTTAAATAAGAAAATAATTTTATTCCGCCTATTGAGATTACAGTAAGCATAACTAAAAATATAAAAATAAATAAGGGTTTAGAAATATTAGGATTTTTTCTTTTGCGCCTGTTTAAAGTATGCTGATAAGACTTCCAGTCTTTTATTCTTTCCATTATTAATAATTTTGTTTTATACTTTATATTTTTTCTTTATAAATTTTAACATAGTTTTTGCTTAACTTTTGCCGCCGACGACTATAGAAGGTATTCTTAAAGTCGGCTGTCCGTCGGATACAGGCGCTCCCTGTCCATCTTTGCCGCAGGTACCTACGCTGTAACCCATATCGTTTCCGACCATATCTATGTTATTCAATATTTCCGGCCCGTTACCCATTAAAGTTGCGCCGCTTACTGCTTCGCAAACAGCGCCGTTTTTTAAAATATATCCTTCCATTACTTCAAATACAAAATCGCCGGTAACCGTATTTACCTGACCGCCGCCCATTTTTTTGACAAATAGCCCTCTATCTATAGTTTTAATTATATCTTCAGGCAGACTTTCGCCCTTTGCAATCATTGTATTAGACATTCTGACTATAGGCTGATGTTCATAAGACTCTCTTCTGCCGTTGCCTGTCAATTCATATCCGTACTTAATATTAGATAAACGGTCAGACATATATTTCTTTAATATTCCGTTTTCAACTAATATATTTTTGTTTGACGGAGTGCCTTCATCGTCAAATCTGTACGAGCCTCTTTTTCCTATTAATGAAGAATCGTCAACAACGGTAATAAGTTTTGAAGCAACTTCTTCGCCGATTTTATCGGAATACACGCTTAAACCGCTGCCTGCTATATCGGCTTCTAAACCATGCCCTATTGCTTCATGTATCATTGTTCCGCCTGCTTCGCTCGACAATACGACCGGCATTGTTCCTGAAGGGGCAAAAGGCGCTTCAAGCAGAGTGATTGCTCTTTTACATGCTTTTCTTGCTATTTCGGCGGGGTCAATTTTATCAAAAAATTCAAAACCCATAAACGCCGAAACTGGCTCATAGCCCATTTCTGTTTTTTTGCCGTCAGAAACTACGACATTTACAAAAAAAGTAATAATTTCCCGGCTATCTTCGGCAATATTGCCTTCGGAATTTATAATAAATATATCTTGCTTGTAATCTTTATACGAAACATTGGCTTGTAAAATTCTTTTGTCGTATCCCCAAGAAAATTTTACCGCATCATCTATTTTTTCTATTTTTTTATTCATAGAAACATTTAAAACTTCTTTTAAGATAGGCATTTCTGTTTTTGTCTCAGACTTTTTAAAATTTAAATCTAAATTATTAAAATCTTTATCCGTTCTATTGGTTTTTGCTATTTTGTTTAAATTTTTGCCTATTTCTAATAAATTTTTTTCATCAATATTATTTGTAAATGCATAATATGATTTTTTCTCTGAAATAAGTCTTAGTCCTGCGCCTCCCGAAACTCCCGAAATAGCTTTTTCTAATTTTTTATTCTCATTTGAAAGAAAATTAGATATATTTGATTCAATGAATATATCAATAAAATCATCTTCGGATGTCCTTATAATTTTAAAAATTTTATTAAAATCTATATCTATGCCTTTAACATTCATTGCAGCTCCTGATTTTTGTTATATTAAAATATAAAAACTTAAGCTATCATTATTAAAAATTATATTTTATAATTATAATAATATAATAAATTATGTTAAGTATAGCATAAAATATAATGTTTATAAATAGACAAAACGATAAAAATTAAAAATTTTTAATATAAAAACAATGAATATGCAGGAATCAATTCTGGAAATAAATTTAAAAAATCTATCAAATAATATTCAACAATTAAAATCATTAAACTTTAACAAAAACAAAACAATAATTGCAATCGTTAAATCGGATGCTTATGGGCATGGTTTATTAGAAATTGCGCAAGTTTTAGAAAAACAAGGAATTAATTTTTTTGGAATAATTAAATTGGATGACGCCATTTTGTTAAAAAATAAATTAAATAATCCTAAAATTTTAATGCTTTCGGGGGTTGACGAAAAACATATTAAAGATGCCATAGAAATGGGCATTTCTATTTGTGTTTTTGATTTAGATTATCTTAAAACTGTCTATGCAGCTGCCGAAAAAATTCATAAGAAAGCTCTTATACATTTAGAATACGATTCTGGAATGAATAGACTAGGATTTAAAGATAGCGAATTATTTAAGGCATTAGGCTATATTGAAGAAATTGGAAAAAATGGAGATTTTTTAGAATTTGAAGGTATTTTTAGCCATTTTTCTTCCGCTGACACGGACGTAGATTATACAATATTTCAGCTTAATAATTATAAAAATATTTTAAAAATTATATCGGACAGAAAATTAAAACCGCTATATACTCACATTAATGCAAGTTCTTCTATTCTTAGCAATGAAATAAAAGACGACTTTTCAAATTCTGTAAGACCGGGTATATCTTTGTACGGAATCAATCCTGTAAACCTGCAGATGCAGATAAATTTGGATTTAAAGCCTTTAATGACATTAAAAACCGGTATCATTCAGATTAAACAAATAAAAAAAGGGTGTTCTGTTTCTTACGGTGGAACATTCAAAGCTCCTAACGATATGAATATCGGGATTATCAACGCTGGTTACGATAACGGCATACCGAGAATGCTTTCCAATAAAGGAAGGGTTATAATAAACAATCAATATGCCGATATCATCGGAACTATAACTATGAATATGATTATAGTAGATATATCAAAAATTAAAAACGCGTCATTAGAGGACGAAACGATTATTATGGGAGAAAGCGAAAGTAAAAGAATTACGGTTGAAGAAATTGCAAATTATGCTAAAACAATACCTTATGAAATATGTCTAAATATAGGGAAATCTAATAAACGAGTCTACATATAAATATAAAGCAATTAGTTCATGTTTATATTATCTCAAAATTGCCGATATAAAATTTTATTCTAGGTTCGAACCTGCGCGGAAATGACTTTGATGGATTTTAACAGTTCACCTATGGGGTGTCATTCCTGCGAAAGCAGTAATCCAATATTCTTAATGCATTGCAGTATATTTAACAATCTCTATCGGCAATTTTGGGATTATATTAATATAAATTTAAATTTGTTAATTAACGGCATTAACTTCTTTGACTCCTGGTATTCTTTCTTTTAATACCCTTTCAATACCGCCTTTAAGAGTCATCATTGAACCCATGCATCCTGCGCAAGCGCCTTGAAGCCTAACATTAACGGTGCCGTCATCTAATATATTAACCAATTCTACATCTCCGCCGTCAAATTGAAGAGACGGTCTAATTTCATTTAATACTTTTTCTACTTCTATTTTATCTAAAGCCATTAATCCTCCTTTAAATATTTAATTTATTAAATATCTTAATATTAATAAACATCATTATTTATAATATACCATTAACTATAAGCAATGTCAAGAACTTCAAACTCTCTTTGTCCTTTAGGAACATTTATAATCACTTCATCGCCGGCGCATTTTCCTATTAGTGCTTTTGCAATAGGAGAAGATATAGAAATTTTACCTTGGCTTATATCTGATTCAGTATCGCCGACTATCTGATATGCAACCTCTGTTTCCGTATCTAAATCCAAAAGTTTTACTTTTGCGCCAAAAACAATTTTGCTTTCGCATATTTTAGATATGTCTATTATTTGAGCTCTCGCTATTTTATCCTCAAGCTCAATAATTTTTCCTTCTAAAAAGCTTTGCTTTTCTTTGGCAGCGCTATATTCAGCATTCTCAGACAAATCACCGTGCGCTCTCGCCTCTTCAATTGCCAATATATTTGCAGGTCTTTCAACGGACTTCAACCGTTTTAGCTCTTTGACCATTTTATCATAGCCTTCTTTGGTAACAGGACAAGAATCATTGCTGATGCTCAATTAAATTTTACCTCCTTAGAGTCTTTAAAAATATAAAATATATAGAAAGTATGCAAAAATAATTAATAGATTAATAGTAAATTTTTATTACTTTTTTAATTATATTCATCCTTAATTATGCAATAGGGAATAATTACTTATATAGCTCTCCTCCCTCATCATTATGGGGAGATATCTATATTTTCTAAGCATGATTACGGTTCATTATAATTATATTTATTGCATTTATTGCATTTATTGCATTTTTTTATAATAATCTTGAATCGGTTTTACCGATAATTTTTTTTCTTTAAGCGATTTTATAGCCGATGAGGCGGCAAATGCCCCTCTGATTGTCGTATAGTAAGGTATAGTAAATTCAATTGCACTCCTTCTGATAACATAAGAATCTTCTAAAGACTTCATGCCTCTGGGAGTATTAAAAATCATATTAATTTCTTTATTTTTTAACGCATCTATAATATGCGGTCTTCCTTCTTTAACTTTATTTATTTTAAAATTTTTAATATTTAATTTGTCTAAATATTCAGAAGTACCTTTCGTTGCCAAAATACTAAAACCCATTTCTATTAATTGCGGACAAAGTTCTTTTAAATATTTCTTATCTTCATCTTTTACGCTTATTAAAATGTTTCCCTTTTCCGGGATATTCTGACCCGCGGCTATTTGCGATTTTGCATAAGCTATGCCAAAACTTTTGTCAATTCCCATAACTTCGCCTGTGGAACGCATTTCAGGTCCAAGCATTGGATCTACATTTGAAAATTTTGTAAAAGGAAACACGGCTTCTTTAACACAATAATAATCAATATTAAAAGACCCTTGCAGCCCTAAATCTTTTAATTTTCTGCCAAACATTAAAAGCGTAGCATATTTTGCAATAGGCACGCCCGTTGCCTTGCTGACAAAAGGGACTGTGCGCGAAGCACGCGGATTAACTTCTATTATGTATATTTTATCATATTTTATAGCAAATTGTATATTAATCAATCCTATTACATGAAACTCCAAACATATTTTTTTTGTTATTTCTTTGATTTGATTTACAATGTCATTGTTCAAAGAAAATGCGGGTAAAGAGCATGCACTGTCTCCGGAATGCACTCCTGCTTCTTCAATGTGTTCCATTACACCTGCTATATAAACATCTTCTCCGTCGCATAATGCATCCGCATCCACCTCAATAGCATCTTCCAAAAACTTATCTATCAATATAGGAAAAGAAATATCCTGAGCAAATATTTTTTTAATATACTTATCTAATGAGTTTTCATTGTAAATAATTTCCATAGCTCTTCCTCCAAGAACATAAGAAGGTCTTAAAAGAACAGGAAATCCTATTAAAATAGAGTTCTTATAAACTTCTTCTTCATTGAAAGCCATTGAACTCTCAGCCTGAAAAAGTCCCATTTTTTGAATAATATCTTTAAATTTTTCTCTATCTTCTGCTATATCTATATATTTATAAGGTGTTCCAAGGATATTAAATTTTCTGTTTTCAAATTCTTTAGCAAGTTTAAGGGGGGTCTGACCGCCAAATTGCAATATAATCGGCGGGCAACCTTCTAATTTTGACACTTGAAGTACATCTTCTGCCGTAAGCGGTTCAAAATACAGTCTTGAAGAAGTATCGTAATCGGTAGATACAGTTTCGGGATTGCAATTTATCATTATCGGTTTATATCCTATCTCTTTTAATGCAAAAGCGCTATGCACACAACAATAGTCAAATTCTATACCCTGTCCTATTCTGTTTGGTCCGCTTCCGAGAATAATAGCTTTTTTGCCTTCAAGCGCACTAATTTCATTGGTTTTATCATAAGAAGAATACATATAAGGGGTAGCAGCTTCAAATTCCGCTCCGCACGTATCCACCTTTTTATAAATCGGATATATTTGAAATTTATCTAACAGCTTTTCTATATATTTTTCCTGTTCTTTGATAATTTTAAATGCATTTTTATTTTTCTTTAGATATTCATCAGGTTTAATATGCCTGCCATTTTTATCAACAGCGGTTAATTTAGCAATAATTATATTAGAAAAACCGAGTTGTTTTGCTTCTTTTAAAATTTCTGCAGTTTCTTTAAAAGTCTCTTTATTAGTCTCTTTATTAGTTTCTTTAAAAATATCTTTAATTTTTTTATCAGATTTATCCACACCCGCATCTGCGGCATTAAAAATATTGCATAAAAACAATTTTTTTTCAAAATCTATAATTAATGAAATTTGCTCCAGAAACCATCTGTTAATTTTTGAAAATTCATAAACTTCATCAACCGTAAAACCTGCTCTCAAAGAATCGGCTATTAATAAAAGTCTTCTACAATCGGCATTTTTAATTAAAGTTTTTATTTCTTCTTTTACATTAAAAATTCCTATACCTGCGGATTCTGAAATATTTAGGATAACCGGGCTGCCGCTGCCGGCATTTTCCGTATTATTAATTGAATAAAATACCGATTCTAAATTGTTTGGACAATCATACAATAGATCTAGACCGTATAATGATTCAATTCCGTAATATCCATTTTCTAATGATCTGGCAGCTTTTTGCAGCGATTCGCAAAAAGTCCTGCCTATAGCCATAACCTCTCCGACCGATTTCATATGAGTCGTTAAAGAAGAATCCGTTTGCGGAAATTTCTCAAAAGTAAAACGCGGAATTTTAGTAACGACATAATCTATAGACGGCTCAAAACATGCCATAGTTTTCTTTGTTATATCATTCGGCAGCTCGTCAAGAGTATATCCTACCGCTAATTTTGCCGCTATTTTAGCAATTGCAAAACCCGTTGCTTTAGAAGCTAAACTTGAACTTCTTGAAACTCTTGGATTCATTTCTATCACATAAGCATCGTCAGAATCGGGATCTAACGCAAATTGTACATTGGCGCCTCCTGTTTCTACGCCAATTTCCCTCATTATTTTTATAGTCCAGTCTCTTATTTTTTGCAGATCTTTATTATTTAATGTTTGAACCGGGGCGATAGTAATTGAATCTCCTGTATGAATACCCATAGGATCAAAATTTTCAATAGAACATATTATAATTGTATTCTTATTTTTATCGGTCATTACTTCAAGCTCAACTTCTTTAAAACCGATAATTGATTTTTCTATCAAAATTTCATTTGTAGGGCTTGCGTTAATTCCTCTTTGGGCATATTCTTTAAATTCTTCAATGTTATAAGCAATGCCGCCTCCCGTTCCGCCGAGAGTAAAAGAAGGCCGTATTATTACCGGAAACCCTATCTGTTTTAAAACTGCAAACGCTTCTTCTATATTATGCGCAAAATCGCCCTGCAATACGGGAACTCCGATTTTTTCCATACTTTTTTTAAAATATTCTCTATCTTCAGCTTTTTTTATAGCATCTATACTTGCTCCAAGTATTTTGATACCAAATTTATCTATAATTTTTCTTTCATATAATTCAATGGTTAAATTTAGAGCAGTCTGTCCGCCTAAAGTAGGAATAATACTATCAGGTCTTTCTTTTTCAATAATTTTTTCCAAAAAATCAGCATTTAACGGTTCTATATAAGTTTTATAAGCATACTCAGGATCGGTCATAATAGTAGCAGGATTAGAATTTACTAAAATAGTTTCGTACCCTTCTTCCGCCAGAGCTTTTGCACCCTGTGTTCCTGAATAGTCAAATTCTGCAGCCTGTCCTATGATTATAGGTCCTGAACCTATAATCATAATTTTTTTTATATCTGTTCGTTTTGGCATAATATAGATACCTTATATTAATTATTAAAATATACCGTTAAATAGTTAAATAGTTAAATAGTTAAATCATTTATTAAATCTGTTTGATAATAACCTGCTAAACCGGCATTGGACAAACAATCAACAGCTTTAATATATTCTTCCGCGGTTATTTTTCTATTTACGGCATTATCATTAAAAGCTTTGTAAGCAGGAAAATATTGGCTCATAAGGCTTACTGGAATATTTTTAGACAACTCTTCGGCAATAAATTTAAAAGATTCTTTATATCCGGAAAGATCTTCCGGTAAAACCAAATGCCTGACAAGCATTCCTTTTATAGCAATACCGCTAAAATCGGTCTGCAATTCTCCTGATTGTTTATATATTTTTTTTAAAGCTTTTCTGTTGACTTCAACATAATTATCTGCTCCTGAATATTTAAGAGCAATCTTATTATCGGAATACTTTATGTCGGGAAGATATATATCTATAATGCCGTCTAATATTTCAATCAGCTCTTCCGTTTCATATCCTGAACTGTTATAAATAACAGGTATTTTTAAACCCTTATCTTTTGCAATATATAAAGCTTCAACAATAAACGGCATAAAATGCGTTGAGGTTACTAAATTAATATTATGCGCCCCTCTTTTTTGAAGTTTTATCATTATATCGCTTAACTCTGATACATTATAATTTTTTCCGTTATAAAATCTGCTGATCGGATAATTCTGACAAAATTTGCACTTTAAGGAACAGCCTGAAAAAAATATCGTACCTGAACCGTTACGTCCAGAAATACAAGGTTCTTCCCCTTTATGTATATTAAAACTTGCAATACGCAATTTGTCTTTTGCCCCGCACAAACCTTCTTCCGCTTTAAATCTTTTAGCATTGCAGCATCTTGGGCACAACGAACAGCTTTCAGTAATTTTATAAAGATATTTTATCCTGTATAAAAAATCCTCTCCCGTCATTTCTAATTTTAATATATTAATTATTTTCTATTTTGCTTTCCAAACATAATTTCTTAAAATCTTCAAATAAGTATTTTGAATCATTCGGGCCGGGTGAACTTTCAGGATGATATTGAACAGAGAATAAGTTTAACGATTCATTTTTAATACCTTCTACCGTACCGTCGTTTAAACTAATGTGCGTTATTTCGGTATTTTTAAGATTTTTATTGAAATGTGCGTCTTTAATATCTACGCAAAAACCATGATTTTGCGAAGTAATCTCTATTTTAGAAGTTTTAAGATTTTTTACCGGATGATTGACACCGTGGTGTCCAAATTTCAGTTTATAAGTATTAAAACCTAACGAAAGAGCAAGTAATTGATGTCCGAGGCAAATTCCAAAAATAGGTTTTTCTCCTGTAAGTTCTTGAATTATTTTTATTTCATCAATAAGAGCCTTGGGATCCCCCGGGCCGTTTGACAGAAGTATTCCGTCCGGATTTGTATCAAGAACATATTTTTTTGAACTGCTATGGGGAACTACGACCACGTTTGCATTGATATCATTAAGACATTTTATAGTGCTGTATTTAATGCCGTAATCAATTATCGTAACATTGAACTCAGGTTCTTTTACATATTTTTTATATAATTGAGAAACCGAAACATTGGAAACTAAGCTTAGCCCTTCCATTCTAGGCACATTTTTTATTTTTTCTTTTATATAATCGATGCCTTTTGATTTTAAGGCTATATATCCGTTAATTGAACCTTTTTCTCTAAGATAAATGGCTAATGCACGCGTATCTACGCCTGTTATGACAGGAATATTATTTTCGTTAAGAAAATCGGTTAAACTCTTTACCGCAGTGTAATGAGAATATTTAGAAACGATATCTTTTGCAACATAGGCTGTGAGCCATGCCCTTTTAGATTCGGAATCTTCATTATTAATACCGTAATTTCCAATCATAGGATAGGTCATAATAACTATCTGTCCGTTGTATGAAGGATCGGTGATAAGCTCCTGATAGCCGTTCATTGCAGTATTAAATACTAATTCCCCGCCTGATTCAATCGGTTTGCCTTCATAAAAACCGTCAAAATATGTTCCGTCCTCCAGCATTATTAAGGCTTCTTTTTCTTTATCCGTATTGTCGGCAATATTTGTGCTATTTACCATTATTAGTGTAGTGTATAGTGAATGTATTTATAATATTTATTTTATAATTATAAATTATTATTTAATATTTAAAAAAATATTAAATTTAAAATAAAGGATTAAAATTATAAATTAAAAATTTTTCCTTTTATTATAACATATAATGCTGCTCCTTTAAATATTTTATTAATAAAAGGAGAATTTTTGCTTAATGATTTTATATTTTCTTTTTTATAAGTCCATTTTTTTCCCGGATCAACTATCGTAATATCGGCTATATTTCCGTTTCTAATGCCGCCTCTATTTTGCAGCTTTAAAATTCTTGCAGGATTAAAAGACATTAATTTTGCAATATCAAGCATAGATAAATATTTTTCATGATACAGCTTTAAAGTTAAGGCAAGAGATGTCTCTAATCCTATGATACCGAAAGGCGCTTCATCTAATGTTGTATTTTTCTCGTCTTCGGAATGCGGTGCATGGTCGGAAGCTATGACATCAAATAAACCTTCTTTTAGAGCATTTTTTATTGCATTAACATCTTCCATGGTTCTTAGCGGAGGATTCATTTTTGCATTTGTATTATATGACAATAAAGATTCTTCGGTAATAGAAAAATAATGCGGACAGGTTTCAAAAGTTATATTTATTCCTTTATTTTTTGCCATTTTAATTAATTCAACAGAACCTTTTGTGGAAACATGAGCTATATGAAGCGAAGCTCCATAATACTCAGCTAATTTTATATCTCTGAAAATAGCTATTTCTTCGGATGCCGAAGGAATTCCGTTAACACCCAATTTATGAGAAATAATGCCTTCATTCATTAAACCTTTTCCTCTCAGTTTTATGTCCTCGCTATGCGATATAACCGGCATATCAAATGTCTTTGCATATAAAAGAGCTCTAGCCATTAAAGAACTGTCTTCTACCGGTCTGCCGTCATCGCTTACTCCTACTGCCCCTGAATGTTTTAAATCTCCTATATTTGCAAGATTTAAACCTTTATTGCCGCGTGATATTGCTCCTATTGTAAAAAGATTACATAAATCAAAAGATTTAGCCTTATTTATAATAAATGAATTTACTTCTTTACAATCATTGACGGGATTAGAATTAGGCATGCAGCAGATAGAAGTAAAACCGCCAGCTATAGCAGCTTCCATACCTGTTTTAATTGTCTCTTTATATTCAAAGCCGGGCTCTCTTAAATGAACATGCATATCTACTAACCCAGGCAATACATATAAATTATTTGCATCAATAACATTAATATCTATACCGTTTTTGCCGATACTTTCATATGCTATTTCTTTTATTAGACCGTTTTCAATATAAATATCTCTTTTAACTTGGGTGTCGGTTGCAGGATCTACGACAATACCGTTTTTAATTAGTAATTTTTCCATAAATTTTATATTTAACTTATATTTAACTAATGGTTTATTCTATAATTTATTATTTTAAAATCATGAATGCCTGCCGCCCAATAATATATATAAACATGCCATTCTTATCGCAATACCGTTTTCCACTTGATCTAATATAACCGTTTTGCCGCTATTTATAATTGAACCTGAGATTTCTACATCTCTGTTTACGGGACCCGGATGTAAAATTAAAACATCTTTTGATGCTAATTTTAAAATTTCGCTAGTTAATTTAAAATAATTTCTGTATTCTTCTATTGAAGGAATAAAATAAAAAGAAGTTCTTTCCTTCTGCACTCGCAGCATTATTATAACATCTGCTTCTTTAACAGCCGTTTCCATACTGCCGGCTATTTTTATATTATCCGAATTAATAAATCTCGGCATTAAAGTTTGAGGTCCGTAAAGATAGATTTCCGCACCTAATTTTGATAAACCGGCTATATCAGACCTAGCAACTCTTGAATGAAATATATCTCCTATAATTGCAATTTTTAGAGATTTAATTTCTTTTTTATGTTCAAAAATAGTCATAATATCTAAAAGACACTGCGTCGGATGTTCATTTATTCCGTCGCCTGCATTAATAACCGAAGCATTTGTAATATTAGAAATAAAAAACGGCGCTCCTGATTCATAATGTCTTATAATGAAGGCGTCCGGTTTCATCGCCTGCAAATTTAAGATTGTATCGCTTAGACTTTCTCCTTTGGCAACAGAGCTTTGGCTTATAGAAAGATTTATAGTATCTGCGCTAAGTCTTTTTTGAGCAATTTCAAATGAAGTTTTTGTTCTCGTTGAAGGTTCGAAAAAAAGGTTCAGGATAGTTTTGCCTCTCATTGTCGGAACTTTTTTAATATCCTGCAATGAAATTTTTTTGAATTCTTTTGCCGTTTCAACAAAATAAAGAATATCCGATTTGCTCAGGTCATTAATAGAAATAAGGTCTTTTTTAACGTAGCTCATTGCTTTGCGTTTACTTAGCTTTAACTTTGCATTATTAAAAAATAGATAACATATGACGGATAAGCTAAAAATAAGGTAATAATTATATTTGCAAATCTTTGAAATCAGCAATCTTTGAAATCAGCAATCTTTGAAATCAGAAATCTTTGAAGATATCGGCAAATTTTTCTGCCGATTTTATAAATACCGATAAACTGACGTTTAATTTCTAAACAAATATTATAATTTTATATTTTTTCAATAAATTTATTTTTACTTGCTAATTCAACTTTTACATCGTATTTATTTGGTATTTTAATTTTTTTTCCAGTAAAATCAGGACAAATAGGGATTTCTCTGCCGCCCCTATCAATTAAAACCGCTAATTTTACGCTCTTAGGTCTTCCGAAACAAATCAAATCATCAATGGCGGCTCTTACGGTTCTTCCGCTGTATATTACATCGTCAACAAGGAGTATGTCTTTATCGTTTATGTTAAAAGGCATCTCTGTTGATTTTACAGTTTTTTTCACCGCAAAAGAATCGTCCCTGTATAATGTTATATCAACGTATCCTGAAAGGCAATCAAAACCTGTACCTTCTTTTACTTTTTTATGAATTAAATCAGACAAGGCAACGCCGCCCTCTTTAATGCCGACAATAATTAAATTGCTAAAATTAAACTTAAATTTGATAATCTTAGCGGCAAGATCATCAATAATTTTATTTACCTCATCATTTTTAAAAATTATTTCATTCAATTTTTTGTCAATCAAAATCAATAATAAATTTTATTTTTAACCGTTAAAATTACAATCTGGTATGGTTTTAAAAAATCTATGCCAGTATATATCAAAATGATTTTTAGGATTCCATGAAAAATATATAATAAATGCTTCGCCTATTACATCTTTGTAAGGAACAAACCCCCAGTATCTTGAATCAAAACTATTATCTCTATTATCTCCCATGACAAATAAATCATTTTTAGGAACTATTATAGGGCCGTAATTGTCTCTTGGAGAATTATATGCCGGCAATATTTTTTTAGAAGTCCATCTAGCATATTTACAATTAAATAAATGATTATTAATATAAACATTATTATCTATAATCTGGATTTTATCCCCCGGGGTTCCTACCACTCTTTTAATAAAGTCAATTCCTGGATGAAGATTGTATTTCTTTGCATATGGAAATTTAAAAACTATAACCTGACCCGTTTTTGGATGCGATACAGGAATTATATCTTTAGTAAAAGGTATATGTATCCCCCATATAAATTTATTGACGAGTATATGATCGCCGGGTATAAGAGTAGGTTCCATCGACCCTGATGGAATTTTAAATGCCTGAACAACGAAGGCTCTGACAAATAATGCGATTAATATAGCTATAACTATAGCTTTAAAATAATCCCCCAGTTTTCTATTACTCATATGTAATTTTACCTATGCAGTATTAATATTAATTTTATTTTTGATATATTATAATTGCAAACTTATTATATTATATATAAAAAATTTGCATAATTTTAATAATAATAAAATAAATTGTTTTCAAAATTATTATTAATTAAAGCTTATTTATTATATATAAAAAAAATTATGCTGTCTATAAATTTAAACAGATAATTGACATATAAAATATATACCTCAAACTTTTATTTAACAGAAACTATTTATAAGTTCTAATGCTAAATAACTAAGAATATAAATTAATAAAAAAGTAATTCTGTATTATAATTATATTTTCTTCAAATTTTTTCTTTTATACTTTATTTATATTATCTATACTTTAAGAACAGATAAAAAAGCCTCCTGCGGTATTTCAACCGAGCCGATATTTTTCATCTTTTTTTTGCCTTCTTTTTGTTTTTCAAGCAGCTTTCTTTTTCTTGTTATATCACCACCGTAGCATTTGGCAAGTACATTTTTTCTAAGAGCTTTAATTTCTTCTCTTGCTATAATTTTAGAACCTATTTGCGCTTGAATAACAACTTCAAACATTTGTCTCGGAATCAGCGTCTTTAATTTTTCAACTATATTGCGTCCTCTCATAAATGCTTTGTCTTTATGCGCAATAACGGAAAGCGCATCTACAGGCTCTTTATTGACAAGTATTTCAAGTTTAATCATATCCGACTGTCTGTATCCCGAAGTATCATAATCAAAAGAAGCATAACCTTTAGACAATGATTTTAGCTGATCGTAAAAATCTAGAACAATCTCAGAAAGGGGTAACTCGTATACAAGTAATACTCTCTGTTTTGTAATATATTTAAGTTCTATTTGAATTCCTCTTTTTTCAATGCAAAGAGTCATTATCTTGCCTAAATATTCTGTAGGAACATAAATATTTGCATGTATAAACGGCTCTTCAATATAATTTACTTCCTGCATAGGTATTTCTTTTGAAGAAGGAAATTTTGAGGGATTTAAAGCTTCCTTGACTTCACCTTTATTGGTTGTAATTTTATAAAGCACTGTGGGCGATGTTGTAATTAAATTTAAATTATACTCCCTCTCCAACCGCTCTACAATAATTTCCATATGCAGCAGCCCAAGAAAACCGCACCTGAAACCAAATCCTAAAGCTAAAGAAGTTTCAGGCTCATAAGTAAAAGAAGAGTCGTTAAGTTTCAGCTTCTCTATTGAATCTTTTAACTCTTGGTAATCATCTGAATCTATTGGATAAATGCCAGCAAATACCATGGGCTTAGGTTCTTTAAATCCCACAAGAGGATTATCGGTAGGATTAGATGCCAATGTTACGGTATCCCCTATTTTAAACCTGCTGGAATCTTTTATATTTGCGATAATACAGCCCACTTCTCCTGCGCTTAGCTGAGACAGCACTTTCATATGCGGAGAATAAACTCCAACTTTTTGAACTTCATAAGATTTACCTGAACTCATGAGTAAAATATCATCCCCCGCCTCAACACGGCCGTTAAATATTCTAACAAGAGCAACGACTCCCTGGTAAGAATCAAACCAGGAATCAAAGACTAAAGCTTTTAGCGGAGCTTCAGGGTCTCCTTCGGGTGGAGGAATTTTCCTGACGATATCATCAAGAATTTCTTTTATACCTATTCCTTCTTTAGCGCTTGCAAGAATGGCGCCGTTTGCATCTAATCCGACTATTTCTTCAATTTCCTGCTTAGTTTTTTCAATATCTGCGCTTGGCAAATCTATTTTGTTAATTACAGGAATAATATTGAGATTCATATCGGAAGCTATATAAACATTTGCAAGAGTTTGCGCTTCAACGCCCTGAGAAGCGTCAACTATAAGTAATGCACCTTCGCAAGCAGCTAAAGATTTTGAAACTTCGTAAGAAAAATCAACATGTCCGGGTGTATCAATTAAGTTTAATATATAAGGTTTGCCTTCAAAATTATATTTAAGCCTTACGGTTTGCGCTTTTATCGTTATACCTCTTTCACGCTCAAGCTCCATATTATCAAGAAATTGCGAAACCTTTTCACGGTCGTTGATAGTTCCAGTAAATTCTAGCAGCCTGTCTGCCAATGTTGACTTGCCATGATCGATATGCGCAATTATCGAAAAATTTCTAATGTTTTCTATTTTCATTAATTAGTTTTATTGAGTCAAATAAGTTATATTTTGGTATATCTAACTATATTCTATATCTAATTATTTAATATCTTTAATAATTTTATCTTTAAAAAAATAATTTAACAATAAAATATAATAATATCAGGCAAAATCATAAGCCGAGTTCTGTAAATTAAAAATAATCATTTATCTAAGCGAACAACCCGAAAACTATACAAGACGAGCAGCCTTAAGTTTTCCTATTTGTTCTTTCTCCTGACGGGGCTTGCCACTGTATGCGTTGCCGCATATCAGAGTGAGCTCTTACCTCACTATTTCACCCTTACCGCAATATAAACTATAATCAACGATAACTAAAATAAATAAGAAATAAGAAATAAGAAATAAATTAAATTTTGTTAAATCTATTTTTAATTTATAAGCGCATTTGCCGATTATTTGATGTATGCGCATACACAGGCTTTATTAAATTCTGTACTTAATTATTAATTAATTAATTATTTGTTTATTAAATGCGGCGGTATATTTTCTGTTGCGCTTTCCTTGAAGTTGCCTTCACCGTTTTAAAGCGGCGTCATGCTCTGTGGAGCCCGGACTTTCCTCAAAATTAAATTATAATAATTTAATTCCGCGATTATTAATTTTGCCTGAAATTATTTAAACAAATTAATTTTATCAATTTATAAAACAATAGTCAAATAAAGTATTTAAAACAATCCCTTGAATGAAATATAAAAATTCCTCCTAAGATATTTTATATTATATTATGATATTTTATTTGCTTATTAATTAATTAATTATGGAATATTGTTATCAATTGCAATATTTGCAAGTCTATCTGCCTGCTTATTATGTTCTCTCGGTATATAAGAAAAATTAACGGATATGGAATTTTTTTTATTTAATTTATTTATAAGCTCTGATGCTTTTTTATGTAAAGGCAATATATTTGGACTTTTAACAGAATACTGGCCGTTTATTTGTCTTATAAGGAGCTGAGAATCAGAATAAAAATTTATTTTAATTAAATTAACATCGTCGTCTATTTTAAATTCATTTAATAAATATTCCAGCGCTATAATAAAAGCCATATATTCTGCTTCGTTGTTGGTAGTAATACCTAAATATCTGGCTATTTCGGCAATAATTTCTCCGTTTAAATGCTTGATAAAAATTCCGGCTCCCGCCTGTCCAGGATTTTTCCTTGATGCTCCGTCTGTATAAATATCTAAATTTAAATTCATATTTTATATTTTATTTAAAAGTTATTGCCTTATATTGCTATTGCTACACCTAACTGTGAAGATATAAACATATGCTGTTTATTAGTACGCCAATTATTGGTAAAAAAATAATAATATAAATATTTTTCCCCAGCGCTTACCGAGACTGAAGTACAATATTTATTTACGCTTTAACCCTTGCTTTTTTACTTGCTTTAGTTTTGTCCTTTTTTTCTTTCTTATCTGTTTTATCATTTATTATCTCAGGCATATCCTCCTGTTTATAATAAAGTATTCTTGAGCAAATCGGGCATTGCATAAATATTTCTCCGGATAAAAGTTCATTGAATTGCTGCGGGGGTAATATTCTAAAACATCCGGTACAGGCGCGATTGTCATTGACGGATATGACGGCAGGAAATTTATTATTATTTTTTATTGCCTCGTAAACATTTAAAAATTCGGCTTTCAATATTTTTTCAATTTCATTTCTTTTGTCTGTTAAATTTTTCTTTATATCAAAATATTTAATTTTATCTGATTCTACCTCAGCTTTTTTATTTAATATAATGTCTGATAAGAGTCGTATATCTTCTTCCGTTGTTTTTATAGCCGATTTAATTTCTTCCTGCGCTGTCATTGTTTTTATAATTTCTTCTTCTTCGGCGCTCTTTAATGCCTCATTATCTTTAACCGACTTCTGCATTGCATTGTATTCTTTGTTTGTTTTGATTTGTTTCTGGGCTTCCGTATATTTTAAAATCTTTTCATTATACGATTCAATATTTAATTCGCATAGATTAACTTTTTTTTGCAATTCCGATAATTCTTTTTTTAATTCCTCCAATTTTTCGCTTTGATTTTTTAAACTTACAGCCGATTCATTTATTTCATAAATGTTTTTTGCTTCAGCATCTTCAATTTTTTTGATATTCAGATCTATATCCTGAATATCAATTATATACGCGATTTGTTCGTTCAAATTGAGTCTCCTTTATAATTTAAGATTGGGTTAAAATCAATGTTATTTGTTATTATTTTAATATCAAAATAACGTCCTAATATTTCTTTTAATATTAAATTGAAAGATTTTTCAGAATCAAAATGCGGTATATCAATCAAACATAAATTATTATTATAAGCCTTTATTGCATTATGATAAGAACATTCCGAGGAAATAAAAACATCCGCTCCTTTGTTGATAACTTCATTTATATAAGAAAAACCGCTGCCTGAAATTATTGCAGCTTTTTTTATAATTCTTTTAAGCTTCCCCGTATAATTTATATAATCAGCGTTTATTGCATTTTTTAATTTTATAATTACATTTTGCAAAGTGATATTTTTTTCTTTTCCAATAAATTCGCCTATCACTCCTAAACCTGCTATATCTAAACTGCCGTAATCAAACAAAGGGTATATGTCATAGGCGGCTTCTTCGTAAGGATGGACTTTCTTAATTTCTTCAATAGTTTTACCTAATTTATTTTCTTCAATTATTACTTCAAGCTTTGATTCATCGACAAAACTTGTTTTTTCAGGCTCCCCTATAAACGGATCTGCTTTCCCGACAGGCTTGAAAGAACCCCTGCCTTTTGTTTCAAATGAACAATCTTTATAATTTCCTATAACCGGGTCTGCATATTTAAATAAAGCTTCCCTTACAATAGGAACATAGCCTTTAGGAACAAATACAGATAATTTGTAAAGTTTTTTTTTGAAAGGATTTATAGAAACTAAGGATTTAAGATTAATTTTTTGAGCGATAAATCTGCTCATTGAATAAATTGAAGAATCAAAATTTGTATGCATAGAATACACGCAAATTTTATTATTTAATAAAGTATTTATAATTGTAGCATCTCTGGAGTTTATATCTATTGATTTTATAGGATGAAAAAAGAAAGGGTGATGCGTAATTATCAGATTACACTTACTTTTAACGGCTGATAAAACTGCTTCAGGAGTTAATTCTAAAGATATTAAAACTCCATTAACAGGTTCATCAGCCAATTTTAGTTGATAACCTGAATTATCCCATTTTTCCTGGAGACTCAACGGGACTAAATTTTCTAATTTTTCAATAATTTCTTTTATCAAAAAGGTCATTATTATAATAATAATGGTGGGCCCACCCGGGTTCGAACCAGGGACCTTCCGGTTATGAGCCGGCGGCTCTACCAGCTGAGCTATAGGCCCTTTTCGTATTTCATTATTTCACAAAACTTTTTAATCTCTTTGATCTGCTCGGATGTCTGAGTTTTCTCAAAGCTTTAGCTTCAATTTGCCTAATTCTCTCTCTTGTAACGCCGAACTCCTGTCCTACTTCTTCTAATGTATGATCCGACTTTATACCTATACCGAATCTCATTCTTAAAACTTTTTCTTCTCTTTCGGTTAATGTCCCGAGAACTTTTGTAGTCTGTTCGCCAAGATCGCTTGAAATAGCCGCTTCTAATGGCAGAACAGCGGTCTTATCTTCTATGAAATCTCCCAAATGGCTGTCTTCTTCTTCTCCGATAGGAGTTTCTAAAGAAATGGGCTCTTTAGCTATTTTTAAGACTTTTCTAACTTTATCAATAGGCAGATCCATTCTTTCTGCTATTTCCTCAGGGGTAGGTTCTCTGCCTATTTCCTGAACTAAACTTCTTGACGTTCTAATTAATTTATTTATAGTTTCAATCATATGCACGGGAATTCTGATAGTTCTAGCCTGATCTGCAATAGCTCTTGTTATAGCCTGCCTTATCCACCATGTGGCGTAGGTTGAAAACTTATATCCTCTCTGATATTGAAACTTTTCAACGGCTTTCATAAGCCCAATGTTCCCTTCCTGAATAAGATCAAGAAACTGCAGTCCCCTATTAGAATATTTTTTTGCGATAGATACAACTAATCTTAAATTGGCTTCCACTAATTCAGTTTTAGCAACTTTAGATTTTTCTTCGCCTATTTTTATCGCATCTACAATTTTTTTTAAAGAATTTCTATCAACGCCGACTTCATCTTCTATTCTTTCAATCTTATTTTTTGATTCTGCAATAAGTTTAGAAATACTTTCAATTCGTTTTGAATCTTTAAATTTTTCATTATTTAATTCTATTAATTCTTTCTCTAATTTTACATAATTTTCAGTGTAATTTGCAACCTTTAAATTTAAATTTTTTAATTTTGTTATAATTTTATCTGTTTGCTTTTTTTTAAGATGGAGTTCTTTTAGTAATCCAATGACTTTTTTTGCAATTTCGGGGCTTAAATTAGTATGTCTCACGCTAAAAGATTTTTCAAAATTGTTTGTATTTATATTAACTCCATATTCTTCCTTTTCATCTTTACTATCCGCATCGTCTATTTCTTCAGTATAATCTGCGGCAGCATTATGTTCTGAATAGGCTGCAATTTTACCATGCTTTTGCTTGTCGTTTTTTGATTTTATATTTTTTGATTCAGATTTAGATTTAGCAGTATTTAAACTTTCGGGATTATTTTTATTAAGCTTATTATGGCCTATTGTTTCTTTTATTTTTTCTATAATTCCTATAACCCTGTCCACCGATTTTTCAATATCTTTATCGCTTGGAAATTCCTCATCGTCAAAATCCGATACAATATCCGTTATAATACTTTTGTTGGCGTTTAATTTATCTGCAAGAGAAATAACCCGATTTATCATAATATCCGAGTTTAAAACCGACGATAGAATTTCTTCTTCGCCTTCTTCTATAGTTTTGGCAATTTCTATTTCCCTCTCTCTTGTCAAAAGAGAAACGGAACCCATCTCTCTCAAGTACATTCTGACAGGATCATTTGTTTTTAGAGAAGTATCGTCTTCCCCTTCTTCTTCGGCTTCTTCTACGAAAGTGCCGTCAAGCAAATGTTTATTGTGTTTTAATTTTAGCAAATAGCTGCTGTTTGATGAATCGCTAATAAAATCTACATCCCTTTCACCGAGCATATTCATTAAATCGTCTATCTGATCCGGAGAGATAATATCGGCAGGAAAAATTTCATTTAACTCGTCATAAGAAATATGTCCGCCATTTTCCTTAGCTTTATCTAAAGTTTTCTTGTATATTGAGTCGTCTAACTCTTTTTTATTATTTTTAGCGGGCTCATTTAACTCATCATTCAACTTACCGTTTAATTCACCGTCCGTTAAATTTAATTTTTTATTTTCTGTAATAGCGCTCATATTTTGATTTTTATTATTATCATTATTATTAATAATAACATCTTTGATGTTTTTATTAATACTTTTATTTGATGTGCTCTTATTTTTTTTTATATTTTTCGTATTTTTTTTCATATATATATATTTAATTTATTGTATAACGATTGGTAATTTATTAATAATTTATAATGAGTTCATTTTGTTATGCAGTTTTTCTATTAAATTTTTAACAGCAAGTAATTCTTTAGATTTTTTATTCCAATCTTCTAAGCTTAATAAACCGCTGTTTAATTCTTTTATAAAATTAGACTTCAGTATAGTTATATTATTTATTTTACGCTTTATAATCAATCTTATAAAATTTTTTTCTTCGGTTCCGCTACTTTTATCTTCTGAATAATTATCTAATCTGTTACTCGTAATTGTAAGGTTTTTATCGGTATTGCAATTTGCAAATTGACATTCATAATATAATTTTTTCCATTTTGAAGGATTTTGCGTTTTCTCAAATACTTCATTAATGTTAATATAATTAGAAAATCTTGCCTGTAAAATCCGCGGTCTTTCCTGAATTAACTTATTTTCAGAAGAATTTAAAACATCAGAAACATCATTAGATAACAAGTATCTTATTTCTTTAATGATAAGAACTATATCTTTATCCGAAAATTCATTTAATATACTCTCATTAATAAGCTTTGTCAATAAAAAATTTCTAAAAATATCTATTAATATCATTTTTTCTATTCTAAAACTCTGTTTGTTTAATTCGTCTCCTATTTTACAATCTTGTTCTAACTTATCATCCGACAAATCATATTTGCTTTCGTTATCTTTATCAATTTCATTATTTTCAATAATTTGAGAAACGCTATTGTTGTTAGTATTGCCGTTATTATTTTCGTCATTTTTATAATTAATTTTGTTGTTTTTGCTCCTATCGGGATATTTATTAATATTATTAGAACCGATACCTATAGAATTTACATCCATAGAATTAATAGAATTATTGGCAGCGCTATTGTAATTATAATTCGTAAAACGACCTATATACTTATTATTATACCGCATTTTTTTATTATTTATATATTCTCTGACCAATTTTTCATTCAATCCTATCTTGCCGGCTATCAAATTAATATAATAGGAAAACAAAATTACATTATCGATATTTAAAAAAGGTAATATATTATCTATAATTAAAATTTTCTTTTTTAGAATAATTTCTTTATTAAATTCTATATCATCATTAAAATTTAATTCATAATTCGATACTATGCCGCTTTCATTAATACTCTGTTTTTCGTGAGGTTTGTCAGATTGTCTGTTTATTATATTATTTTTATATTTGATTTGCTTATTGTCAGACATTAAATATTTATTTATATAATAATCAATTACAAACTCTATAATTCTTTTTTTATTGCAGTTTAAATATGACTTTAATTTATCTCCGCCAAATTTTTGCACAAAACTGTCGGGGTCTTCATCATCTTTTAATGAAACTGCATAAATATTTTTCTCAGAATTATCCATAAATTCTTTAAATAATTCAAGTCCTCTGTTTATAGCATTTAATCCGGCTTCATCGCCGTCATAAAGCAAAACTATATTGTCGCAAAGCCTGGATAACGCTAATATATGATTTTTAGATAAAGCAGTTCCCATAGTTGCAACAATATTTTTAATACCGCCGTTATAAAGCGATATCATATCAAAATAGCCTTCTACGACAATTACATAATTTAAATTTTTTATATAATTTAAAGATTTATTTAGACCGAATAAAGTTTTATTTTTATTAAAAACTAATGAATTATTAGTATTGACATATTTAGGCCCGCCTTCGGCATTATTTGTTTTACCGCCGCTATTTATAATTCTTGCCGCAAAAGCAATCGGTTCGTCAAATTGGTCAAAAATAGGTATTATAAGTTTATTTATAAACCTGTCTGCGTAACTATTTCCGTTTTTATAAAGCAAACCTATATCAACCGCAATATCTAATTGAATTTTATTTTCGGCAAGTATTTTAGAAAGTCCTTTGTTAAAAGACGCATATCCAAATTTGAATTCCTTTGCGGATTCTTTGCTTATACCCCTTGATTGTAAATAATTTAAAGTATCGGCGCCTATTTTTTTATAAACAAATAAATTTTCATAATAATAATTTAAGGCCAATTTTAATATTTTTTTTATTTCCGCTTTTTCAGAAAATGCTGAATTATCTGGATTATTATTAATACCGCTATAATAATTAGAATTTTTATGCTGCTTAAAATTATTTTTATTCCAATCATCTGAAACGGGAATATTATATTTTTCTCTAAGATAAGTTATTATCTCTATAAAAGATTCCCCTTTAATATCCATTAAGAAATTAATTACATTTCCGCCTTTGCCGCAGCCAAAGCAATAAAAAAGACCCTTATCGTTGTCAACATTAAACGAAGGTGTTTTTTCAGAATGGAAAGGACATAGCCCCGAATAGTTTCTGCCGACTTTTTTTAAATTAACAAAAACGGAAATCTCATCGGTAATATTAACGGAATCTAATATTGTCTGTGTGTCCGAATTCATATTTTTGTTTTATGTATGCTATAAATTATGAAAAAATTTATAGCATACATAACATATAATTTTGAGTGTTGTTGTTTTATATATGCTTTATATAAGAGGTGATAATATTTCCTGTATAGTAAAAATAAGGCAACGCATCCACTTTTCTGAATGAGCTATAATTATTTTTAATTATAGGCATTGAAAAAAGGAAAAATATAACGAGGCTGAGTATTATAAAAATTTTGATTCCTGCAAAAAAAAACCGCCTATTTTATTCACAAAACCAAGCATTAATAAATCAAGCAGTTTAGTAATTAAAAAAGAAATTATAGTAAATATTAAGCCGACTATTATAAAAACAGAAGCAAATATTATAATTTCTCTTACATCATAATTTTTAATATTATTAATAAAATTCAAATAGGCTGGATGCAATCTGCCAAAATTTTCGGCCATATAATAAGCGGCAAAGAAAGCGGCTCCAAGTCCGGCTAAAGACAAAACTTCTTTTGCGAGTCCCCTAAAAAAACCGCGAATCATTGCGGCAAGCATTATAATCAAAATTATAATATTTATATACATAACAATGTATAAACAATAAGCCGATTACCTCGTCCTTTCGGACGAGGACAAACAAATTATGGATTATTTATTAAAATTATAAATCAGTAATTATAGCGATTTTTTTTAGAATTTCTTTTTCTTGCCGCAGCAGCCTTCTTTTTTTTTTTAACGCTGGGCTTTTCGTAATGTTCTCTTTTTCTGATTTCAGAAAGGATTCCTGCTCTTTCGCAAGATTTTTTGAAACGCCTTAATGCGCTTTCGAATGATTCATTATCTTTGATTTTTACAATTGACAAATGTAAACTCGCCTCCTTTTATAAGAGCACTTTTTTCACTTTATATTTTAGTTCTATTTATAGTATCTAATAATTAATAGTCATTTGTCAACTATTATCTTCAACGCTGCATTAAAAACTATAATATAGCTATTAGTTTATTGTATAATATAAGTTAGTAAACAAAATTAACGATATCCGAAAACAGCATATAAATAAAAAATTCATTAAAAATGTAACAGTGCTGCCAATAACTTAGCTAAATTAGATTTAATAATATTATTAATAGTTTTTTATATACACATATTTTTTCCATTTATTACAATTTTATTTTTTGTGGAGGCGGCACCCGGATTTGAACCGGGGATAAAGGTTTTGCAGACCTCTGCCTTACCGCTTGGCTATGCCGCCTTTTTAATATCTCTGCCTAATTCTGCAATAATTTTATATACAGGATGACCGCTTCACTCTCGGCTTATAGTCTCGTGAATAGAAACGGCGTGCGTTTCTATCTTCGGAATTTTCCCGCTTAACTTAAGCGGGGTTGGGACTTTGCGGCAATACTATTTCACCTTTTGGATGTCATTCCTGCGTAAGCGGGAATCCAGTGTTATTTAACATTAGAACTTATAAATAGTTTCTATTGCAGAATTAAAGCAATATGTACTTAATTTATTTATATATAATAACAATTTAAAAATTTTTATTCAAGAAAAATATTATTAAAATTGCAGGTAAAGATTGCCGAGTATGCAGAAATACTTTAAATACATCGGCTATTTTGTGTTATTTTGACAAAAGCAAACTATTGGGCGGTATTATATTTTTAATTTTAATTCTATTACGTTTTATTTTTTGATTAATACTTACTCCAATGGGTTTTGCATGTATAGAAAATGTTCCTACTTTGTTAAAAATTGTTTTAATCAATGCAATTCCTTTTACGAAATCTTTAAAATTAATTATGCTGCTCCTTTCTACACCTGAATCAGAAATTAAACTTAATTTAACTTTTCCTTTAATTTTATTTATATTCTGTATTACATTTCCGTACATATCTACTGGAACAAGTTTTATCATAAACGGTTTCCCCGCAGAAATATGAGCGACATTAAGTGAAATATGAAATTTATATAAACCGGCAGGTCGTATTTCAATATTTTTACTTGAAAATACAGGGTTTTCTCCATCATTCTGGATTTCAAAATTCAATTGGCTCATTCCTGATCTGTCTGAAATAAAATTGTATCTGCCAAAACCGTTTCTAATCGATTGCGGCGGTAATATGCGGGGATGCACTTTAAAGTTATCGCCTGTAAGAAATACTTTAATTACGCTATTTTTAGGAATATCAACAGGATTGCCGTATTGATCTTCGGCATATACATTGACACGAAAAGTCTTTCCCGCCGTCACTTCTGTAGGCGATTTTATTTTCAAATTGTTAAAAGGACCCGGATATATTTTTATGGGAGCGCTTTTGCCTTCTACCCCTTCGAATGAAGATTCTATAAATATTCTTCCTTCTTTTTTATAAGAAATATTAAATTTAACTTCGCCTTTCTTAAATTCGGAAGCAGGCAGACTTATTTTCTTGTCTAAATTTCTGCCGTATTTAACAATTATATTAGACCCTATATTTTTAGCGGCAAAATTAGTTATAATATTTCCAAAATCGTCAAGAGCAATAATCTTAACGGTAAAATTTTTTCCGGCTCTAACTTTATGGGGAGTTATAATTTTATATCTATCTAACCTGCCGGGCGTAATTGTAATAGTTAAAAAAGCATAAGAATCGGAGCAGGTAAATAAAATTAACATAAATAGCGATAAACAAATAAAAATGAAATATTTTTGGAACGGCCTCATAATAAATTCCTCTAAAATTTAAAATTGAAAGCAAATTTTTATACTTTATTGTAAATTATAAATTCAATAATTATTAATAATGTTTAATATTAATATAATAAAGCAGCTTTTTATTTTGGGGATCTAACAAATAAGCTTTTTTAAAATTATTTTTGGATAGTGACAATTTATTATGTTTTATATATATGAGACCAAGAATGAAATAAAATTGCCATTTATTATTTTTTAATTTTATTGCCTTTTTTATATAAAATTTTGCTTTATTGTAATTCTTTTTAATATAATAATCAAGTGCCGCGTTTGACAATGCAATATAATTTTTTGGATTTAACGATATTGACTTTTTAAATTTATTCAATGCTGCATTGTATCTATTATTTTTAAATAAAATTATTCCTTCTTTATTATATTTATCAGATTTGCTAATGTCTATTTTATGCTCTTCAGATAATTTAACAGCGTAAACCGATTCTGTATTATTTTCTTTTTTTAATATTTTTTTAAAAGGCTTAACTATTTTAGGTCTAGGTTTAGGTTTTTGCTTAATCTCAATTTTTTTAGTTAATTCCGTTTTCTTTTTTAAAACCTTAAAATTAAAAGGATTAATATTTTTATTATAAATAAAAGGCGGGTTTAATTTGCTAAGGAAAGAAGAGGCAACAGGAACAGTTAAATAATTTTTCTTTATTTCATATATTCTTAATTTAGAATGAAATGATAAAAAGTTATTTTTTTTGTCTTTTTTAAATATAAAATTATTTATTATAATTTTATATTTATATTCTAAGGTTTTAACAAAATTATATATATTTAGAAAATTGCCTCTGCCTGCCATATTAAAAAAATATATCTTTCCGTACGGATACTGTTTTAATCCTTTATAATTTATATAATCTAAATGCAAATTGCAGTTAGTTGCAGTTTTTGAAATCTTAGAGATAAAAAAATAATTATTTTCTTTAGAAAAATAATTAAATATAAGAGGCTTAATATTTAATTTTCCTATTTCAGTTTCTTTACTATTAATAATTAATTTTATATTTTTAAGCAATAATTCTTTATTATTTATTATGTTTCCTATTTGTTTTTCTTTTTTAAAGGAAAAATTATAGGATAAGTAAAAAAATATTAAAGAAAGCAATATTATAAAGATAAAAATTAAATGAATATTCTTTTTAAATTTTTGCAGCATACAATAAATATAAAAAAATAAAATATTAAATCTAATGATTAATTATTTAATGATAACTATTATAATCTTTTAATATATATAAACAAATAAGTCAATTCATTTATTTATTTTATTATATATTGAATATAAAAACATTATTCAAAATAAGAAGCCATGGAAGTCGCTGTTTCATAAACATTTACTTTTTTTACTTTAATATTAATACTCTTACTTTCTTGATTGTTATTCAATAGTATTCCAAATTCTTCAAAAATATATTTTGCGATATTTTCGGCGGAAGGATTAATATTTTCAAAATACGGCAATTCATTAATATATTTATGGTCTAATTTTTCCATTATTATTTTTAGATAACTTTTAAGAATTTTGAAGTCAATTGCAATTCCTATTTCATTTAATAATTCGGAACATACGATAACCTCAATCTGCCAATTATGTCCGTGAATATTTTCGCATTTACCGTTATATCCCCTTAGGTTATGAGCCGAAGAGAATACGGATAATATTTTTAATTCATACATTTTAGTATTTAATACCTGTTTAAATTAAATTAAATATTTTTTCTTATATTTATATTATTGATATTACTGACGGCAAAAGCCTCACATAGTAATTAAATTAAAACTTAGTTTGAAAATAATATATAAATGCGGTCTTTATTCGTTTAGTAAAACCTCGCATCGCAGCTAATTTAAAATATTATAATATTTTAAATTATTATTTATAGGATCGTTAATATTTGGTGCTGACAATATCAATGACAGCTTTACTTCTAAGTTTATTTATCCATGTTTTTAAGTCTAAGATAATATTTCTGCCCGATAATTGTTTTGCTGAAACTTTTTTACTTTTCTTAATACTATTTTCAAAATTTTTTTTGTGTTCTAATTTTTTTAAAATCATTACATTTTTTTTTGACATATTAAAAAAAAGTTTTAAATGTTCTGCTATGAATTCTCTTTCAATTAGGATATTTCTAATAAAATTTTCAAATTCCGTATAATTGTACCCGAATATTATTAAAAATTGCGAAAATTTTAAATTTTTATATTTTTTTCTATAATCTTGCATAAAGTTTTTTATATAAGAATTTAAATACTTAACAGGTATCTTTATTATATCTATTTTATGCTCTTCTTTTAATATTAAAAATCTATTAATATAAATATTTAATAATTTATTTATTTTTTTGTCTGAAAATTTATTATTAAATAATCCTTTTTCCCCATATAAAATCCTTCTAAAATTTCCTAAAAAATATATATCGTTTAACGTTATAGGATTGTTATCTACAGAAGCTATTATTTCATCGCCTAACCCAGGATTCTCGTAAGTACTTTCATTGTTGACCGCATGAGCGGCATGAACATTTTCTGATTTATAATTATTTAATTTTTTATTTATATTATTATAAGATAAACCTTGTGCATTTTTTATAAAAATAAAACAGCAGAAATTAATTGACAAAATAATAGAAAAAACTAATTTATATTTATTAATCATTAATTTTCGTATAGTATAATATATAATTATATATTATTAAAATTATAATTATTTAATCGTTAAAATATATTCCAATCTAATCTATTTACTTGCGTTAAATTATAAACATATATTATATAATAATAAATAAATTAAATATAAAATATATTTATCTTAACTTAATTAATTACTTAATTCATTAATTTTATTTGCCTTAATTATGATATATTTATCTACAATCTTAATTTTTATATTAATAATAACATTTTTTGCATTTTTTTTATATTATTTTTTACTAAAAAAGAAGGGCGGTTCGATATTTTCCGGTGCAGCTATAAATAGCAAAATTAAAGAAAATGAAAATTTTTTAAAAATTTATAAAAATATCTTTCAGCAAATAACCGACGGTATTGCAGTTATTGACGAAAATAAAAATATTATTTTTGTAAATAATTTTTTTAGGAAAAACATCCGATCAGGTTTATCAGATAATGTTAAAAAATTTGAGCTGCTGACAAGAAATTATGAATTGAATAATCTTATAAATAGAATTATAGAAAATAAAGAATCAAATATAATTGAAAAAAAAATTTCATACTTTGACAAAGCAGATGAAAAAATAGTTTTGTGCAAAATTTTTAAAATTAATGAAACGAAGTATTATTGCGTAATAATAAGAGACATTACATATATTCAGAAAATTGAAAATATAAAATCGGCATTTATACAAAATATTTCCCATGAGATAAAAACTCCTATCACTGCTATTATGGGTTTTATTGAAACATTAAAAAACGGCGCCTTAGATAACCATGAAACTGCAATAAAATTTTTTAATATTATTGAACACCATGCAAAACGTCTCAATTCATTAATTGATGACCTTATAGTTTTAACAAATATTGAGACGGGCAACGCTTCTTTAAAAATTGAAGAAATAGACCTAAAAAATATAATTGAGAATTCTTTGCAATTATTTGAAAACGAAATAAAATCTAAAAATCTAAAAATTATTAAAAATTTAGATGATTTTACTTTTTTTTCTGATTTTTCAAAAATTAATCAAATTATCATTAATATGCTGCAAAATTCAATCAAGTATACCGAAAATAACGGAAAAATTTCGGTTGATGCATACGTTGAAACAAATTTAGGCGTAAACAATATTATGACGGATTTAAGTGAAACTTCCGTTGTTTGGGGGTCTATAGATTCTAATGCAGACAATTTTTTATATATATCTGTTGAAGATACGGGGATAGGCGTTAGTTATCCTAATCTGCTGCGTTTAGGCGAAAGATTTTTCAGGGTTGACAGCTCTCACTCAACAGATCCTGGAGGCACGGGATTAGGTTTGGCAATAATCAAACATATTCTTAAATTACTTAGCGGCACGGCAATATTGCAAAGCAGTCTCGGCAACGGATTCACTTTCACTGTTTTAATACCTCAAATGCGTATAAATCCAAATCCTTCAAATGCGGCAGATAATTATACAATGCCGGTATAAAATTAATATATAAGGCAAGAAAAAATAATTGCTGTATATCCGAACCTTACAACAACTTGCGACTATTCTATAAAATTAAGTTCAGGAATATCTTTAATTATTTTATACTTGTATAATAAATCACAATATAGCATAAATCCTTCTATTTCTTTTTCGCTTAAATCAAAACTTAAACAATCTGTCCAGTAATTAATCAGTTCGTTATATGCAATAAATTTATAAGAAGGATTTTTAAGTATTTCTTGTGCAATTTCGTCTAAATTTGCAACAGCTTTATCTTTGGATTTTATTAAATATTTATAAAGCATATTAAATTCGTTTTTATTATTTTCATATGAATCTTTTCTTATTATAAACAATGCAAAAACAAACGGTAATCCGGTAAAACTGTACCAAATTGCTGCGAGATCATATGAATATTTAAAAATATTTTCATAAATTTTTTTATATTCTATAGCTTTATCGCCTATATGTAAATAAATTTTACATTCATCTAATAACCCGGCATTTTTCGTCAATTCAATATTTTCATTGGATGACATAATTACAAAATTCATCTTATTTATATTTAATTTATAAAACTCTGCAAACAATACTTTTAACAAATTAACTGATGTTAATGTTTCAGGTGTTATATATATAGTTTCGGTATCTGAAAAATCTTCAATTTTTTTTGGAGAAAATAGAAAAATACTATTAACTTTTTTTTTTGAACTTATTGAGATATTTTTAAATAAAAGAGAGTTTCTATAATTTTCAATGTAATAAAAAGACGATGAAGGGCTTAAATCTATAAAGCCGTTTTTAAGACTATTATTTAAAAAAGCGGGCGTTCCCGATTTAAAGCTAAGAAAATTTAATTCCGATTCTTTTTCCTCAGCTTCTTTTTTAAGAAAATAAAATATAGGATAAACATTAAGATAATTAATTTCGCCTATTCTAATCATTGATTTATTTTAACCCAACTTCACCATTTTTATTATTCTAAAATTATAACCCATTAAATATTAATACATTTTATTTTTTATTTTGTAGTCCCCATAGACATTTTTGTTGCCCCCATAAATACAGCAATATCAACAGGTTGCCGGTAATTATGGTGAAGTTGGGTTAAGAAGTTATATTTGCAATATGTTCATATAAAAAATCCGGATTAAAAGACCTCAACTCGCCATATGTATGATTTCCGGATGCAACACTAAGCATAGTCACCCCGGCATTTTTTGCGGTCATTATGTCTATTGGAGAATCTCCGATAAAAATAACATCGGGTTTTTCAAATCCTGTATTTTCTATTATTTTGTTTATCATTTCAGGGGACGGTTTGCCTTTCATACCGTCAAACACACCGTACACATAATCGAATAAATTGTCAATGTTTAAAGATTTCAATAAATCGCGAGATATGTCGCCTGTCTTATTTGTGGCAATATTTAATGACTTGCCTTTATCTTTTAAATCTGTAAGAAGTTCTTTTGCCCCTTTAATTAATGTAGTCTTCTCAAAACAAACTTCCTTGTATTTATTTCTAAATATTTCTATCGCTTCGGCTTGATTTTCTTCTCCGAACATCTCACTTAGTAAATCTTCAAGCGGAACGCCCACATATGAATTGGATTCGCTATCAGATAGTACTCTTCCGTCAAATCTTAAAAATACGGCATCAAAAGCATCGTTAATAGCCTGAAAAGAATCTATAAGCGTTCCGTCTAAGTCAAATATTATACAATTGTATTTATTTATATCTCCTTTCATTTTATTTGCCATTATAATATAAATTTTTTATTATCTTTATTATTTATTATTTACAGAAATATTAAATTTAATAACTAAATATTATAAATACGACTAACATTATACAACATAATTATTGTAAATAAAATCATATATTTGACAAGCATTATTCACACTTGCAAAATCAAAATTTAGTGTTTCCGGGTATACGGCAAAAGGAATGTTTTGTTCTCCTCCTGCGCCTCCATGAGCGCCAAGCTGATTTTCAAAATTAACTATATATCCCTTATTGTATGCTCCAAAAATTATTAAGTCGCCTGAATTATTAAATCTGCAGAAATCTTTAATAGAATTTATTATTATTTTTTTTTTATCAAACACCTTAAGATATTCTATAATATTTTTCAGGGTATCATTAGAAATATTTTTTAGATAAGAATCTAATAGTTTTTCGTCCGCTGCTATATTGTGTTTAAAAAAAGGTTCAAAACCTTCCGAGCCTTTATACGATATAACTATATCGTTTTTTTTATTTATACCCATTATAAATCCGATATGTTCAATATCGGATAATCGTTTGATTAAACCCGGATAAAAAACTTCAATTTCTTCAGTATTCATTTTAGTCTTTTTATCAGAAAAATAAATATTAGACATAGGTCCGGAATTCATTATATATATTACATTTTTATTTTTCCAATCTATAACATTTTTATTGTTAATATTGTTTTTTGTTTCAATATCATATTTAAATTTATTAAATAATTTATTATAAATCTTATCGCAGCTGCTTTTCTTAAGCAAATCGTCTATATATAAGAATAACCGTTTAAAAACTGCATTGTAGCCTGTATCAAATTCATACACCGTATATTCTTTTTTTGTATTATTATTAATGTTAATATTTTTTGTTATGAATTTACTGACGACTGCTTCAAGTTTTTCATTATTATTTAAATGGACAAATGGGACAGACGGCGTATGTCCATGGTCGGATAAAATAAAAAAATCATATTTTCTGCTTGATTTATCTAATTCTTTAAAAATATATTTTATTTTGCGGTCTATTGCCTTTAGAGCTCTCAGCGCACTAATTGAATATGGACCTCTATGGTGAGATAGTTCGTCGTATCCTGTAAAATCCATGTATATAGAGGGCACCCCTCTAGAAATATCCATAATTGCGCCGAATGTCTCAATTTCTTTAAATATTACATTGGACATAACTCTTGCAAAAGGAAATATACCTTCCGGTCTAACGACTCTTTTTTTGATTACATCTAATATTTTTTCATATAATTCAAAAAAAAATTCGAACATCACATAAAAAATAGTTTTAAATAAAGTAAAAACATGAAACATAAATATAATAAAAATATCAAAATTCCTTATTTTTTTTTTAAAAAGATACCTCGCTGAAAATGTCGATAATGTAAATGTTGAACGAGACGCTCCTCCTGAAAACAAATTAACATAGCTTGAACCGCCCTTAAGAAGACCTTTATGATTTTTAGAAAGCATTGCTTCAACATGCCCTGCGCTTTCAGGATTTTTAAAAATAATTTCATTTCCCGTATCTTTCTCAATCCACCTGAATCCTGGAATATTTTTATTATCTCCGTATAGCAGCCCTGCTTGAAAAAATGGGGTATCGCTTGGAACTCCCGTAAGATAATCGGTTAGCAAATATCCTTTTTTTAAAGTCATCTTTTTTAGAAAAGGCATCAGATTATGTTTAAATGCTTTATCTAAAGCTTCTTTAGAAAGACCGTCTATTTGAAAAATAATAAAACCTTTCTTATCTATCTGTTTTGTTATTTTTATTTTTCTTATAGATTTCTTAAATATCTTTAAATTGATTTTCATATCTAATTAATTTTCTTCCTTTTCAAAAAAATAATTTGCAGACAGCACCATTACTATTAAAAAAAGAGCAATAAATACTATACTTATTATAACAGGAATTTCAGGCACAAAAATACTTTTTGCTTTATTATGAAAAAATATATATTTTAACAAATCTACCGAATATGTTATAGGATTTATATAGGCTAAAATTTTTAAAAAAAGAGGAAATTTTTTTATCGGATATAGAGCTCCGCTTACAAAAAACATAGGCTGCACTATCAGATTTATAATTGAGTTAAATCCTTCAAACGATGTCATTCTTGACGCTATTAAAATACCGAAAGCGGTTATAGACGATGAAATAAAAAAAAGGGCTATCAGTGTTAGAAAAAACATACCTATTGTTAAATTTATACCTAAAAAAGGAGCAAATATTAAAATTATTAAACCCTGTGCCGTGCTTATTATGCTTCCTGATGTAATTTTTGCAAAAACGAATGTTTTTCTTGACACGGGAGAAACCAAAATTTCTTTCAAAACGCCAAACTGACGATCCCATATAATTGAAATTGCAGAAAAAATAGACCTGAAAAGAACGGTCATCACAAGAATTCCCGGAAATATAAAATCAATATAAGAACCGTTTTTGAGTTTAACTAAGGTTGAGATGCCGTAGCCTACAAATAATAACCATATTACCGGCCTTGACAGGTCAGTTATCAGTCTGGATTTTTGTCTTGTAAACTTTAGCAGTTCCCGCATATTTATTGCATAAAACGCTTTTAATTCATCTTTTAGCATATTTATGTTTTAAGTAATAATTAATTGATCTATCAAATAAATAAATTTTTTATATTATAATGCAAATTGAAAAATATAATCATTTTAAATTTATAATATCTGATTTATAAATTATTTGCATTAAGATTATTTCATTGCGGTTATTAGAAATTCTGTTTTTGACATAAAAATGCTATCTGAATAATTTAGGTAATTTAAATAACTATTTAGTCCTTTATGAAAATCCGTCGGACTAATCAATTTATTTTTAAATAGTTTATCTTTTATAAGTTCAAGTTCGCTGCTAAGCAATAAAAAAGAATTTTTTATTTGCTTAAAATAATCGGGATAATCTTCTTTGGAAGCAAAAAATGTTGAAGTAAAAGGTTTTATTTCAACATTTCTAAATCCTGTTTTAAATAAAAAGTAAGACAATTTTTTTGAAATACTTCTATCTCCGCCGCATTGCTTTTGAAATTTTTCATAACTTTCAAAAACTTTTGTAGTTTCCGGCGGCAACTCCGGATAAAAAATATTCAGGTCATCTTCAATGTCTATAATAACTATTTTAGAATTAGTTTTCATTATTTTTTTTAATTCTAATAAAAATAGGTCAATGCGATTTATGTGCTGCAATACGTATCTTGCAAATAAAATATCTGCGATTGGGTCTTTAAAAGGCATTGCATAAACATCTGCGCATACTAAACTAAAATGCTTTTCTTCAAATAATTGTTTAGCTATTTTTAAACTGTTATTATCTATATCTACGCAAATATAATTATAGTATATTTTCTGTGAGTTTAAAATTAACGGTATTATTCCTAGCCCTGTTCCAACGTCTATCATAGTATAGGTATTTGACATTGTATCGGCATTGCAATTTTTGGGATATGCGAGACTATTTAATTCTTGCAAAAGAAAATTAGCGGTATAGCAGGATTGAAGCGCTAAAAATCGTAAATTTTCAGGGATGTCTTTTTGATTGTAAATTGCTTTAAACTGTTCAACGAATGATGACAATTTATTTTTTTAACAATAAATATTTATATAAATATAGCATATGCACACAGCACAGCTACCTGCTTTTACGATTGAGTTTACGTCATTGCGTAAACAACTTAGCAACATTAGCAATCTAATGTTTTATTGTAAAAGTTAAAGCAATATGACTTAAAATATTTCTTTAAGAGTGATAGTCTGCATTCTATCTTTTCCTAATGATATAATGTTTATAGGTATTTCGGTTATTTGTTCAAGTTTCATAAGATATTTTTGAGCATTAACAGGCAAATCTTTAAATGTTTTTACGGCGCTAATTTCTCCGTCCCAACCTTCCGACTCTTCATAAACAGGCGTTATATCTTTAAAATCATCTGAAGAATACGGGAGATGATTTATAATTGAACCCTTAAAAAGATAACCTGTGCAAATATTAATTTTTTTTAAACCTGACAAAACATCAAGTTTAGTAACAACCATTCCTGTAATACCGTTAAGATATTTCGCCGTTTTTATCAAATTAGCATCGAACCAGCCGCATCTCCTAGGTCTTCCTGTAACAGAACCGAATTCCTCGCCTTTATCTCTTATTGCATCCCCGAGTCCTTCGTTTAATTCCGTAGGAAAATAGCCTTCGCCTACTCTTGTTGTATAAGCTTTAGTAATACCTATTACCTCGTCAATTTTTGTAGGACCTATTCCGATTCCGGACATTGAACCGCCTGCAACAGTATTTGAAGAAGTAACATAGGGATACGTGCCGTGGTCCACATCTAAAAATGTCCCCTGTGCTCCTTCAAGCATAATATTTTTACCTGCTTCTATGCTTTGATTTATAAATTCGGAAGAATCTATTAAATAATCCTTAAGTTTATTGCCGTATTCAAAATATTCGTTAATTAATTCGTCCGGATTAAATATATTTTCTCCCAATACATTTTCAAATAAATAATTTTTTTCCTTAAGACTCATGATAATTTTATCATACAACACGTCTTTTTTTGTAAGATCAATAGCCCTGATTCCAATTCTTGCCACTTTGTCTTCATAGGCAGGACCTATACCTCTTCCCGTAGTACCGATCATTCCTGCGCCTCTTAATCTTTCACGCGCTATATCCAATCTTTTATGATACGGCATAATAATATGGCATTTATGGGAAATATAAAATCTTTCTCTAATCCTTATGTTTATTTTTTGCAATGCTTCTAATTCTTCAAATAAGACAACAGGATCTACCACTACGCCATTACCGAGAATACAAATTTTATCTTCATTAAGTATACCTGAAGGAACAAGTCTGAATACTAAACTTATATTGCCTGTAACCACCGTATGTCCTGCATTGTTGCCGCCTTGATACCTCGCAATTATATCAACATTTTTAGATAAAAGATCTACAATTTTCCCTTTTCCTTCGTCACCCCATTGAAGACCTACCACTATAATATTTTTTTTTCTCATAATTTTAATATTTAATATCAATAATTAATTTTAATATTGAATCTAGACTTTTTTAATGTTTACAATATATTCTTTGAATTCTTTTAGAGAATAAAAGTTGATTTTATTTTCATCTTTAATATTCTGATAAGAAATAATAAGTTTTTCTTTTTCTGAATTATTTTTGTCGTTATATATATAAACTAAGTTATTAATATAATTTTGCTTCATATATTCTATATGTTCCAAATAACCGTAATCCATAAAATTAATTTCCGACTTAAATCCTGCATTTTTTAAGAATTTATTTAATTCAACGGGAATTAAACGATCTGCCGTTTTATTAGCTATTAAAAAATCATCTGATTTTGCGGTTATTTTATTTCTGCCGATAAATTCCGAAATTATGTCTAAATTAATGGCGAATCCAGCGCCTGCATAATTTTGCCCGAAGGATTCTAATAAATTGTTATACCTTCCTCCACCTATCAGTTCATAACCGCTGCCAGGCGCATAACATTCAAAAATTGTTCCCGTATAATAATGCAGTCTGCGAACTTCGCCAAGGTCAATAGTTATATATTCGTCTAATTTATATGTTTTAATATAAGATATTATTCTTTCTATATTCTCTATCGCTCTTTTGGATCTGTCATTGTCAACCATATCCCATGCTTTTTTAATAATATCTTCTTCACCAAACATAAAAGGCAGTTCTATAATAATATCTTTTTTTCTATCGCTCAAATTGACATTTTCAAGAATATTAATTAATGAAGAAACATCTTTTCTTGTAACGCAGTATTCAATTTTTTTGCTTATATTTTCATCAAGATCCGAAATAATTCCTCTAAAAAATTCGACATTGCCTATGTCAACGTTAAAATCTTTAATCTTTAATTTTTTTAAAGATTCTATTGCCATAACAATAAGCTCTGCATCGCTCTCGGGCGAATCAGGTCCTATCATCTCAACGCCTGCTTGCCATATTTCTCTATGTTTTCCGCTTACTACATCTATATTTCGCAATACGGGACCGCAGTAAGAAAATTTAAAAGGCAGTGCATTAGAATTTATTATAGCGGAACTCAATCGTCCAATTTGCAAAGTAAAATCGCTTCTAAAGGACAAAAGCTCTCCTGAACCTACGTCTACAACTTTAAATAAATTATTAACATCGGAATTTATCCTCAAAGTATCTATATATTCAATACTTGGAGTAATAATTCTTTTATATCCCCACTTAGAAAATTCGCTAAGCAATACTTTACCTATTTCAGTAATTATTGCTGCTTCAGAAGGCAAAAAATCTCTAGTTCCTGCCGGCGGCTGGGTTCCCAATTTTATATTTTTTTTATTCACTGTAATTATAAATTATAATTCAAGATATTGCGCGCGTATAATATTAGGTTCGGCTAAAAGTTCATTTATAACATTATTATCCGCTTTTGAATCAAGCTGCAATATAGAAATAGCTTGTTCTTTATCTCTGCCGAGATGCATTCTTGCTATATTTATATTGTTTTTTCCTAAAATTTTTCCGATAGAAGCTATTACACCCGGCTTATCAAGATTAAATATCGCAAGCATATGGCCTTCAGGAATAGCTTCAATTGCATAATCGTTAATTTTAACTATCCACGGATTTTTTTTGCCGAATATAGCTCCTGTAATAACAAAAGTTTCTTTATCGGTCGCAACTGAAAGAGTAATTGTGCTTGTGTAATCAAAATTAGAATCCGATTTGGCTTCAACAACCGAGATGCCTCGTTTTTTTGCCGTTTCATTAGCATTTATGTAATTAATCTCTTCGCCAAGCAATGGATAAAGCAGACCTTTTATCGCATTTGGAGTGATAGCAGATATGTTATGATTAGCTACAAGTCCGTTATAATCTATTTTAATAGATTTAATGGCTCCTGCAACTAAATTTCCCGCAAGTTTGCCTAATTTTTCTCCTAAAGTCAGATAAGGACCAACTACTTCAAGCTCTTCTTTTGTAACGGAAGGTACGTTGACGGCATTTTTTATAGTTCCGTTAAGCAAATAATCAACTATCTGATTACAAACAGCCACCGCAACATTAATCTGAGCTTCCTCGGTAGATGCACCTAAATGCGGAGTGACAATTAAATTGTCTAAGGTTAAAAGGGGATTATTGACCGGAGGTTCAACTTCAAAAACATCTAATGCGCATGATGCAACTTTTTTAGACTTTAATGCTTCATAAAGATCAGTCTCGTTTATTATACCGCCTCTTGCAATATTTAATAATCTCACGCCGTCTTTCATTTTTGCAATGGTTTCTTTATTTATCATACCTTTTGTTTCCTTGGAAAGCGGGGTATGCACGCTTATATAATCGGATTTTGCATAAATTTCGTCTAAATTTACATAGCTAATCTCAAGTTCTTGAGCTTTTTCTTTTGAAAGGAAGGGGTCGTATCCTATAACGTTCATTCCAAAACATTTTGCTCTTTTATTTAATGCTTGTCCGATATTGCCTAAACCGATTATGCCTAATGTCTTGTCATATACTTCAGTGCCCTGAAATTTACTTTTTTCCCATTTGCCTTCTTTAATAGATAAAAAAGACTGGGGAATATGCCTTGACATGGCAAGAAGCATTCCAAAAGTAAGTTCCGCCGTGGTAACTGTATTGCCTCCTGGGGTATTCATCACAACAATTCCTGCAGCGGTTGCGGCAGCTTTATCTACATTATCTAATCCGCTTCCTGCTCTGCCTATAACTTTTAGATTTTTAGCCGCTTCAATTATATCTTTAGTAAGTTTTGTTGCGCTCCTGATGACTATCCCGTGATATTCATGTATTATAGATCTAAGTTCTTCGGGTTTTAAGCCGACTTTAACGTCAACCTGAATTTTACCTGTTTTAGATAATATATCAACACCTTCTTTGGATAACTTATCACTGACGAGAACTTTAAGCATCTTAACGGTCTCCTCTATCATATAGTATATTTTAGTATAATTTAATATTTAATTTAATAAAATAACATAGATATAATTGGTGAAATAAATTTGAAATAAAATAAATTTGATTAAATACAGATTTAATATTAATACTATTATTTATTTATTGTTATTTAATTTATATAAATAATAAAATAGTAAAATAATAAAAATACAATTATCAATAAATTATTAATTAATGCAATATATAATACATATAAAGATACTTTTATCTATATAATATAAATAATAAATAAATAATTTAAATTTTATAATTTTTAACTTGGTACTTATTTATTAGTTGCCAAACAGAGCTTCCTGAGCTGCTTTCAACCCGGTACCCGTTTCAAATTTATAGCCAAGCTCTTTTAACACGGCTTCTAAAGCAGAAATAACGGTTATTACGTCAAAACAACCTGCGTACCCTAAATGGGCAATTCTAAATATTTTGCCTTTTACTGCATCCTGACCGCCTGCTATAGTAATACCATACTTCTCTCTAATTAATTTAGTAATCTTTCCTGCATCTATACCATCAGGCGCCCAGGCAGCCGTAAGCGCATTGGACGGCTCATCAGAAGGATATAATTTAAGACCTAGCGCCTGAACCGCCTTTCTTGTAGCGTTAGCTAAATTTGCATGCCTTTTAAAAACATGTTCAAGCCCTTCCTCTTTAATTTCTTTTAAAATTTCACGCAATCCGACAATAAGTTGAACATTGGGAGTATATGCATTTTGATTTTTTTCCAAAGATTTTTTTTCTTTCTTAAAATTAAAATAATATTTCGGCAAATCCGATTTCTCAACAAAAGACCATGCTTTTTCATTTAAAGAAGCAAAAGCAAGACCAGGAGGAAGCATAAGAGCCTTTTGCGATCCTGTGACTACGACATCTATACCCCATTCGTCTTGCGGGATATTTACTACACCTAGAGCCGTTATAGCATCTACGATAAGTATTGTATTCTCCCTTTTTTTAACTATTTCGGCTATTTCCTTAACGGGATGATAAACTCCTGTCGATGTTTCAGATGCCTGGATATACACGGCTTTAATTTTAGGATCTTTATTTAAAGCATCTTCTATTGCCTTAGGAGAAACAGCATGCCCCCATTCTACATCAATTGCCTGAACATCTACAGAATATGCTTTGCAAATATCAAACCATCTTTCGCCAAATTTCCCGCCTCTTACGGCTATAGCGCGATCTCCTTTAGAAAGTAAATTTGAAACGCATCCTTCCATAGCTCCCGTGCCGCTTGAAGTAAAAATTAAAACTTCATTTTTTGTTTGAAATAAGTACTTTAGATTATCTCTCACTTCTTGCAATACGACTGAATATTCGGGTGCTCTGTGATGAATAATAGGAAGCGCCATTTCCGCCAATGCGCGCTCAGGAACTGGCGTAGGTCCTGGTGCCAACAAATACTTTTTCTGCATCTTTAAACCCCTTGTTTTTTATTTTAATTATTATTATATTTATAATATTTATTTATTATTTATTATTGTAAAGATTGTTTTATTTGTTATCATAAGATTTTATTATATAGACTATTTTTTTATATCTTTAATTTTTTATTTAATGAATGATACAGGCTTTTCTTTTAATTTTTTATTTAATTTAGAAAATGATAATATTAAATATGTAAATATTACTAAATCAAATTTTACTTAAATTGTCAAGAATTTAACACAACCCAAAATTGCCGATAGAGATTGTTAAATATACCGCAATGCATTAAGGTATTAGATTCCTGCTTTCGCAGGAATGACATACAAGCAGTGCGAACTTTTAAAATCCATCAAAGTCCCAACACCTGCTTCAGCGGGAAAGTTCCGGAGATAGAAACGTATGCCGTTTCTGTTCACGAGGCTATAAGCCGAGAGCGAAGCAGTCATCCGTATTAAATTTTCTATCGGCAATTTTGGGTTATATATAAATATAATTAAAATAATTAAAATTTGACTTTTTTTATATTATTGCTATATAATTTATAATCTATATTTATGTAAATGCATAAATAAAAAATATTTGCCGTAGATTAATCTATATATAAAATATAAATATAAATATAATATATAAATATAATATATAATATTAGGGCATTTAAGAATTTAATTTAATTAAATTAAATTAATCAATTTTTTAATGGAAATTATCGGGAGATTTTTCTATGGGTTTAAAATTAAACTATATATTATTAAAAGTATTTATATCAAATGCTTTATTATTGATACTTACTTTAGCTATTCTTTCTTATCTCTTTATTGCTTCTAATAATTCATACGGTTCGACGGCAAAGATTCATGCTGCTGCGTCTCCTATAATTCAGATTAATTTTGACAATGTTTCTAAAATCACTTCTTCAAAACATAACAAATCAAAACACAAAAAAAATTCTATTCTGCTTACGGTTACGCCGGATAAACTGAAAGTCGCATACAATAATATTAAAAAAAGCGCTAAAATAAAAGCAAACAATATATATAAGAAAATACATAAAAAAATTAATTACCGAAAAATTAATACTCATAAAATTAAAAATACTGTGCTGAGCAATTCAGGTCTTTTAAGCAGCGATAATAAAATTTCTCCCAATGCTTCCCGTATTTTCCCTATGATTATTAATAAAGAAATTATACATTATATCCACTTTTATCAAAATACGGGAAGAAATGTTTTTAAAACAATGCTTGAAAGATCCGAAAGATATATTCCTATGATAAAATCGGTATTCAAAAAACTTGGTCTGCCAAATGACCTTGCATATCTGGCAATGGTGGAGAGCGGCTTTTCTCCTACGGCTTATTCTTACGCAGGCGCAAGCGGCATGTGGCAATTTATTCCTTCAACGGCAAGAATATTTGGTTTAACAATTAACTGGTGGGTTGACGAAAGAAGAAATCCTATAGAGTCTACTTATGCGGCAGGAAAATATTTAAAAAATTTATTTAATACATTTGGATCATGGTATTTAGCGGCAGCAGCATATAATTCAGGTCAGATGACGATTGAAAGGGCACTGTCTCTGTATCCCGGCGGTAATTTCTGGACAATCTCTCAAAATAAACCTTATCTTTTGCCAGGACAAACAAGAAGATATGTTCCAAAAATTATTGCTGCAGCAATAATTGCAAAAGATCCTCAGAATTTCGGATTTAAAAATTTAAAATATAGAAAACCTATAAAATTTGCGCAGGTCAAAGTGCCTTTTTCAGTTAGCTTATATGCTCTTGCAAAATGCGCCGAGATACCGGAAAATAATTTATGGAAGCTAAATCCTGACATATTAAGAGGATCTACGCCTCCGAATGATCCTAATTTCTTATTAAACATACCTGCCGATAAATTAAAAGTTTTTGAAAATAATTTTAAAGATATAAAACAATATATACCGAAAACCCCTAAAGTAATCAACATATCTTACAATAAACCGCAGGGAGGCTATTATACCGTGCAGCCAGGAGATACTTTAGATTCTATTGCCCTTAGATACGGAGTTTCGCTAAATACTCTGGAAGAAGCTAATCATTTAAGTTCCTATTCTTTAATTAATGTAGGCGAGAAATTACTTATTCCCGGCAGCGGCAATAATAATTTTGTGAAACCCGCAAATTTGCAAAAAAAATATATAACAGTCAAACCAGGCATGACATTATGGAGCATTGCAAATACTTACAATATTTCGCTGCAAACAATTAAAAATATAAATAATATTAATAATAGTTCAAATATTCGCGTAGGAGAAAAAATATATCTTACGGGTAATTATAGCAATAGCTCAAGCACTTCCGCTTCTAACAATAAAAATATTGATAAAACGCTTATTAAATATAAGGTAAAATTTGGGGACTCTTTGTATGCAATAGCGGCTAAATATCATTCATCGGTAAAATCTATAATGGCTTACAATAATCTAAAAAATCAAAATTCAATTTATCCCGGCCAAGTTTTAAAAATAAACTAAATATATAAAATATATAAATAAATTTATGATCAATTTTGACGATGCTTTAAATATCATATTATCGACTAAAATTAAAATTAATACATCTTTAATTACATCTTTAGACAGTATTAATAGAGTTTGCGCATCAGATATCAAATCAAAAATAGACTTCCCCTCTGAAAATAATTCCGCTATGGACGGATTTGCATTAAACTCTGATTTTATTAAGCAAGCAAATTCAGAACATGTGATAAAATTAACAATAAATAAAAATACCATATATGCCGGAAGTTTAAATAAACATAAAATTGATACCGGTCAAACAGTTAAAATAATGACGGGCGGGTATATGCCTGCTAATTTTGATGCCGTACTTCCCGTGGAAAAATCAAAAATAGAAAATGATTTTCTATTTTTAGACTCATCTGTAAAAAATGGTTTAAACGTCAGATTGAAAGGCGAGGATATTAAAAAAGGCGACATTATTATTCCTAAAAATACGAAACTTTCATATACGCAGGCGGCATTGCTTGCCGCCTGCAATGTAAAACAAATTAGAGCGTACGACAATATTCCCGTATCTATAATTTCAACGGGCAATGAAATCATATCTTTAAATCAAAAATATAAATACGGTAAAGTTATTAATTCAAATGGAATACTCACAGAATCGTTTATGTCAAATAATGGATGCCGCATATTAAAAAATGTAATATGCAAAGATAAACTATCCGTAATAAAAAAGGAGATAGAATCTGCGCTCATTGAAAGCAAAATTATAATTACATCGGCTGGAGCTTCATTTGGGGAAAAAGATTTTACAGAAAAAGCTTTAATGGAACTAGGTTTAAAAATTAAATTCAGACAGGTTGCTATAAAACCTGCGAAACCATTTTCTTTTGGTCTTATAGATAAAACTCCTATTTTTATGGTTCCAGGAAATCCTGTAGCATTTTTTGTATGTTTAATTGTTTTTATAAAACCTTTTATAGAAAAACAATTAAATTTTAATAATCCTTATAATTTTTTTGCCTCAAGAGCAGTATCAAAAATAAGTTCGGATTTCAATAAAAAACATAAAAGAAGAGAATTTTTACCTGCAAGAACATTTCTTGAGAATGGATGTTTATATTCTGAAGTATATAAAAAAATAGGCCCTGCAATGATTAGCTCTTTCGGACACGTTAATTCTATTATTTCTATACCTGAAGAAACTACCGAAATTAAAGCCTTCGAAAACGTTAATATATATTTTATTTAATTAGTATTGTGATACTAATTAATACTAATAATTATTAATTTGTTAATTTATTTTAATTTATATGACTAAAAAAGAAAAAAGAATTTTAATTGTAGACGATGAAGAGAGCATAGTTTTTGTATTAAAAAAATTATTAGAAAATGAATTTATCATTGATACCGCATCGGAAGGACAACTTGCGCTTCAGCTTATAAACGAACACAATTATTTTACCATTTTTCTTGATATAAGAATACCTAAAATTAACGGCATGGAAATACTGTCTTATTCAAGAGAACTTGCAAATCCGCCAAATATTATTATAATGACCGCCCAAAATACCATGATAAATGCTATAGATGCTATGAAAAAAGGCGCTTATGATTATATAACTAAGCCATTTGATGTTGATGAAATAGTAGGCATTATTAAAAAAATACAGAAAGATGAAATAGATGCGTTGCCTAAAGACAATGCCGCTGCAAAAAACATTGATATTCTTGATTCTTTATTGGTTGGAAAATCTAAAGTAATGCAAGAGATATTTAAAACTATAGGTAAGTTATCACATAATAGCTTGACTGTTTTAATTCTTGGAGAATCAGGGACAGGTAAAGAATTAGTCGCACGAGCAATACACTTAAATAGTTTGCGCAGCAAAAAGCCGTTCATTGTCGTGAATACTCCTTCCGTCCCTTTTGATTTGCTTGAATCGGAACTTTTTGGCCATGAAAAGGGGTCTTTTACCGGTGCAAATGAAAGAAAAGAAGGGAAGTTTCTGCAGGCAAACGGCGGCACAATTTTTCTAGATGAAATCGGCGATATGCCCCTTGATCTGCAGGCAAAATTACTAAGGGTCATCCAGGAAAAAGAAGTTGAGCCTATAGGCTCAACCAATAAACCGATTAAAATAGATGTAAGAATTATTGCGGCAACTAACAGAAATTTAAAATCAATGATAAAAGAATCTAAATTTAGGGAAGACCTTTATTACAGGCTTAATGTTATAGAAATCACTCTTCCTCCTTTAAGGGATAGAAAATCGGATATTCCTATCCTTGCAAGTTTCTTTATAGAAAAGTTTGCTAAAGAATTAGGTATTTCAGGTAAACAATTAAATGAGGAAGCTCTACTTTTTTTGCAATCTTATAATTTTCCCGGTAATATTAGGGAGCTGGAAAATGCCATTAGAAGAACAATGATTATGTCTTATCATTCAACACTCACTCCCGAAGACTTCTATGATATAATTAGCCCTGAAAACATAAACAATTTAAAATTTTCGGACAAAAAAAATACTGATTCAACCCCATTTGAAGATATAATAAGGCAAAGGATAAAAAATTATCTTGAAAAAATTAAAGATACAAATTTGACGGATGTTTATAAAACAATAATAGGCACAACAGAAAAAATAGTTATAGAAGAAATTCTTATTCTATCTAAATATAATCAAATAAAAGCTTCTAACCTGTTAGGCATAAATAGAAACACTTTAAGAAAAAAAATAAAAGAATTTAATATTTCAAAAAAAAATATTTAAAAAAATAAAATAAAATAATAAGTATCGTAAGTCAGTCAAATAATTTTATAGAATGAGCAATAATTAAGAATTATTTTATAAAATATTTAATTTAATATATTTAATCGGTTCCGCTTGTTTTTAGATAAATTCCGGATGAATAATTTTTAGCTTCCATTAAAGTATCAAACAAAAGTTCAATATCAAACAAAAACTGCAGTTTTTCCCTTTCTATATTTAAATATTCTTCTGTTTCTTTAAGCTTTTTAATATTTTCATCTATATATTCAAGCTGCTCCTGTAATTCTTTTTGATCAAATTCATTTTCCGCTTCTTTTAATCTTTCTTTTCCTATTATCATAATGTTTTTAATTGAAGAATGATTAAATATATCATTTTCAATTTTAATTCTTTTTTCAATCAAGGTTTTATAATTTTCAAGATCTTTATCTAATTTTTTTGCGATATTTTTGATTTCACTAATTAACAATTTAACTTGTTTCGAATCCATATAATTTCCTGCTTTAAGATCATTGAAAAAAATAGGGCAGTCGCTTTCTTTAATTATTTTTTTAAGATGCTCTTTATAAAACAAAAAATACTCTTCTCTGCCAAGATTGACAATTTTGAATATTTCTCCCTTTCTATTTTTTATTTGTAAATAAATATCCATTTTGACACCTCTTTCTCTATTAATTATTTTAGGTTATCTATTTATTTATTTTTTGTCATAAGGATTTATATGAACCATAACATCATTAATATAAGGATTTGACATAATAAGATCATTTTTAGCCGTCTCAGCGATGTCATGCGCCATTTTTACCGTTAATGCCGAATCAACCTCTATATTAACATCCACATATATATACGGACCTGATTTTCTTACTTTAAGGTCTGTTATGTCTTCCACTCCTTTAATATTTATTATAACTTTCCGAATCCTTTTGACAATAGAAGCGGAAGGGCTTTCATCCATAAGATTGCCTACCGATTCTTTAATCAATTTTATAGCCAATCTAAAAATAAATAGACTAACTATGAGACCTGCAATAGGATCCATAAAAGTGTAGCCTAATCTTGCGAAAACTATACCTACTACTACCGCAGCTGATGCCAGCACATCACTTTTGTGGTCATAAGCCGTTGCGATAAGTCCTGTTGATTTTAACAGGTTCCCCCATTTTAACGTCCATAAATAAAGAATCTCTTTTATAATAATAGTTGCTAATGCGACGAATAAAGTATCTATAGCAGGTTTTTCCGAAACACCGTAATACAATTTTAATGCCGATACGATAACTACAAAAAATGCAAAACCGAATAAAATTATTGCTACTATAAAAGTAGCTATCATTTCAGCTTTTGCATGACCGTAAGGATGTTCTTTATCCTGCGGTTTTTTTGAAATTTTAAAAGATATATAAACAACAAGACCTGCAAAAATATCTGCAAGAGAATTAAATCCGTCTGCAACAAGAGCTTCTGAATGACCTGTAATTCCTACAACAAATTTTAATACGGTTAAAAAAAAGTTTACCGCGATACCTATATAAGATATTAAACGCAGCTTAATAAATACTTTTTCTCTATTTAAAAAAGCTTTCAAAATATATACCCTGAATAAAAAAAATAAATTAATACAGCATTAAATAATAGCCATAACTGTATATAATTCACATGACTTACAACAAAAAAAATAATTATTATAATAATTATAGATATTTGTTATAAACACCATAAAAAATTCTTTATTAATCTATTATATTATATTAAATAGCTATAATATTAAATTAAACTTGATATAAAATAAATAGGTTTTATTATAACAAAAAAATTATAACGCTGGCAACAACGCAAATCATAATTGTATATAATCCGTATTATAATCAATATCACCGAAAGAAAAGCTATTAAAAAAGATAAAGAATGCCGTTATTTTTGGCTGGATGGAATGATTAAAAATGAAGAAATTATAAAGGTTAAAACCAAATATTTCAATTATATTCAAACAACATATCTGGTTAGCCGACTACTCTGTTTCTTCCCAATTCTTTTGCTCTGTAAAGATTTTCATCCGCAGATCTTAAAATACCGTTTAAAAGTGCCTCTGCGTCATAATCGCTATCAATAACTTTTAGCTCAAGCAAATATTCTGCCGATGCAACACCGACAGATATCGTAATGTTTATATTAATATCATTTTCAAAAACATAAACCTTATTTTTGAAATAATCTCTGAGTTTTTCCATAAGATTTATCGCATTTTGTTTGCCGGTATCCGGGAGTATTATAATAAATTCATCCCCGCCGTATCTTGTAATAATATCCTGCTGCCTCATTAAAACATTTTTTAAATCTTTGGTAAATTTCACTAACATATCGTCGCCTATTTGATGACCATAACTATCGTTTATGTTTTTAAATTTATCTATGTCTACGATTGCCATAGAAAAATCGGTTGAATTCCTGTATGCCCTTGCTATTTCCATCTTAGCAAACTCATACATATATCTCCTGTTATAAACCCCTGTTAACGGGTCGGTAACGGCAAGCTCTTTGTTTGTTTTAATCAATATTAATTTTGCGAAAACTGGCGACGCTATATTTATTATCTCTTTTATAAAACCGTTTATTTCATCCGTAAAGAAATCTTTATCTTTTGAGTCGACAGAAACCGTTCCGACAATTTCATTGCTAACTTTAAGCGAAAAACAGGTATAACTGCCATCGCTGCCCTTAAATTCACAATCGTTAACCATTATATCTATATTTATTTTACCATTTTTTAAAAGCTTACAATTAGGAATATAATCGTCATAATTAATATTATTCGTATTGATGATAATTTTGCCCGGCAGCATAGTGCTATCATCCTTTTCTTCATCTCCTTCATCTTTTATTGCGCATATTAAAGATGTGACGGTTTGTTTGTTGACAGTATCGAATATATTTATATGAAGCGAACTTACGGCGCCACCTTTTTCATTTTTCACTAAATATAAACCCTGCGCAAATATTTTTAAAGCATATTCTAATGTAAAAACAGTGGATAATTGATTCGCGAGATCATATAACAAATTAAGCTTATTATTCATCTTTTTAAGAGTTTTTATATAATTCTCCGAATCGGTAATATTCTCAAATATAAGGAGCCTTATAACTTTATTGTCTTTTGTCAAAAACAGATTAGACTTCATATTTAATATAATTCCGCTTTTAAGGTTGATTTTCACGCTTTCAATTGCGGTTGCATACATATTCGCTATATATGGCTGAAATATATCATCGGCAAAAGTATCATCCTCAAATTGGACTTTGATGCTTTCAAAAAACTCATTTAAACTAATATGGGTCAGAAACTTGTCTATATTAAAAACCTGCGCAAAATAATCGTTATAAATATTAACGGTTTTATTAGTTAAATCGATGGAAACGACCCCGAATGCAACCATTTTACTTATCAAATTTTCCCTATTCTCCAATAAGTTGAGTAATGTTTCGAGACTTTCAAAAAGAATATTGACCTCATTATAAGATGCAAAAAGGTTTATTGCATCTCTGAAAAAATCCATATCACCGCTGCTAAATATCTTTCTCCTGTTTTTAACGCCTGTTACAGCCAGATACTTTATATCTTTAGGTCCTTCAAAAGCATAAATAATTATATCCCTGACCATCATATTTTTAAAAATATCCGTCGCAAATTCATCATTTTGGTAATCATAAGCATCAAGCATGCTATTTGCAATTTTTTTTTGTACAAATACGGTAGGGATAGGGGCTATTGAACTCACGCCTATATTATCGTCCCACCCCTTTGAAAACATGGCGTCTTTTATTTCATTTTTTGCTCTGTCATATATTATAAACTCAACAAAATCAGTTTCCATATTGTCTTCCATGCTGTTTAGAAATTCCTTTTCATCAAAGGTTGCAAGTAAGTTTTGCTGATTTTCAACGTCCTTTTTATTCTTTGTAATAATAGCAAGCATTATACTCTCAGCTATTTCGGACAAGATTAGCGACCTTGTAAAATTTTTTAAATAAGTCAATACATAAGCAACATAATTAGTTAAGCTAAGAATTGCTCCTGCTTTAATGCTGTCAAAGGCGTCATTTTTAGCAGAATAAACAGCTAAAATACCAATTAAATCAGTACCGCAAATTATTGGAAATGCTCCTAAGGATAAAAATTTATATTCTAAAAGCCTTTCTTTATATAAAGGAAGGGTCAAATCAGTTTCAACATTGTTTATTACAGCGTAGCTTTTAGATTTTATTGCCTTTGCGACTAAATTTTCTGAATATTTTGAGTTATCATATTTAAGAATAAGATTTTTTGCATAATTAGAACCATTATTATAGGCACTTATTATTTTTACCTCTTTATTAGATTCATCTAAAACACCAAACCAGGAGTAACTATAACCCATTTTTTCTACAATTAAATTTATAAGTTTAATGGTTAATGAATTTATATCATCCTGAGCTGAAATGTTTTTAGAAAATTCATTTATGCTTGAAACTATAAGGTAATTTTCTTCTTGCCTTTCCATTATCTTGTCGTTTAAAGCCGTAATAGCTTTTGCGAGCCCATAAAATTCACTTTCTTTATTTTGATACATATTTATCAAATCTAACTTTTGAGGGTTATTCGGATCTATTTTTGTAATAATTTTCAAAAGGCTATAAAACGGGTCTGTTAACTTTTTATTATAAAGTATAAAAATTAGGATTATAAAAATTAATAAACCGATAAAAAAGAGTATCGGAATATAGAACCTCGCAATAGACCAAAACCACCTGTATTTTTTTATTCCAGCGCCTAAAATTCCTATTATTTTACCGTCATAGTTTAAAATCGGCTTATTGTAAATATAAAACGGGATACCGCCTGCAAACGCCGATGTATAAACACTTTCACCGTTTTTTAAAACCATCTTCTGCTTTTTTGTGACCTTTTGACCTATGCCTAAATATCTATTATTTTTAAATACCGAAACTGCCGACCGCTCGGCTCCGTAATAAACACCTACATTGGCAATCATATGGTTTTTTATGCGAATACTTCTTAAAAAATTGCTTGTGATTATTTTGTTTAGAATAATTATAAAACCCGATTTTTTATGTATAATCCAATAAATTACTCTCAACGAAATGAGTTTATCCGATTTATCTCTTCCAAACCCGCTATACATATACATATTGTTTGCATTAATAATCTTATAAAATCTTATATTATCGCTTAAATTCATACTTCTTTCATATTTATTGTATCTATACTTTATTTTTTTTAAAGAAATTATCCGCCCGTTTTTTAATTTTATCAGAATAATACTTGATATCTCTTTTGACGGAAATATTTTTTTGATAAAAGAGGTTTTAAAGCTATGCGCAACGATATCGTTAGCCTTTTCGAGCATAAATTTCCTATCGCTGTTAAACTCCATCGTTGTCTTCATTGACTGCCACTTTAACCGTTCCTTTAGAAATTTTTCGCTATATATGGATATACTATGAGCCGTTAAGAATACCCCTATTAAAAAGACAATAAGGTTCAATACGATAAAAAGAAAATATATTTTAAATTTTACGGAATTTGTATTTATTTTTAACATATTTTTTATAATTTGAATTATTTTGTAAATCGTATAATAGAAATGACAAGCTTATATATGTTATAATATTATATCCTATTTTTTTCTTTGTCTATAATAAACAACATTGTTTTATCTTTAAAGTTTTATCTTAAAATTAATAAATTAATAATACCTTTCTGGGGTCAGCATTTTATCATTTTAATTCTTATAGCAAATTTTTCATTAAATTTATACCGTGAGAACTTAAATAATAATAAATCATAGTATAACAAACAGTACTAACTATTAACGGTATATAAAAAAACAAAACATCATTTTTTCTATTTTCTACTAATCCTAAAATCAAAGAAATAAATAAAGTGCCCATAAATAATTGCCCTGCAAAAAAACCGATATAAGCGCCTTTTTTTACCCATTTATCATTAATTTTATTTAATCTATTCTTGAAAAAATTAAATTTTCTTAAATATTGGGCAAAATAAAAAATTAAAATACATACAATAACCTCAGAAATTATTATGATTAAAACAGATAAAAAAGGATTTAATTTTGCAACAGTTATATATGAAGCAGCCAAAAATTTACCGCCAAAAATCGGATTTATATTAATAAATATTAAAATAAAGTAATTTAACATAATATAATTTTATTTTCTCAAATTATTTCAAAAACATTTTTTTAATTTTCGTTAGGTGTTTTATTCATTACACATTTAGCGTTGATAGTATTACTCGCTCGTGATATTTTATACAATTTTTTATATATAATTATTATATATAAAAAGTTGTATAAAATACATCAAGTTTTAATATCCCGTATCTAATAATAATATATATAGGGAAAAAGTAAGATATAATATATAACAAGCAAGTTGAAAAAATTTTATCTTGGCATTAATTAAAAATAAATAATAAATTAGTTAAAATACAATAAATTAACTGTAGCAAATTAATTATAGCTAAAATAAATTATTTAAAACATATAGATATTAATTAAAATACAATAAAATAAATAAGGAGAAAAACTATGGCTAAAATTAATAACGTTGTCAAAGAAGCATTAGATAAGACTGAAATGGTAGTATTAGGAACTTGCGGTGCTGACGGCGTACATTTATCCGCAACATGGGGAGAATATGTTAAAAATTTAGGTTTAATTGACGATGAGACAATTTTAATACCTGCAGGAGGGTTGGAAAAAACCGAAGAAAATTTAAAGCTTAAAAATCAAATAGAAGTTTTAATTGGTTCAAAACAGGTTGCAGGTAAATTTGGAGCAGGTCAGGGCGTAAGTATTTCTGGAAAAGGTGAATTTATATATTCCGGTGAAATATTTAATAAAGTTAAAGAAAAATATTCATGGATAAGAGCAGTTTTAATGATTAAAATAGGGTCGTTTACGGTACAGCTATGATGTTATTTGTTATTAGATTATATAAAAACTATAATTATAATAATTATTTATTTAAAACGTAAAAGGAAAGACTAACTTTAATTCTTCCATAGAAACTATCAATGATATTTCAATTATAAGCAATACTGGATTCCTGCTTTCGCAGGAATGACACCCGACGGGTGAAACTGCAAATCCTCTCTAAGTCATTCCAGTGTAAGTGTGAATCTATGAGGCAATTGATCTATTCCGACAGGAACTAAGTCTCTAAGTCATTCCAGTGTAAGTGTGAATCCAAAAAATAAATTTCTATGGAAGAATTAAAGACTAAAACAACTATATTAAAATATATAATGTACAACTCCTAACTTATAATTTAGATAATGAGCTATACCGCACTTGCGTTTGATTTTTCTATGCTCATATTCGGTTAGGAGTTGTACATTTAGTAAAACACACGTAAAAAACATTAATATTGTTAAATTTTAATATTATAAACAGCCAGCGCCCATTTTATTCAATTTCTTCTTTGACTTACTGTTACTGCCTTTTTTAATTGAATTTTTTTTAGCCGTTGCCGCATTATTACCTGCTAAATGAACAAGCGGATAGTTTCCGAATGCTATTTTATTTCTATGAAGCAAATCTATTTTGGGATTCCATGAAGACATACCGAATCTTAATATCATAACATGATAACCCATTACTTTTAGCAATGCTGCCGCCATTGACTCCCATTGACCAACATAGCAAATACTAATAATAGTTCTATTTTTCGGGAGCATTTTTAAATACTTTGGAGTAAAAAGTACCTGCAACGGAATGTTATGGGCACCGGCTATATGACCCATATTTTTAAATGCTGCTTGCTCTCTGACATCCAAAAGATAATAGTGTTTTGGATTATGGTTAACGACATATTCTTTATAGAGTACAGGCGCCATAATCTGAGGAACCCCAACAATTGCTACCGCGTTTGGTTTTGGACCGACATGATGGGGGTTTAACGACTCATAAGCCTTTTTTGCCAACACTTGGTTAAAACTCCCTGCAGTTGGTTTTTTTACAACATTTGCAGACGAATTAACCGGTTTAGATGATTTTTTAGCGCAACCCGACAAAGCAAAAGTCATGCCGATTATTGCAATGACGGAGATGACGACCATAATAAATTTTTGTGTTAATAATGCAGCCTTAAAATTTTTCATTTTTATCCTCCATATAAATAAATTAATTGATTTAATTTATTCTCTAACTTTAATTTTGTAATAATATTTTTTTTGGAGTAAATCAAGACACTTTTTGATTATAATTTATCCTTGTTTATAAGTTATCGCAAAATACTAATATTGTCAACATTTTATTTATATTGGTAATTATTATTTTGCATATTAAAATTAATTCTTAATTTATCATCATATTACGTTTATTACTGTTTTCTTATTTACGATAAATTTTAATTGCATTTATAATCAATTAATCAGGTTAACTTTCATCACCCTAATCCCTTCATGAGATAAAACCGCTTATTGTCATCGACCGTTAAAGCGGACATACTAAATTTTTTTGTGATATATTTTTATAATTTTTATGAAAATTATGACAATTTAGGATTGAATGTTAATAGCTAAAAAGGCTTATTTACTACGGTTTTAGAATGGCTGGGGGTTATATTTTAATTGATTTTATTGTTTAATTATCCGCAAAAGTACAGGTTATGAAATGTTTGTCGAAAAACACTTTTGTTATATTGTCAAAATCATTGTTAAATATTTCGGCTGAAACGTCAAACAAGTTGAGAATAATATCTTTTATATCTTTATCGGTTTTATTGCCGTCACATAGCGATAAAATTTTAAAAGATACCTCGTTTAGCTTGTATATATTACCGTCTACGGTATTAAAAAGCATATAGCCGTTTTCATCGTTATGCAGGCTAAAGTTTTCGGAAAGTTTATATATTTTCATCGTTGTGAATTTTTAGTTAATGTTTTTATTAAAAAAACAGTTATATAGGTTTTTTAATTAAATCCAGCACTGGGGATCTTTTGCGTTAAAATCATTATGGTAATAATAGCTCATCGCTTTGCAGCCGCCGCATCTTTCAAAATGCGAACATTTTAAACATTCTTTCGATAAATTATTCTTTTTTCTCATTTCCCATAATACTTTTGAAGTGTACCATATCTTAAACAATCCGTCGTCTATAATGTTTCCGATAGGCAGATAAAGCCGCCTGCACGGAAGAACCGTTCCGTCGTGAAGGATACAAATTGAAGACAGCCCGACGGGACAGTATCCTCCGATATTTTCATCTACCAGATTCCATAACGGTCTTGAAACCGCAAGTTTTGTTTTTCTATCCGAAAAAACTTTTTTTGATTTAACATAAACATCGCTATAAACTTTTTTTAAATCCTGGGGCTGTATAAAAAATTCATTCTTCTCCGCTTCACTCATCGTTGTCATTCTTTCAACAGTAAGCGTATCAGCATTAAGCTCATAAGCCAGATCGGACATATTTACGGCAGACCCGATATTCTTACTGTTTAAAGTAAACATTATTGAGGTTTTTATTCCTGCCTCTTTTAATTTTTTAATTGAATTTACCGTTTTTAAAAACGTCCCTTCGCCCCTGATAGCTTCATGGGTTTTGGCATCCGCTCCGTCAAGCGATATTTGTATTTCGGTTATCTTTTTATATTTTTTAATTTCTGCTATCAGATTATCGTCTATCAGAGTTCCGTTAGATAAAATAGCAATATCTTTAAAATTGGACGAATTTTCAATAAGGCTTGCTAAATAAAACAGGTTTGTCGGTTTCAAAAACGGTTCGCCGCCTGTCAGAGAAATTACTCCCTTCGTATTCCATTTAGCCATTGCTTCGTCAAGTCTTGAAAAAATTAATCTAAGCTGTTCTAAGTCAGGACCCTTAGACACATAATCTTCTTGATAACAATGAACGCATCTTAAATTGCAGCTTTCAATAAAATGCCACTGAATATAAAATTCATTTTCTCCTTTACTTGAATATTTGTCCATTTCTGTAATCGATAATAATATAAATAATTTTAAAATAACTCGTTAATTTTTATTTTATCTTATTATTAATTAATTTCAAGTTTCTCTCAATTCATGTTAAGACGATTTAGCCCAACTTCACCATTTTTATTATTCTAAAATTATAACCCATTAATATTAATACATTTTATTTTTTATTTTGTAGTCCCCATAGACATTTTTGTTGCCCCCATAAATACAGCAATATCAATAGGTTGCCGGTAATTATGGTGAAGTTGGGTTAGGAATACGTCCGTATTTATGCGCATCTTCTTTCATAATCAATAATATAAATCAAAAAAACAATGTCCAATTAACTATATAAGTTTTCGATACTGCAAGAGAAGAGATACGATATCGCCGGAACGGCTTATTTACTACGGTTTTTGAATGGCTGGAGAGAAGGATTCGAACCTCCGTAATGGGAGTCAGAGTCCTAATGATAAGTTTATAACTGCTTGATATTATTGCTTAATTAGTTAATATAAAAATCATGGTAGTAATATAGTAGTAAATAATGAAACCTGCGGATACAAAAATATAAATTACTTTGCGCCTTTTTCCTGCTTAACCCTTTCATAAAGCCATATTTTAACTAAAGCTCCCCTGTCAACGCCTATTTTCATTCTTATATCGTCTATTTCTTTAACGAGGGATTCGGACACGTCGATTGTAAGGCGGACTTTTTTGCCTCCGCGTGATATAACGGCTTTAGAAATGTCTATAATATCCGTAATATCTTCGCCTTCGTCGAAACGGCTATCGAATTCTTCCGCGGTTTTAGCTGTCGTCTTTTTTTTCATATAATTTTACCTCTTTTTTTCTTGAACGTCTTGCGGAGATAATTCTTACGGCATCTCCCCTGATTGTATGAATAACCGTCCATAATTTTCCGTTAAGTTTTCCTATATTGATAAATCTATTCTCTATCGGATACGGGGCCATAATTTCAACACGGTTTTCGTCTAAAAATATATTTTTTGCGGTCTCAAAATCTATACCGTGTTTACTTTTATTTGCGTTGCTTTTAGACTCGTCCCATTCAAAATCCATAGTATTATTTTTACATATTTTATACAAATATGCAACAATATCTGTGTATAATTATATTATATTAAAATAAATGTGAAATTTTATGGTAATCAAATTTTGTCATATACCTAACTTCTCCCACTTTTTTATACACCACATAAAAAATCCTTTATTTTAACTATTTTTCTATTGACATTTTATTTGTGTAGTGTATAATATATACACTATGTCTTTTATAAGAAAAATAAAAAAGAAAAATGCCGTTTATCTTGCCGAGGTCGAAAATTACCGCGAAGGTAAAAAAGTAAAACAGAAGGTAATAAGATATATCGGCAAAGAGGTGGCAGGAGAAGTTGTAAGAAGAGTGGATTCAAGCGGCATAGAAATAAAATCCGTAAAAAAGTATCTGGACTATAAAATACTCCATGATATTTCTAAAGAACTCGGATTAACGGAAGTTTTAGGCAACTATGCAAAATATATTTTACTTTTAGTTTATACGCATATTATCTGCCGCAAATCTATTTACAGACTTCCTGAATATTTAGAACAAACCACCCTGAAAGAACTTTTAGGCATTAAAAATTTAATAGACAAAGATTTATATAAAGCATTAGATGAACTTGAAGAATTAGATTTCGAAGAAATAGAAAAAAAGATATTCGAAAAATTGTCAACCCGCAAAGAAAAAAATGCATTAATACTCGATATAACCGACACCTATTTCTCGGGAAGCGAAGCTTTCTGGAAAGCAAGAAAAGGCAAAGACGGAAAATACGACAAACTGCTTCAGATAGCTTTGGCGGTTACCAAGGAAGAAGGCTTTCCTATAATGCATAAAACATATGAAGGCAATATAAACAATATGAATATATTTCAGGATCTTTTATCAGAAACCCGTTTAAAAAAGTTTAATTTCATCGTAGTAGATAGAGGCATGATAAGCTACGAAACAATATCGGATTTAAGAAATATAAATCAAAAAATAATAACAGGTTTAAGGCTTAACGCAAAGATTAAAAAAAATTATCTCAATATAGACAGAGAAAAGATTTATACACCAGACTGTCTTATAAAACTAAAAAACACTAAAGTCTATGCAAAGGATTTTGATTTTATGGAAGGTAAACTTATTGCCGTTTATAATCCTGAAATAGAGCTTATCAAAAGAAACCATGCGATAGAATCCGGCAGATTCGATTCTAATGAAGCAAGATATATGGGATATTCACTGATTTACCATACGACGAAACTTTCAAACATTGAAGTTATAAAAATATATTACGAAAAAGATATCGTGGAAAAAGCATTTAAAGAGTTAAAAAGCTCTATTAATCTTAACCCTATAAGAAAATACAGAATGAGTCATATTAAAGCTCACGTAAAAATCTGTTATATAGCCTATTCCCTACTTTCTTACATAAAAAACAAATTGGCTCCCTCCGGCATATCGGCAACAGACGCATTAGAAAAACTATCCCCGGTCTATAAAGTAGAGCTATCGTCCATCAAAGAAAATTTTAACTGGTCTAAAACCGTTGCGCTTACTAAAGAACAGGGGGTTATTTTAAAACTACTTGGATGTAGTGTATAAAAAAGGGAGAGAAGTTAGGAATATAATCCGGCTAAACAATTTAGCCGGGAATTATTATCTGATTATTATTATGCAGGGAAAATAAATTATGCGCTATAAAAACAATATTTCGGAAATATTGTTTTTAAAATAGAAATATTTTCGGAAATATTTTTTTGCTTGACATTAAGCGGACGAAGTAATTTAATTGTAAATATTGTAAATAAAGAATGCCTGCTATACAAAGCAGGCATATAGCGAATCCATGTATTATCTAGTCAAGAAATAAATAATTTAGGCGATAATAAAATTTAACACTTTAAGATATGGAACTAGATTTAAGCTTAGAAAACAAGGAGATATACCTCGGAATAAAAATCGAAAGCTTTGGGGGCAGGAAGTCGTTCGAATTGAATCAGGACAACCTGAACCTTATCGGAGATAACATTTCGGAGCATGTTAAGAATATAAGGCGGAGATTTAAAGACGGCAGCGCGGATATTAAGGATAAAGACTCGGTAGTATTAACCGGCGCGACCGCAATTCCCGTTTATTTAGTCGCCTTTCATGTGGTTGTTCATAATTTCCACGAAGTCAGGTTTAAAAACGAAATGTTAGAGGTAATAGTCGCAAAACATTAGGAGCTGCAACTATAAAATATAATCTGATTATAAATTTATAGGCCTTAAAATGCTCGAATACAACAGATATTCATTTAGCTTAGTTTTTGAGAAAAGGGTTGCATTCCGCTCCCTGCCATCTTTTATATTCCGCAACAACATAGGATTTCAATTAAGAAAAATTACCTGCGTTCTCAAAAACTGTGAATGTCCTGACTGCATCTTAAAGGCTTCCTGTATTTACTCTTCGGTATTCGAAACCCCTATAGAGAAAAACAACGGGATTCTCGAGGGAAGAAATAAAGCGACGCATCCTTATATAGTGTATTCCGGCGCTGCCGCAGGCACGGCCGTTGACAGGCTTATGCTCGATGTAGTCTTAATTGGAATGGGCGTAAAGTATTTTCCTTACATACTTCTGACCATGATTAATATCGGGAAATCAGGAATACTAAAAGAACGGTTCAGGTTCGATATCGACGATGTAATCTGCCGGGGCGTACCCATTATGGACAAGGCAAATTATTCCTGCAAGAACGCCGAGCCGGAAGTCTGGGATATAAACCCTGTCGGCGCACATGATTTAAACGCTTCGGAGGGGGGCGGGTTAAAAACCGTCAAGATTAATTTTTTAACGCCGGTTAGAATCCAGCATAACGGAAAATATTTATCGCTCATAACATATAAAGACCTTATCCATGCCGCGGTGCGCAGAATTAATATTCTTAGCGATTTTTTCGGCGGCGGGGACGAAAATTCCGTTGGCAGGGATAATGGCAGCCATAAAGGGTTTGACGGCGATTTTGTAGATTCCATAACGAAAGATAAGGAATTTAACGCAGATTTAAAATGGACTGATTACTCAAGGTATTCGGCAAGGCAGAAACAGAGCATGAAGATGGGCGGCTTGGTCGGGACTGCAACGGTGAAGGGGCTGTTTTCCGAAGCGGAACTATCGCTTCTTAAAGCGGCGGAACTTTTCGGCATCGGGAAAAACGTCAGCTTCGGACTGGGAATGGTCGAGGTGAACGCAAATGGGTAAACAAATAAGCGTAATCATAGATGTAATGTCGATACAAAAATATATTTATGCCTCAAACAAACTTAAAGAAAATATAGGTGCATCGTCAATTATAGAAGGACTTTTTAACCAGTATAAATATAAAAATAACGGAAAATATAATATCTGTTTCGAAAAAGCATTGGAAAACGGCTATGAGGCCGGCGGAAATGCTATACTTGTTTTTGACGACGATAAGGATACTGTTGCCGAAACGCTAAAAGAATTTACCCTCAATGTACTGGAATGCTATCCCGGAATAGATCTGGGTATTGGCATGGATTGCGAATTTGACGGAAGCAACCTGGATAAAACTTATAGGAAACTTCAAGAATCAAAAAATATTTTTATACCCATATCAAATATTCCTTCGCACGGTGTCACGGCTGAATGCAACAGAACGGGCTTATCTGCGGAAGTATACGAAGATACTTCTTATATTTCATATTCTTCTTTTTCGAAATTAAAAAATGCCAAAGCCGGCAACAATAAAATGCAGGATATTTTAAAGAAAAATAATTTAGGCGATAAGTATTGTTTTACCGACGAGCTGGATAAATTAGGGCATAAGAAAAACGAAGATTCCCACATAGCCTTTGTGGCTATCGATGGCAACAGCATGTCTGACAGGTTTATGAGTCAGGAGACATTAGAGAAAAAGAAAAAACTTTCGATTACGCTAAGGAAAGCAGTAGAAGAATCTTTTGATGATTTATTAAAAATAATAGACGGCGAATTCAGCGAGATAGAAAAAGAAATCAACATAGAGTCTGAAAAAGGTAAAAGGATACTTCCTCTTCGCCCTATTGTTTTAGGCGGCGACGATGTTGGTTTTATTTGCCATGGAAGTATGGGCGTTTATTTTGCATATAAATTTTTGAAATTTTTCGAAAATAAAAAAGTTTCCGATGGGGAGCCGATATCCGCATGTGCCGGTGTTGCAATAGCGCATGCAAAATATCCTATTTACAGAATCCAGAAAATAGCCGAAGAATTATTAACCAATGCAAAAGACAAGATGAAAAAGGATAAAAATGAAGGTTCTTATATAGATTTTCAGATGTTTTATAGCGGAATTTCTGGAGAACTTAGCGAAATAAGACAAAATCATTATGAAAATAACTATGGCAAAATGTATATGCGTCCTTATAATATTGACGAACTGGAAAAACTAATCGAACCATTGCATGATATGAGTGAATTGGCCGAATCCAAAATAAAAGAGTTAAGGGCGATTTTAAGCAAGACTACGTCTGAGAGAAAAAATTTTTTACATCATATGTCGATGAGGGCAAGCACTGAAGCAAGTTCGGATGATTTAAATAAAAAAAGTTTTTTGATACCCAAATCTATCTTGGGAACAGATTATTCGGACGATTTTTATAATGGACAAAGAACGCCTTATTTAGACCTTATAGAGCTTATCGAAATTTTACCGGACTACATAATAAAAAGAGGAAGATTAAATGGCTAAACAATACCAGCTTTCTATGGAACTGCTATCCGATGCATCGATAGCTTCGGATAGGGGTTACGGGGCTATCATCGATACAGATATTGTTTTTGACGATGTCGGCCTGCCATATATTCCGGCAAAAAGACTAAAAGGTGTTCTAAGGGAATCCGGCGAGATTTTATCCAATATTTTTAAAAGAGCAAATATTAAATTAGAAATTAATATAGATGATATTTTTGGTAAACAAGGCAGAAACGATTGGCAATCTGCCGCGAATTTTATCGTTCCAAATCTTTATATTGAGGATTACGAAAAAACCAGAGAATTTTTCGGTTCGCTTTTTTCGGGGAGAGGGGAAAATACCGCCGGATTTAACGTATTTAATATTTCTAAAGATGACGTTATTTCATATTTTACGAATGTAAGGATGCAAACATCCATTGACCAGGAACTTGGAAAAACAAAAAGGCATTCGCTAAGAACAACTAGGGTTCTTGATAAAAATATGGTTTTTGGCAATTCGTTTTTAATCAATGAAAAATATATAGACCAGTTGCTTTATATTTGTGCAGCTACTAAAAAAATAGGCTCTAAGAGAAACAGGGGTTTCGGCGAGGTTAAAATTTATATAAAAGATGAAAACGGCGATATATTACGATTTAAACCCTTTGAATAATAACTTAATTGGCGGACCGAATCATAAAATGGCAGAGTACAATAAACGAGTTAAATTAACGATTAGTCTTAAATCCCCTGTGGTAATGACCGACGTTCCAGGCGACCAGAATATGGCTGAAACAAAGCTGTATTTAACCGGAACCTCTATTATTGGATTATTTGCCAACAAATATATTAAAAAAAATAAATCTGCCGATAATTTATTTTACGAATTTTTTCTACGAGGAGGTCTTATATTCAGTAATGCTTTTAAAGGAATAGAATCCGATGGCGGCGTTTTGCCTTCATACCAATTGCCGTTGTCCATACAGAAGAAAAAACACGACGAAAGCGGCCAATGTATAGAGTATTTTATGCAATCCTGCGAAGATGGGAAATCAGGCAGCGATAAAATGAAAAATAAATTCCAGCCTGTCCGCAAGTTTGGCCGCATTTTAAAAGACGGTTTCATTAAAACCGTGAGCGTAGATACCGGAGTGAGCTTTCACGGCGCAATTAATAACGATAAAAAAGACAATGAAATCTTTAACTACGAATGGATATGCCCGTTTCAGACCTTTATATCTTACATTATAGGAAACGAAGAAAACCTGAGAAGTTTTTTGAATTTCATAAGCGAAATAAGCGAACCTTCAGGTGACGGTAAATTAAAGATTTTGAAAGCATATCTCGGAAGGTCGAGAACCGCGCAATATGGATATGCCGAATTGCGCATATCCGGCATGGAGGATATTGCGGGGAATACGGATAATGATAAATATTTTATGCTCGAAAACGATAAGGTATGCATTATGACTATGTTGTCCGACGCTATAGTTTATAACGACAAAGGTTTTTCAACGGCCGATATAAGCGATTTAGAAAAGGCTTTAGGCTCTGATGTCAAGATAATTAAGTCGGCGATAAGAAAAGGCACGGCCGAAAATTTTGTAGGGAAATGGGCTGCCAGAAAGCCGATGGAAAACGTATTTTTGGCAGGTTCTTCATTTTTAATAAAATACGATACGCTTCCTGAAAATTTTAGAGATTTTGAGATTTACGGCATAGGAGAAAGAACGAATGAAGGATTCGGCACGGTTTCTTTTAATTTAAACATTAAAAAAGACTTAGAAATAAAAAACGATGAAATCGGCGGCACTTTAAAGCGCGATAAATGTGTTAACGCCACAAATATTGCTAAAAATGTTATTAAAGATAAAATAATAAACGTTATAAAAGACGAACTAGTAATTTCGGCAATAGAAAAAGCTCAGGGAAGCGATAAAAATGGCATTATATCCGGCGCCCTTTCCGGTAAATTGAGAGAGTTTGCCAAAGGTATGAGAAATCTAAGGAATTTTAACGATAAATTGGAAAAACTCAGGAAGACCGCTAAAGATAAGATTAAGGATGCTTACACCGGCGAGGAATCCCTATACGATTTTTTGGAAAAATTTAAAGACGGGAAGCATATTGATGAAAAGATAAAAAAAATATATGAAGATGAAAAATACGGTATATCCAAGTTTATGAAAAAATTTAACTTCTTAAATATTAACGATATCTTAATGGAAGATTGTTTGATAATGTTTCAAAAAATATATCTGGTTAATTTTTTTACCCAGTTAAAGAGAAAGAATAAGAAAAAGACTGGGGGCGGTAAAAATGGAAAGGAATAAGCATCTTTTAGGAAAACTTATTATAGGCGGCAATATAGAACTCTCGTCTCCTTTGCTTATAGGCTGCGGAGAAGATTACAATACCGATATCGATGTTATAAAAGACAAGAAAGGCGCTCCGTTTATCCCTGCGACTTCGTTTGTCGGAGTTTTAAAACAAAGATTTCACGAAATCCTCAATTCTGGCGTAGAAAAATTTATAAGCGATGCGCAATTTAGCTCGATATTCGGGGATTATGACGACGAAAAAACAACGGCTTCCATATTATCATGTTCAGATTTAACACTTGCAGAAGATAGTTATTCGATAGAAGTGAGAGACGGCGTAAAAATAAGCGGAAAAACCGGAATGGCCGAAAATAATTCGAAGTTCGACTATGAAGTTGTCGGGGCAGGCGCTAAATTTAAGCTGAAAATAGAAATAGATTTATTTTCCGATCTCCGGGATGTTTCTATTAAAGAGATTGAAAATGTTGGCGGCATCATTTTAAAAATATTAAAGGGCGGCATTAACCTTGGAGCAAAAACAAACTCCGGTCTTGGAAGGGCGGCATTAAAAGACGGAAGGATAATTTTCTTAGGCTTTAATAAAAAAGAGGATATTCTGTTATGGCTAAACGATTCTTTTATGGACAGCTCAAAAGACTGTAAAGATAATTCCGACTTAATAAATTGGTATAATAATATCGATATTAACGGGAACGATTTTGTCATAAAAGTTTCGCTTGCCATTAAAAATTCTCTAATAATAAGAAGTTATTCGGACGACCCCGCTGCGCCTGATGCCTCTCATTTAAAATCTGCCGGAAAATATGTGATTTCCGGGACGTCCATCAAAGGCGCCTTAAGGGCAAGGGCGGAGCGAATAATAAGGGCTATTGCGGATGGCAGGGGAGAATCTGAAAAATCGCAAATATTCATAGATGCCCTTTTTGGGAACTCCAATGTAAGAGAAGGAGTAAAAGTAGATATTCCTTCAAGGGTAATAGTCGAGGAAGTAGAAATCAAGGATGTTTGCGGCGAAGTTCAGAGCAGGATTAAAATAGACAGATTTACTGGCGGCGTTATAAACGCCGCGCTTTTCGACAGCATGCCGGTTTTTCCCATAGGGAAGGAGTCGAATATTAAGAACTTCGTTATTACAGTTAAAAAGGCTACGGATATGGATAAGGGCTTAATGCTTCTGCTGTTGAAAGACCTCTGGACGGGCAATCTTGCGATAGGCGGCGAAAAAAACATAGGCAGGGGAGTATTTATCGGAAAAGGCGCGATTATAAAAAATTTATCGGACAGAAAAATCGGCGATAAACCGCAGAATGAGGAAATTAGATTTTTTGAAATTCATAAGATTCCGGAGGATGTCAAAAAAGAAATGCAGGGTTTTGTGGATAATTTGAATGAAATGCCGGAAGCCGAATTAAAAAAATATGAAGCAATTATTAATAAACATATAGCCGATAGTAAAAAATAACCGAATTAAACAATTAAAACTATGAATTCAGATATGCGTAAAGCCGTTAAGATATTTTCAAAAATTGATCAGGTTGACAATTTCGAGGATTTTTCCAAAATTGCCGAATATATGACGCAGCCGTCTTTTGCCGTATTTTATCTGGACAATGGCATATTAATCGGCAGGCATGATATAAACGGCCATGAAAACGCCACGTTTCAATTTGATGAAGAAAATATGAAAGAATTAAATATCGAGCCAGGTCAAAATCCCGATATAGTTTATATTCAAAAGATGAGGATTTTTAACGCAAACGAAGAACTGTTAGTCTGGCGGACTATTAAATGCGGCAGCGTTATGCATAAGGGGCGCTTCAGAAGCGACCGCGAGTTTAACCATGAGGACAAATGTGGCGGCGGTGTGTATGCTATATATTCAAATCAGGTTTTATTTGGAACGAAGGTCGGCAAAAGAATCAATGGCTTTATAACCGTCAAAGAAGACAGGGGCGTAAAAATAACCTTGCCGGATTTAAATAAAAACGGCGGATTTGCGGTAGATAACGGCAAAAATAGAATTGCCGTCAGAACCTGCAATTATGTAGGGTTTGGCGGACCTTACGGCTGTCAGGCGTCTTACGTAGATTCCAGATTTGTCGATTTTGTTCAACTGTCATGACCGTCTAATTTTAATTGTTTTGGAGATATAGGATATGATTTCAAAGGAAAATGCAAAAATAATCGGTAAAGATATAAAAAAAGGGGTTTGCTATACGGTAACCTTGGACGACGGCAAGTCCATGCCCGTGTCTGGAAAATTTAAAATTCCAAAAGATGCAAATGGGAAAGAAGTTGTTTTAGAACGAGAAAATGGCGCCATTGTCAGGATTATTATTGATGGAGTGGATTGTGAATTGAATAATACCAAACCCGCTTCACAGATGAAAGAGCGGTCGTCTTGTAAAAACAACAATAACAATCAACTGCAAAATTCTCATATTTTAATCGCAAATGCGCCTTATAATTTTATTCCGCTCAATGCCAACGTGGTTAAAATGTACTCTAATATTCAAGAGGTTCCTTCATTCGATAAATTTCATGAAGAGCTTAAAACTGGGCATATAGATATTGAAATCGAGACTAAAACCCCGATTTACATTAGGGATACGAATGGCGAGTTAAAAGATGACAAAGAATGTTCCGATAAAAACCCAGACTTTTTTTCTCCCGCAGATAAACATAGAATACCCGGCAGTTCGTTAAGGGGACTTATAAGGAATATTGTTGAAATCGTTAGTTACGGCAGGTTTAACTTTTTTGAGGGCGATAGGAAATTCCATTACAGGTCGTTTATGGATAAATCGGAAGATTTAAGGGATGCTTATGTGAAGCAAATGATTAAATCTAACGGTAATGTTATAGAATATCCGAATTTAAAGGCTGGCTGTATTAGAAAAAATGGCCACAAAAAATACGAGATTATGCCTTCATTGTTTTACAGGGTAGAGAGGGAAGTCGTGGACGGCATTATTAAACATGATAATAATGAGAAACAATTTATTAAGCCTATTTCTTTTAATAGGCAGGACGTTGTTGAGCAGCAGCACAAGCATCATGACGTTTATATCAAATATGCCAAAGTTACGGATATCTGCCTTAAAGCGGATGAATGCAAAGAGAACGAGGGATATCTTATTCGCAGCGGTTTTGTGAGCGGGAAGCATAAGGATGGTACTAAGTCAAAAAAGCACTTAGACTGGATTATAGGCAAGCCTTCCGATGATGAAAAGCCGATTCAGTTGGGCGAAGATATAATAGATGACTATAAAAATGATATAAATAGAAGCGATAAAGCAATAGATTTAATTAAAGAGATTGAAAAGCCTGAAAATAAAGAGGTTCCCTGTTTTTATATAACCGATAAAGATAATAAAGTAATTTCTATCGGGCATACCGGAATGTTCAGGCTTGCTTACAGTCATAAACTTAAAGATTTTACTTCAAACCAAAAATATGAAAATGGAAGCATAGATATCCCGACGGCAATTTTCGGAAACGAAACAGATTTTGCCGGAAGGGTATTTTTTGAAGATGCGTATATAGAAGAAAATTCTAAAAATAAAATTGCAAACAATGCAATTACGCCAAAGATACTTTCCGGGCCAAAGCCGACGTCTTTTCAGTTATATTTAAAACAGGATAAAGGATCTACTGGAATTAAAGATTACAACAGCGACCCCGGTTCCACTGAAATCAGGGGCTATAAAATGTATTGGCATAAAAGCGTAAAAAACAAAGAATATATAGAAACGGATGAAGAAGAAATTAAAAAACATAAAACGCAATACACTAAAATTAAGCCGATAGAATCAGGCGCTAAATTTAGCGGCCGCATAAGGTTCGAGAACCTATCCGAGATAGAACTTGGAGCGTTAATGTTTGCCATAAAACTTAAAAACGGCCTATGCCATAAAATCGGTATGGGCAAGCCGCTTGGATTTGGCTCTGTAAAAATAACGCCGAAGCTTGCCGTTTACGATATAAAAAAAAGATACAACACCCTTTTTGCCGGCTGGGAAACCGAACCTTCAAAGGATTCAGCTGGCTCAAGGGACATTTCTGATTATATAGTTCTCTTTGATAAATATATTCTGAAAAACATAGGAGAAACTGGCAAAGAATCCCTCTGGGATGTTGATAGGTTGAAAGATCTTGAAATAATGTTGGATTTTGACAGCAAGCCCCCGGATGATAAAACTAAATATATGGAGTTGAAGGAGTTTAAACGGAGCATCCTTCCAAGCCCACAAGATGTAATAGGAGAGAGGGATAATAAGTTGATATGAAAAAGCTTTTAATTACGATTGTAAGTGAACAAACCATCCAGAATGTTCTTTGCATCGACTATTTTAAACCGGATGCTCTTCTTATGGTTTCTACCGATAGAATGGGTGAGAAGATAGATTTTATAGCCAGCGGATTAAAGAGAATCTCCAAAGATTTTGATTTTTCCGAAGAAAGAGGAAATTTATATATTATAAACGTTAATCCCGAATCGCCGGCAGACGTCGAAGAAAAAATAGAAAACTGGTTTAAGGATTACAAAAATCAACACGGCAACCAGTTTGACGAAATAATTGCAAACGTTACCGGCGGCACTAAAATGATGTCTTTAGGGCTATTTAATGCCGTTAAATCCAAAGCTAATCGGTCTGCAATAAAAACAAATATCGTATATATTCCGATTTATTCCAATAAAATTGTGGACTTAAGCGAAAACTGCACCGGCTCGAAAAATTGCGAACCCTCAAGTGATGTAATTAGAAGGCTGAATATAATACAGTATCTTGAATCTAACGGTATACGGCTTATATCTCAAAACGACTATATTTTTAACGATGGATTTAACAATTCTTATGAACCGGTAAAGCTTGCGTTTCATACGGCGGATATCTCGAGATTCATAATGCAAAATTACAATAGCCTAAAGAATTTTTTGGCATCCCTGTTTCATGAGTTAAAAATATTAAGCCTTCCTTTTAATAAAAAAAATAAACCATGTCCTATAGATATTCGTTGTACTTTTGCCGCCGAAAATCATGAATTTACTATTAAATTAATAGAAGAATTATTTAATTTTCACTATCTAAAACAATGCCTTACGGTCGCTCCTTATATAAGCGAAAATAAAAACTTAAAAGTGAATATTGCCGTAGAAATAACCGAACCGGTTACCGTCCGTCATTACGTTGACGGAAATAAAAATTTAAACGTAAATATTAATGGTGAAATTGCTAAACACGAGTTTGAGTTTCTTACCGGCGGATGGCTTGAGAGGTTTTGCTTTAATGAACTCTATGAGTTGAAAGAACAGGGTATTTTTAACGATATCGGTATTAACGTAAGAGTCAAAAATGTTTCAAAAGGCAAGGAAGCCGAAAACGAGTTTGACATTCTTTTTGCTTATAATAATAATTTATACATGGTTGAATGTAAATCGTTAAATCAGGGGCATGATTCGGAAACGGATATACTTTACAAAATATCGGCTCTTCAGGTTGACCTTGGACGTTTGACGACAAAGAGCTTTCTTACAAGCACAGCTTCTGAAAATATAATGGATAAAGATAACCCCGACGAAATAAAAGAAGCCCTTATTAAGCGCGCAAAATTACTAAATTGCAGTATTATAAAACCTTCTGATTTAATTAACATTAGAAAACAGATAAAAGAAAAACTAAAGATTAACTGACGAAGAGCGATTTTTTCGATAGTGTAAAATACTATGTTTTATGATTTTCTCATTTAATCCTCGGTTTTATATGTAGATTTTGAAAGTAAGTTATGTCGACGATTTACATTGTTTCCGATTACGGAAAGATGGATGTCCCTAAACCAAGGCAAAAACTTAAATGCAGGTTCGGCTTTAATCGTTAATCCGCATATTAATGTTTTCCCGTTCGGTAAAAATACTTGTATTTCATAAAAATATATACTAAAATTTACCTAACGGTAAATTTATAAATAAATATTTTATTATAAATATATTTAACATTTATAATTTATGATTTTCTCAAACTCGAAAGAATTCGGAGAATTAATTAGAAAGGCGCGGAAGGTACAGGGCATGAACCAGTCCGAGCTTGCAGGCGCAAGCGGCACCGGCGTGCGTTTTATCGTTGACTTAGAAAAGGGGAAACCTACCGTAGAGTTTGAGAAAGCTATTCTTGTGGCCGCTATGCTTGGAATTAAATTAGATGCCAAAATACCCGATAATTTAGAGGGTTAAATGGCTCAAACAAATAAACAACTTTCCGTAAGATTAAACGGCAGGCCTGTCGGCGTGCTTGAACAGGATTCGTCGGGGAAGATGAGCTTTCAATATTTGCCTGATGCTTCTCAAAGCCTTTCGTTTAGCCTGCCGCTGCAAGGCGGGGTCTTTGAACATAAAGTATGCCAGGCTTATTTCGGCGGACTTTTGCCCGAAAGCGGCCATGGATGTTCTTTGCACTCAGGTTTATGATTTAGCGGACAAAATGGCGATGAAGATAGGCGGACATTACGAACATTCGGTTATTTTCCCAAGACACTTGGAAAAACTTTGCGATGAGATAGGCTATTCTTATTTTCAGTTTAAAAAGAATATTATACGACAGGTCGAAAAATTACCGGAAGCGCTTAGAAGCGAAATAGAGAATTTAAAATTATTAAAATTATCTTATAGCCTATCTGAAAATATAATGCGGCGGGTAGATGCCAATTGTGATATAATTCAGAAAAAGATTATCGGTGTTCTAAATTAAGTTTTTAAATTGGCTTAAAGCAATAAAATACTGTTTAGGTTATAATCAGATTATGTAAACTATTTACATTGTCTCCGATTACGGGAAATTGGTAAAATACGGCGATGTCCTTCAACTTAAGAAGGGCGACGACATATATAAAACAATATTCCCCTTTAAAACTGAACAACTTATCATAATGGGCAATATAGAAATTACCTCTCCCGCCTTAAGAATGATAATGTATCATAACATAGACGCCGTTTTTCTCGGTAATAACGGAAAATTTAACGGTAAAATTACATTTCAGGACGGCAAAAGCAAAAATGTCTTTTTAAGGCAGAAGCAATATAAATTATTAGATGATGCCGATTTTTGTTTGAAGATAGCAAAGTCCATAGTTTCCTCCAAACTTCAAAATCAGTATAGTTTTATGCAGAGAATCAAAAGAAAAAGAGATAGCGACCCTTCCATAACCAAAAATATCGATAATATGAAAAACATCACGGATGCCGTATCGGAATCAAAGGATATAGAACAATTGCGCGGTTATGAGGGACTCGGGTCTAAATATTTTTTTGATGTATTTAAATATGCAATAGATCCTGAATGGGCAAAATTTAACGGCAGAAACAGGCGTCCGCCGAAAGACAGCGTTAACGCGATTTTAAGTTTGCTATATACCCTTGTGCTTTTTAGAATAGATGCCGCATTGGAATCGGCAGGTCTTGACAGTTATGTCGGATACTTTCACAGTCTTGATTATGGCCGCAAGGCTCTTGCCCTCGATTTAATGGAAGAGTATAGAACCCCTATAGCCGATACGCTGACTGCCGCAATATTTAATTTAGGGGTTTTAGAAAAAGAAGATTTTGAAGAAACGATATTTTCAAAGAACAGTGAAGAGTTCCCGCTCGAAGTAGAGGCGGACGGCGATGAAGAAAAAGACGATAATAAGTTTATTTCCCCGGAAGCAAGAGGGGTTTTATTGACAAAAGACGGAATAAGAAAGGTATTGGCTCAGTTCGAACGAAAATTGGATACCGAGGCTTATTATCCATTGTTAGAAAAAAATATCACGTATAAGGATTTATTTTTTGAGCAGGCAAAGCATTTTAGGATGGTGATAAACGGAGAAGAGAGCAATTATAAACCTTTAACGCAGAGATGAAATATAAAAATGATTTATATGATATGTTATGATATAACTAATCCCAAAAGACTTAGAAAAACGGCGAAAGTTTTACAAAATTACGGCATAAGGATACAAAAATCTTTTTTTCAGTGCGAAATATCCAGAGATATGTTGAATAAATTATTAAAAGATATTCTTGCGGTAGTCGATGTTTCTATGGATAAACTTTATGTTTATCCTCTTTGCAACGGTTGCTTAAAAAATGTTAAGTTTGACGGAACGGGAGATATGGCAAAAATTGAAACATTTGAGATTTTGTGATATTATTTTAATATATTAACGCATAGTATCTTAATTATAAAATGTTTTAATATGAAAAAATGGCTTATAATATACGATATAAAAAATGAAAAAAGGCTTAATAAGATTGCAAAGATAATGAATGAATACGGAGAAAGGGTTCAGAAATCGGTTTTCGAATGCGAAGCCAACGATAAGGCTTTAGAGCGAATAAGAATGAGGGTTAATAAAATAATTACCGAAGAAGATTATATAGTTTATTTCGATATATGTGAAACTGATTGGCAGAAAAAAATGAAATATGGTCCAAAAGTTAATGTGGATATTGAGGAAAAGAGTTTTTATATAATTTAATTTGCATTTTCGCCGACCATATTTTAATTTTTTATATAAATCGTTAAAAACCATCACAAGTAGTTGTTATTTAAGGGCAAGTAGGGGATTCAGATATCTTGTTATTATTAAGAGGTTTGCGAATCAGTAAAAACAGGTATTTGAAAAGGATTTTAAGAGAAAAGGATTTGAATTTTATTTCTTGCCCCTTAGGTTCGCGAAATTGGTCTTTGACATCGTTGAAATACATATTGTTGAACAAGTCGCTATTGGAATAATTGACCTGCTTGAAGGGATTGCGACTGGAAGGATATTCGTTATAAATACAGGAATGTCATTTATGATTGGAATAATTGACCTGCTTGAAGGGATTGCGACTCAACCAAAGCGTCGGTTTGTTGCAGGCAATTTTCATATTGGAATAATTGACCTGCTTGAAGGGATTGCGACTGCGCTTTAATGTTTCCGTTGCCAGGATAGGCAACTATTGGAATAATTGACCTGCTTGAAGGGATTGCGACATTTCCGCTCTGTAAAATTCTATTGACATATTAATCTATTGGAATAATTGACCTGCTTGAAGGGATTGCGACTCTGCTACTAAAAAATCATTTCTTGTTAGCATAAAATATTGGAATAATTGACCTGCTTGAAGGGATTGCGACTTATTCGGCAATTCATAAAAGGTAAATTATAAAATAAAAAATAAAGAAAGAAATAAAATAAAGTATCCTTAACTTAGAGTATAAAAAAATGTTGCAATTCCACGCAAGGCTTACGAACAAATCGGACATTAAAAGTAAAATAAGAAAAAGTTATAAAAAAACTGCAAAAGATGTGGTAAAATAAGGTAAACTTATAAATATTAAAATGGATTATGAAACATGGAAAATATTTCAGATATTACATCTTTAAATATAAATGACTTGTCGCTTTACGAACAAAAGATTGATAAATATTTTAATCCGGATAAAGATTTGTCTTTTTTTCTGGCCAAAAAAGAAAAGACGGAATATATTTACAACGTAGTTTACTTAGAAGGGAATCCTATGACTTATCCTGAAGTTGAAACGCTGTTGGAGGGGGTAACGGTAGGCGGGCATAAGATAAGCGACGAATTACAGGTATTAAATCAGAATAAATCTGTAGAGTATTTATTAAGCATAGTTAAAAACAATGAATTTAAACTTAATAAAGAAACCATTTGTAAATTAAACAGCTTTGTTTCTTTCGAAGAATCGCTCTCATGGGGGGAATTCAGGACAGGCAATATAAAAATAGGCGGAACGGATTATTTGCCCCCAGAAGCCGAAAAGCTCGACGGTATATTTTCGGACGGATGTGCGTTAATTGACGATATAGCGCATCCCGTTATAAAAGCAATAGCCCTTTTTGGCTTTCTATGCCGCAGCCAGTTTTTCTGGGACGGAAACAAGCGGACGGCAAGACTTATGGCAAACGGCATTTTGCTTTCAAATGGATATTTTATCTTTAATATTAAAAGTAGAGACAAACAAATATTCAACGAAATCATGATTGATTTTTACAATACCGGCGATTATAAAAAACTTATCGGTTTTTTTACCGATTATTATATCGAACAAAACTTATTAAACGCAAAAAAGAATAACCTCTAATAAGGAAGATGCTTCCACGGAAGAACCAAACAATTGCGATGACAAAAAACCGTCCGAAATTTTGATCTAAATATTGCTGCATGATATGAACATAGAAATGGGAAAATAAAAAGAATCCCTTAAAAAAAACGGGCTAAACTTCCGTATTGTATTATTAATCATTCATTGAACATTCTTTTAATTAGATTAATTACCTGATTATTATTATGCAGGTAAATAATGCGGGTTTTATATTTGAGGGTTGCAACTGCTCCGGCGATTGCAATGATTTTATTTCCGGAAGTTACGTCGATGGCAATCTCATGGTCTTTAATTTCACCTTGTTCCGCAACTTTCTTTATTATATTTTCATAAAATCTGTAAGCATCCGAGAAATTATTATAATCGACAGCGCAATATTCCATATTCGAGGTGGAAAGCTTATCGTTATCTGGCGTATTAGAGTTTACCTCTTTCGGATTAATAATTTCCAGTATATAGTTTTTATCTATTAAGTAATCTTCTAATTCATTTTTGTTAGAATTATAAACATAAATATCAAAACTGTCTTCAAAGAAAGAATATACTAATTTTATGAAATCTTTTATCTGATTAAATGAATCTTTTGACCCGACGATCCAGAGCTGTTTTAATCCTTTTTTAGAGTCCGGCTTTTTGATATTTCTAATAATAGACCTGAGCGGCATTTCCCAGTTCTTAAAAGGTTGATTCGAGAATATTTTTTTAAAATTTTTATCAACTTCTAATTTATCAAAGATATCGAAAGTTCCGAAGGGTGACGTATTATCCCTTTCACCGTCTTTATCTTTATCTGTATATATAAAAAGTTTTTTATTCCAGCCTGATTGTCCCCATCGGATGCCGATTCAACTATAACATCGGTGATACTATTCTTAGATAATGCGACAATTAATGCCCTAAAAGACCCTTCTTCACATTGCCTCTCGTGCGGGACAGTTATTAAAGAAAACCGTTTTCTCTCATAATTTGTCCAGATTAAAGAAATATAGAGGAGAATTATGGAAATAAAAATAAAAAGCAATATGATTGGTTTAAAGGGAGATTTACAAACTTCATCTATGTAAATGGAAATCAACCCGATAATAACGAGGTTTAAAGCGATAGCCAGTCCAAGTTTAAGCTCGGGAAACCATAGTTTTTCTTTTAGGTATTGCAGCAATTTTTTCATTTTTATCAATATTTTTTATATATTTGTTTAATTTTATCAAATTAGCATTCGTTATCAAGAGGAAAATCGCCGGAACGGCTTTTTTACTGCGGTTTTTGAATGGCTGGGGGAGAAGGATTCGAACCTCCGTAATGGGAGTCAGAGTCCCAGGTCCTGCCGCTAGACGATCCCCCAATTGTATATATATTAATTAATAGTTAGATTGTGCAATTATATAACATACGACAATATTGCGCAACCATTAATTTAACTAATAAAACCTAAAACCGCTGCCTTATATTTTCATTACTATAAATAAAATAAGGGGCTTTACGGCAATTATTTGATAATTTAATTAGCTAAAATATCTAAAAATTCCTTTTTTGCTTTTTTTTATAACAGGTTTATAACTTTCAATATTCGCTATTTCTTCAGGTTTTTCAATCGAAACAATAATCCATGGCGGAGGGGTTATAATAGAACAGCTGCTGCCTCCTGACATCCTCGGATGGTATATTTTAATTATTTCAGGATTATCCATGGTATAAACATAAAACCATCCGCAAATTTTATCCAGCTCTTTAATTTCAGAAGAGCGTTCATTTAAAAAATTGCCGGCTTCTTCAGCAGTCATTTCCGTTGTAGGGTTGTCAATCTGCGTATAGTTATAATACCATTTTTCATTTGAATTTTTTACTTTTTCAACCAGCAAATCAATCTGTTCCCATTTTAATAATCCAGAAAATGACAAGGTATCTATTTTCCATACTTTATTATTCTTATTGTCCATTTTTTATATTTATAATATCTAATTATTAAAATACTCCGAAAATTTTAAAACCGCAAAATTTACATTTACTTTCAATAATATTGTTTTCAATTATATTATAGCCTCGTCTTTCAATCAACAGTTTTTTACATGACGGACAATATGTATTTTCAAATTTTTCGGAAATCAAATTACCTATATAGATATAATTTAATCCTGCTTTTTTGCCGATATTATAGGCATTAGCCAAACTTTTTTCATTTGTTATATGTCCGTCTTTCATTTTATATAACGGGAAAAATCTAGAGATGTGCCACGGGATATCAGAGTTAACAGAATAAATAAAATCGGTTATTGATTTAATCTCTTCATCATTATTATTATAATCGTCAATTAATAATGTCGTTAATTCTATATGAACTCCCAATGAATAAAATTCTTTTATAGATTCTAAGACAGGTTTTAACGTGCCTCCGCATACTCTTCTATAATTTTCATCTTTGAAAAATTTAATATCAATATTAGCGGCGTCCAACAAATCTTTTGCAGCTTCCGCAGATTCATGCGTATAATATCCGTTTGTTACAAAAATATTTTTTAATCCTGATTTATGAGCAAGACGCATGGTTTCCAAACTGTAGTCAAAAAATACTGCGGGATCGGTATATGTGTAAGAAATAGAAGAAGCGCCGGATTTTAAAGCTTTTTTGACAATTTCTTCTGGCATAGTTCTTTTTATGTTATTAAAATAGCTCAAAAATTCTTCATAATTCTCGTCTCTGTATGTTTGCGAAATATCAGCATTTTGACATCCGAGGCATCTAAAGTTGCATCCGGGCGAAGCAATAGAATAAGAAGAACTCCCCGGTAAAAAATGGAAAAGGGGCTTTTTTTCTATAGGATCCAAACTTTCTGCAACAATTATTCCATAATTTATAGTATATAGTTTTCCTTCTTTATTTGTTATGGTTTTGCATACCCCAAGTCTATTTTCTTTGATTTTGCATCTATGGGCGCATATTAAACATTGAGTATAGTCGGGTTCTTTTTTAAATAGACTTATTTCTTTAAAATTATTTTCCATGATTTATTTATTGATTTGTATATTATTTAAAAAATTTAATAATTATTTATATTACTTAACCCAACTTCACCGCTTTTATTATTATAAAATTATAACTTATTGATATTGTTGCATTTTATTTTTTTTTGTAGTTCCAATATATATTTTTATTGTCCCATAAATATAGTAATATCAACATGCTGCCGATAATTATGGTGAAGTTAAGTTAATATAGATTCTCATTAGCAATTCTAAACTCTTATTTTAATAATATTATAATATTTATATATCTATTAAACTTATTTTAAACTTATTTTAAACTTATTTTATTTTTAAATTGTAACTCTTTCTCTTTATACTTAAATTATAACTCTTTTATATTTTTTTGTTAAATTTTAATTTAAATTATATTATAATAGCATTGATAATTTTATTTTTTGTAATAAGATATAACAAGTATTATTTTTAAAAATTTGTCTTATACTTATATATATTGTATAAATTATAATTTATACAATATATATTTTAGCTTTTTATAAATTGCTTAAAATTATTTAACTAATTTAATTGATAAATCACAAGAGGATAAAGATAAAATGGTTACATCTGTAAAAGATACTAAAAAACTTAAAGAAACAATCCATAAGGGAAAAAAAGACAAGACCAACTATATTATCAAAACAGTTTTAAATGCATTTGAACTCCTTGAAGCCTTTAAAGGCGACAGATCAGAATTAGGGGTCAGCGAATTGAGCAAAATACTGAAACTCCATAAAAATAAAATATTCAGGCTTCTTGCAACTTTAGAATATACAGGATATATAGAACAAGATTCTTTTACCGAAAACTATAGGCTTGGTTTAAAAAGTCTAGAATTGGGACAATCTTTTATTCATCATCTAAGACTCCTAAGTATTGCGGAACCGGTGTTAAAAGAGCTCGTCAATAAAGTAAAAGAATCCGCGTACGTGGGAGTAATAAGAGAAAAAAATGTTATATATTTAGATATAATTGAGGCGGATCAAGTGTTAAAAGTTGCTTCCAGGGTAGGCAATATGCTCCCTATATATGCAACAGCCATAGGTAAATGTCAGGCAGCATTTGAGTCTAAAGATGCTATCGAAAAATTATTGCCTGCGGAACTAAAGCCTTATACCAAAAACACTATAATAGATAAAAATAAATTATATGAAGAATTAGAAAGGGTTAAAAAGCAAGGCTATGCCATAGACAACGAAGAATTAGACAACGGCATTATTTGCATCGGCGTTCCCTTAAGAGATTATACGGATCACATTATTGGAGGAATATCTGTTTCAGCGCCTCTGATAAGAACTACTAAAGAACTGTTAAATAATGTAATTATTCCGATGACCATTGAAGCAGGCAAAACTATATCTGCCAAACTTGGATATGAAATTAAAAAGAAAATTGAAGACAACAAAAATGATTAGACTTTGCAGGGAATTTTTAATAATTTCTATCGGCAATTTTGGATTTTCACGAATGGAATTGAGTTAAAAAACCCTGCGCAACGCTAGTTAAAATATTTGCAAACCGCCGGCTTTAGCCGCGGTTTTAACTGGGGTTAGCCGGGGATGGTTATGGCAATAAATTGTTTTTTTTTAGGATTTGGTATATAATAATAAATAAAGGATGCATCGGCTTAATATCTAAAAAACTAATTACGGTTAAATTTATTTTGGGTTAATTTATTTTTTATTTAGCAGTTATTTAATTTTAGCAGTTATTTAAATAGGTTATTTAATGAAAATTTTATTTGCTTTACAATTTCTTTAATATTAATAAATGTTTTTATTTATATATGTTTTACTATTTAATATAAATTTTCATATATAAATAATTAATTACATTTTAATTTATTTGCAATAATTAATTTGGAGGTGTTTAATTATGTTGTTAAAAGATGAAAAATCATTCAGGGAAAAAAGATCCGATTTTAGGCATAGAATTGTTAATGCATTTTATGACAGAATTCCTGCTGATGTCGTGGAACATATAGGCAACGCCAATAAAGAGGTAATTTATGCTGTTGAAGGATTATTTAACGGGGTCATTAAGAGAATAGACAACAGGGTTGAAAAGACTAAGTCAAGGCAGTCAAAAAAGAATAAAGGGGAGGATCTGGACGATTTTGAAGACGAAGGTCAATAATATAATTAATACTTTATATTAATTATATTAAATTAATTCAAAATTGATAAATAATATTAAATATATTAAATTTCCAGGTTAGTTTTTAATTTTTTTATTAATTTTACTTACTGTTAAAATTTAATTTATTAGTTTAAAAGTGAATTTTAAAATGTTCTTTTGCCTGCTTAATAAAAAATAGCAAATTTTAGTCTAATTAGCAGTGCATAAAACTTTAAAAACCATGTATGTATGCATAGTTATACGTATTATGCATACATACATGGTTTTTTTATATTTTTTATATTTTTGTGGTTTTATTTTTTTATAGTTCTATTATATTGTGTAGTTTTATTTGATGTTAATAATTTAATATCAAAATTAATTTATTAACATCTTCTATTATGCTTATATTGTATATTAATAATATAATTATATTATTAATAACTGTCATCATCCAACTTTACTTTCAATCCGAATTTTTTATATGCATAAGCTGCATATATTACAACTAAAGGCAAACCGATCAATATAGCTATAAGCATTACTATTAACGTAAGTTCATTTGACGATGAATTAAACAATGTCAGGCTATACTTTGGATTAATAGTTGAAGGAAGCATATCCGGAAATAAACCTACCGCAACGCTCGCCACCGTACCGATTATGCTTAAAACAGACATCATAAAAGGTTTTATATCGCTGTTTGATTTCATAGCTAATATTACTCCTATAGCTCCGATTATCATCACACCAGGTACAAAGTCTCCTAAAATACCTAAACTATTATTAAGTAATCTATGCGCAAATATTGGAGAAATCAACAGAAAAATAACTGTAAATATAATAAATGCATAGGCGAATTTTGTTCCGTAATTCCTTGCTCTATGCTGAAGTTTACCTTCTGTTTTCATAACAAGATAAGTTGAACCGTGCATCAAAAACATAGATAAAGAAATAAGTCCGCCGACAATAGCAAAAATATTCAACAAACTAAATAGCGATTCAAAATCTATATGATTTTTGTTTAAAGGAACACCTCTTAATACATTAGCTAAGGCTACTCCTAGCAAAAATCCTATTCCGAGACCAGTTACTGATATAACAATATCCCAGCGCTTTTTCCAGCTTGCATTTTCAACTCTGTTTCTAAATTCAAATGAAACTGCCCTAAATATTATCAGCCAGACAACGAGCATCATTGCAAGATAAAAACCGCTGAATACCGAAGCATATACCTGCGGAAAAGCAGCAAATATAGCGCCTCCTCCAAGAATTAACCACACCTGATTTCCTTCCCAGACAGGACCTATAGTATTTATTATAATTTTTTTTTCGGTATCGGTCTTAGCTACGAATGTCAGGAGGCTGCCTACACCGTAATCAAACCCATCCATAACAGACCAACCTAAAATTATAACCGCAATTAGTATAAACCATAGTATTTGTAAAAATTGAAGACTCATAATTATACCTCTTTTGGTTTAGCATTAAGTTCGTCTTTACCTTCCGCTCTTTCTTTAAGTTCTTTTTTAAACAAAAATAAAGCAAAAGAAAGCAGTATTAGATAAATTGTTATAAACATTACTAATGATAACCCGACTTCAAAAACCGACACATTTGGAGAAACAGAATTTTGGGTTTCCAATAATCCGTAAACCGTAAACGGCTGTCTGCCTATCTCCGTAGTGCACCATCCAAGCTCTAATGCTAAAAGCGGTAAAAAAGTTGAATACCATAGTAATTTTAGAAAAAGCTTATTATCATACAATTTATCTTTCCAGTATAATATTATAGCAAGCAGCATAACCCCCGCCAAATAAAATCCTATATACATCATTATATGAAATGTGGCATAAACCGCAGCAACAGGAAACATTGACATTGACGGCTTTAAATTTGTGATATGATCTTTATGAGCAATATATTTTATTGAGCTGTCAAGCCCCATAACTTTACTAAATGGATTTCCTGTAGCCAACAAACTTAAAAGATAAGGAATTTTAATTGCAAAATTGTTTATTTGTTTTGCCTGATTCGGTATAGCAAATAAAAGTTCAGGCGCATTTTTTTGGGTTTTCCATAAGGCTTCCATCATGGCAAGTTTTGTCGGCTGATATTTAACAACTTCCCTAGCGCTTATATCTCCTAAAATAATTTGAGTAACAGAAATGAATATCCCTGCAATTATTGCAACTTTTAATGCTTTTCTCATAACCATATCTTTATTATTTTTAAGTAAAAACCATGAAGCTACTCCTGCCATAAAGAATGCGCCGTATTCCCATGATCCCATAATAGTATGGGTAAATTCCGCGAGAAAATATGGATTAAAAACAACATGCAGGAAGTTTGTCATTACAGGTTTTCCATTTACAATTTTATAACCGGCAGGAGATTGCATCCATGAATTTGCAACTATAATCCAAAAACCTGAAAGAACAGCCCCTAATGCGGTAAGTATAGTTACAACCCAGTGCGCTTTAGGCGACAATCTGTTCCAGCCAAATAGCATAACGCCTACAAAAATAGATTCCATAAAAAAAGCAAAGAGTCCTTCAATAGCAAGCGGGGCTCCAAATATGGTTCCTACATAAGCTGAAAATTGAGACCAGTTTGTTCCGAATTGAAATTCTAAAACTATACCAGTTGCAACTCCAACTAAAAAATTAATTGTAAATATCTTCACAAAAAATCTTGTAATCCTAAGATAATCTTCATTCTTTGAATAAACATAAATTCCTTCCGTAATAACAAGTAAAGTGATTAATCCGATACTTAAGGGAGGATATAAAAAATGAAAAAACGCAGTTAGCCCAAATTGAATTCTGGCAAGAAGTAATGCATCCATAAATAATTAACCTCCATTAATAATTAATTTTTTTGGCTAAAAAATAATATTATTTTATACGATGCACATTTTTGTTTGCCATAATAAATTTAAACAGCTAATTACACTTATGCGCCTGCCATAAATAATTATAAACAATACATATAATTAATTATTTGCCTATTTCTATTTAATCTTTATTGTTTTAATTTTATTATTTTTTGCAATGTATTTTTATATTGTCAAAATAATAAATAATAAATATAAACATATTATGTAATCTTAGCAATCTTACAAAATTATAATATGCATGCAAATATATAATATGCCTCCAATTTATTAATTATCAATAAATGGAGGCATATATAATTTAGTTTATTTACTTTTTGTTTTCGGCGGTTTCGTTTTAGTGCCCTCTCCTTTTTTTGAAGCGCATGCCATTACAATCACCTCCCTTATTATATACATCTTGTACTTTATAAGTTATCTAATACATATTATATTATATTATACCGCTATTTTTTTATTTTAAAACTTTCTTATATTTTTACTTTCTAATATTTTTAAAAATAAATTAAAATAATAAAAAACGATAGCCTGTCATAATAATATTTATATATTTAAAATAATTATTTATTGATATATAATTTTTATATTTCTAAATTTCTATAATCATAGGGAAAATAAAAGGCTGCCTATCTATTGTTTTATTCAAATATTTCTTAATAACTCTTCTGATTTCATCTTTAACTTTTACCCAGTCTATATCTTCACCTTCTTCTTCCTGATTTGAACGTATAATATTCAAAACTTGACCGTTTAAATCTTTATAGAGACTTTTAAAATAATCTTCAAAGACAAATCCTTTTGATGTTATTTCAGGACCTGAAATAATATTTGAAGTCTTAGAATCAACAACTAATACGATTATTATCATTCCATTTTCCGACAAATGGGCTCGTTCTTTTAATGTTCCCGTTTCAACGTCGCCTATTCCTTTGCCGTCAACAAATATCCGGCCTGAATAGACTTTATTACCTTTAGTCAAACAATTACATGCATCAAAAACTAAAACATCGCCGTTTTCTATCGTAAATATATTCGCAAGATTTATACCCAGATCGGCTGCTACTTTTTTATGCTGATAAAGATGCCTTATTTCTCCATGTATAGGTATAAAATATTGCGGCTTTGTCACATTCATCATCAGTTTAAGCTCTTCTTTGCTCGCATGTCCTGAAACATGAATTTCTGATATCTTTTCATATAAAACTTCTGCGCCTTTTTTATATAGATTATTTATAATTTTCGTTATTGCTTTTTCATTGCCGGGTATAAACTTTGACGACAAAATAACAAGATCGTTATTTTTTATTTTTATGTACTTATGGTCGTCAACCGAAATTCTGGAAAGAGCCGACATAGGTTCGCCCTGCGTTCCCGTTGTTAAAATTAACAACTCTTCAGGTTCAAAATACGGTAATGCTTCTTCGTCAATTAAAGTATCTTCATAATAGTTTAAATAACCTAATTTTTTTGCAACTCTGGTATAAGTTATTAAACTTCTGCCGCTCATTAAAACCTTTTTGTTAAATTCTCTCGCTAGATCTAACAGCTGAGAAGTCCTGTGAATATTAGACGCAAAAAGAGCGATTATTATTCTTCCTTTATGGTCTCTAAAAGCATTTCTGAATGTTTTTTTAATATCTTTTTCAGAAATTGTAAAACCGTCTTTTTCAACATTTGTAGAATCGGAAAGAAGTGCTAAAACGCCTTTATCTCCGTAATACGCAAGTCTGTTAAAATTTGTAGCCTGGGACTGCTCCAAAGATTGATCTAATTTAAAATCTCCCGTATGAATAATAACTCCGAAAGGGGTAGTAATAGCAAGACAGGCTCCGTCAATTATCGAATGCGCCACGCTTATAAATTCGACGCTAAAATCTCCCAGCGTAATTGTGCCGCCGGTTTTAACTGTAAATAAATAAAATTTAGTCGGCAAATCATGTTCTTTTAATTTTTCTTCAAGGATACCTAACGTAAACGGGGTTCCAAATATAGGAATATTAAATTCTCTTAAAAGATAAGGAATAGCGCCTATATGATCTTCGTGTCCGTGCGTCAGCAGCAGACCTCGTATTTTTTCTTTTTTATTGTATAAATAATTAAAATCAGGGATTACCATATCTATTCCAAGCATATAATCTTCCGGGAACATTAATCCGCAGTCAACTATGATAATATCATTGAGGGTCTCGTAAATCATCATATTAAGACCGATTTCGCCTAATCCCCCTAAAGGAATAATTTTTAATTTTTTTTTACTATCCGGATTATCTGCATTACTCATAATGTTTAAATCACCTCTCATTGTTGTATTTATTTATTTATTTATTTATTTATAAAATTAGCATAATCAATGCTTGATCAATACCTGTAAAAATGTTAAGTTTAAAATATTTATATATTTATGATTTATGATTTATGATTTATGATTTATGATTTATGATTTATGATTTTACAATAATTTACGCTATAAAAGTTCTTTATTTATCTTTTCAGCAATATCTTCAATAATTTTATGCGCAAGTTTTGTGCCGTTTTCATAAATTAAAATAGGTTTTAATATTTTAATATTTACTTTTTTTCCTCCATGTATTGTCAACGAACCTTTTTTTAAAATATCAAATGTACCGCTGATTGCCACAGGAAGAACCGGCAGATTTAATATCTCAATAAGCCTTTTTAATCCGGCGGTTTTGAAATTTTTTAATTTTCCGTCGGAAGAACGTGTTCCTTCGGGGAAAATAAGAATAGACATACTTTTTATTTTATCGGTATTTTTAATATCGGCGTCAATATTATTTTTAGAATTATTTTCTGAGGATTGTATTTTGTGATTAATTGAATTAAATAAGGCTAATGTTTTTTTTAAATTTTTTCTGTCTATTGAAATATAGCCCAATCTTTTCATACTCCAGCCTAAGAAAGGGATATTAAATAAAGATGATTTTGCGATAAATTTAAATTCTATATTCAGCGAAGCAAGCAATATAAAAATATCAAAATAGCTCTGATGGTTAGAGACTATTAAATAAGAAGAACCGCCGCTTATATTTTCCAGACCGCTCGTTTCTATTTTAATATTAAGCAGATATAAAATTGTTTTAGCCCAAAGTTCTGCGATTTTTTGCGTTTTTTTTCCGGAAGAATCAAAAAATGAAAGTATTATAGCGGCTGTTCCAAAAAATATAGTATTAAAAATTATAATAAACCAATAAAAAACGCTATATAGTGTATCTTTTGTAATCATATATAATCATAAAAATAAATTTTTATTTTTAAGTATTTAAAATTGTACTTTATTCCATTTTGAAAAGTTAGTTTTGACCGATGATTTCTTTAATTTTCGTTTTCGTTCGGCGTTTTATCTATTATATATATAATATACAGCCAATGACAATATAATATGAACATCAATAAATGTAATATTTTTAAATATTACATTGAATAAAATATTTTTTGTCTAAGTAAATTATATGTTATTTTATCGCTTACATTATAAAATTTTATAATTTTATCAATTTATAAACAAATATATTATACAATATTATTTAATGTAATAATGAAAATTTAATAAATTTGTAATATATTTTAAACAAAAAATTCAAATAATTGTAACTTGATTATTCACTTTTTCTATTTTATTATCAATAAAGACAATTAATAATAATAAAATTCTTTATGATAATTAGTTATTATTATAATTAATTATCGTCATCTTTATTTTATTCTGTATTTTGCATTATTTTTTTAAAATTAATATTAATATTTATATTTATATTTATATTTATCTTAATTATGATAAAATTAATTAATTAATTACAGGAGGGTTTATGGCAAGTTTAAACAAAGTGCAATTGATAGGCAATTTAGGCAAGGATCCCGAGTTAAGCTATACTCAGGATGGCTTGGGTATTTTAAAGTTTACTTTGGCTACAGGCGAAGTGTACTCAGATAAAAATGGCGAAAAAACTGAAAAAACTACGTGGCATAATGTTATTTTGTTTGGAAAATTAGCCGAGACTTTAGCAAATTACTTATCTAAAGGAAAACAAGTTTATGTTGAAGGCAAAATAAGAAATAGTGATTATATGGACAAAGAAGGAATAAAACGCTACCGCACCGATATTGTCGCAAATAGCATAATTATGCTGGGTAATAGAGGTCAGGGCGGCGATATAGATATGCAGGCAGACCAACAGCGCAGTTCATCGGGTTCATCAAAATCTTACAATCAAGACAGTGCTCAAGGTAAAGGACGATCTACTAATCAGAATAATAATACGGATTATGAACAGGCGGGGCAATCATTTAACAATTCATCAGACGACGAAGATGTTCCTTTTTAGTTTGCACCTTCTATCCTTTTGTAAATATTTTATTTATAAGCCCTTAATTTTAAGGGCTTTTTTATTTATAATTGAACATAAAAAGTGTAAAAAATTATTGACATTAATTGAGATGAGCTAAGCGCAAATATTTTTAATAGAAATGATTAAGGAGCAGTTAAATTTAAAAATATATTATTTAGCTGCTGCGATAAATCAATTATTAAAGTTTATCGCAGCAGCTAAATATAATTTCATTAAATAACACTAAATCATCAATCAAATCAAATGTCGTAATAAAGATGAAATTCGTATGGAACAGGGGTCATACGTACTGGATTTACATCATGTTCCATTTTATAATCAATCCATGTTTGAATCATTTCTTCGGTAAATACATCTCCCTGAAGCAAGAATTTGTGGTCTTTTGCAAGACTGTCTAAGGCTTCTTCTAGAGACCCGGGAGCAGTAGGAATGGATTTTAACTCTTTTTTAGATAATGTAAATAAATCTTTGTCAACAGGTTTTCCTGGATCAATTTTATTAATTATTCCGTCAAGACCTGCTAATAATAATGCTGAAAATGCAATATAACCGTTTGCAGAAGGATCAGGAGTCCTGTATTCTACTCTTTTCGTATTAGGATTATTTGAATACATCGGTATTCTGACTGCTGCGCTCCTGTTTCTAGAAGAATAGACAAAATTAACGGGGGCTTCAAAACCGGGAACCAATCTTTTATATGAATTTGTGGTTGCATTTGTAAAAGCGCAAAGGGCTTTGGCATGTTTTAGAATTCCGCCTATGTAATGAAGCGCTATTTCGGATAAGCCTGCGTACCCCGTGCCTGCAAAAAGAGGTTTACCGTTTTTCCAGAGACTTTGATGAATATGCATCCCTGAACCGTTATCGCCAAAAAGAGGCTTAGGCATAAAAGTTACCGTTTTGTCGTATCTTCGAGCAACATTTTTTACTATATACTTGTAAGTCATAAAGTAATCGCCCATTAAAGTTAAAGGGGCAAATCTCATGTCAATTTCAGCCTGTCCTCCTGTAGCAACTTCATGATGAGCGGCTTCAATTCTGATTCCCGCATTTTGAAGCTCTAAAACCATTTCATTTCTAATATCGCTCTGTGTATCAATCGGAGAAACAGGAAAATATCCTTCTTTATGGCGCGGTTTATGTCCTAAATTTGGCATTTCATCTTTTCCGCTATTCCATATTCCTTCTTCTGAATCTATAAAATAATATCCTGAATTTGAGGTTTGATCATATCTTATATCGTCAAATATAAAAAATTCAGCTTCAGGACCAAAATATGAGGTATCTGCAATACCTGTAGATTTTAAATATTTTTCAGCTTTTTGGGCGATATAACGAGGGTCTCTATCATAAAATTTTCCTGTTATAGGGTCTTTAATATTACATATCAAAGAAAGAGTTTTTACTTCCATAAAGGGGTCTACAAATGCGGTTTTAGAATCAGGGATAATAAGCATATCAGATGCTTCAATAGATTGCCATCCTCTTATGCTTGAGCCGTCAAAACCGAAGCCTTCTTTGAAAGAATCTTCAGATACTTCACTTATCGGCACTGTAAAATGCTGCCATGTGCCTAATAAATCGCAAAACTTTACATCAACCATTTGAACTTCGTTTTCTTTAATAAATTGCATTACTTCATTCTCGTTCATTTTTCCTCCGATAATAATTATTTTTATTAACTTTTTTATTAATTTTTATTTAGATAGCTCCCTCACCTTTTTCGCCGGTTCTAATTCTGATAATTTCTTCAACGGGCAATATAAATATTTTTCCGTCTCCTATTCTTCCAGTTCTAGCCGCCGACATTACAGCTTCTATAACTGAAGATACCTGATCATCAGCCGCAACAATTTCTATTTTTATTTTTGGCAAAAAATCAACGACATATTCGGCTCCCCTATAAAGCTCCGTATGTCCTTTTTGTCTTCCATAACCCTTAACTTCGCTTACGGTCATTCCTTTTATGCCTAATTTATTAAGCGCATCTTTTACATCGTCAAGTTTAAAGGGCTTAAAGATAGCTTCTATTTTTTTCATATTGTTTATCTCCTTAGATTAAAGCAAAAAATATGCCATTTATATAAACATAAAATTGTATAAATCCTATTGTTAATATGAAAATATTGCCTACTATTTAATCAATAAGCAATATACTGATTACAATTTAGGCTATTCTCTAAAATTTACGAAAGATAATTCTATATTAATTTCAAAAGTTTTTAAATGAGAAATAATTTTTTGCAAATCATCTTTTGATTTTGAACTGACTCTTAAATGATCTTTTAAATTTTCAACCGTAGCCTTTGGAGATATTTTTTTTATTTCTTGAATTATAAGTTTAGAAGGTTCTTTATCTATACCCTCTTTAATTTCTATCTCTTGCCTCACCATTCCTTTAGAAGCATCTTCCTTTTTTTTAAAATCTAAATATTTAATTGACAACCCCCGTTTAATCAGGCGACCTTTAAATATGTCTATGACTGCCTCAAGCTTAAAATCGCCGTCCGCCAATATTTTAACAATATTTTCTTCTCTTGTTATTTCGTTTTTAGAACCTTTAAAATCATATCTGCTTAATATTTCTTTTGAAGTTTGATTTATAGCATTATCAACTTCTTGGAGATCCGCTTTTGAAACTATATCTAAAGAAGGCATAATTTACTCCTTTTCATTAATTATTTTATAAGATGAAGGAAATTTATTGCTAAATATGCTGTTTTTTATACTTCCGTTAAATTTTTCATTTGAATAATAAGTTTCCATCCTGCCCTGTGCCGTAATAATTAAGATAGAATTTATATTATAGCCGCTTTTTTCAAAATTTATATATATCAGCTTGGCAAGTTGAAATTTTAGCGGTTTCATTTCTATTTGAAATGAATTTGTTTTATTATTTTGTTTTATATTAATTATTTTAAAATATTTTCTTATTTTCCCCAATAATGAAATCACATTGAGCGGAAAACCTCCCGCTGCATTGTTATTCATATTATAAACAAGCACCTGCTTAAGTTTGCCGTTAATTATATACAGCCTTTTATTTATATATATCTCTTTTTGTTTATAAGGCAATGTATATATCCATGCTAATCCATCGGGTCTCTTATAAAAAAAGGAGCCCTTTGAAGTGATAGATTGAGAATAACCTCTTAAAATTTCTTTCTGTATAAAATTTGCGGTAATAGAATTTATACTTGAATATTTTAATTCTATTTTTTTTATAATCGCGTTATTTCCTGATGCGTAGGTTTTTTTAATGTTTGCCGTAAATAAAATAATAAAAACCGATAAAACTATTAGACATAAATTAAAATAAATTGATAATTTTTTCACTTATTTACTCTCCCTTTATTGTTTAGAATTCCTTCGCCCTGCAATCTTTCAATAAGTCTTGCAGCCCTGTTAAAACCAATTCTAAATCTTCTTTGAACAAATGATATGGAAACATATTCCATTTCGCTGTCATCTATTAAATCTAATAGCTCATTATATAAATCTTCATCTTGACTATTTTCTGTAATTCTATCAAAATTATTAGATTTTTCAAACTCATTTATTAAGGATTCTTTTTTTTGAGAAGGCAAATGTTTTTCTATGATAGAATCAATCACTTTTTTTATTTCTTTTTCGCTTACATATGCGCCGTGTATTCTTAACAATTTTCCCTGACCCGGTGGCATAAACAGCATATCTCCGCTGCCAAGCAATTCTTCTGCGCCGTTCGAATCTAAAATAGTTCTTGAATCTACTTTTGAAGACACTAAAAACGCTATCCTCGAAGGCATATTTGCCTTAATTATTCCCGTTATAACATTGACCGAAGGTCTTTGAGTCGCTATAACAAGGTGTATTCCGCAGGCTCTTGCCATCTGGGATAATCTCATAATTGAAGTCTCTACATCTTTAGGACTGACAAGCATAAGATCGCTTAATTCGTCTATAATAATCACTAAAAAAGGTAATATTGGCTTATGATTTTGCTTTAAATATCTATTGTACTGCTCAATATTTCTGACTTTAGCTTCCTGCATATTTTTATACCTTTCTTCCATTTCCCTCACCGCCCAGCTTAAGGCCGCAGCTGCTTTTTTCGGATCGCACACAACATCGGTGACAAGATGAGGTAATCCTTCATAGAATGTCAATTCTAACCTTTTTGGGTCAATCATTAAAAAATTAACTTCTTCGTAAGTTGCTTTAAATAAAATGCTTGTAATAAGCGTATTTAAAAAAACGCTTTTGCCTGAGCCTGTTGAGCCTGCGACAAGCAAATGAGGGCACTGCGCCAGATCAAAAACTGCATTATTTCCTTTAGGTCCTTTGCCAAGTACGATAGACAACAATGATTTAGAATTTTTAAATTCGGCAGAATTAATTAATTCAGAAAAATAAACTGTTTCCCTTTTGCTGTTGGGAACTTCAATGCCCACGGCAGATTTACCTTGAATAACTCCAGTTATCCTTACAGATCTTGATTTTAAAGCCATTGTCAAATCTTCCGAAACAGTTTGAATTTTACCGACCTTAACTCCGCTTTCAGGTTCAAATTCATACATTGTAATAATAGGGCCGGGTTCAATTCCTGTGATGCGCCCTTTAATGCCCAGATCGGATAATTTCTTTTCTATTATTTTTGCATTTTGCGTTAGTTCAATTTTATCTATTTTCTGTTTGCTGTCCAATACTTTAATAGGCAAAATTGATAGCGGCGGAATTTCATTTTCTTTATTTATTATTTGAAAATTTAACCCGCGATTATCATTAGATTCTAATATGTCGTTTTTTATATTGTCAATATTGTTTTCATGGTTTTTATTATTTAAATCTTTATTCTTATTAAAATCATTATAGGGATTATCTTGAGATTTTGTTATATCATTTTTATTTTCAATATTGTTATTGCTTACATTGTTTCCATAGTTTTTACTATTTATATCATTAATCTTATCATTATTAAAATCATTGCCTGATTTTTCATTTTTTATATTATTTGTCGTATCCGTTGATTTTAATTGCGCCAATCCAGTTTCTAATTGTTTTTTGTCATCAATATCGCTGCTCAGTATTTTAATCGGATCATATTTTTGTTCATTTAATTCATTTGATTTATTTGATTTATTCAATACGCTCTCATATTGTTGATATTCTTCGCTATTATATTCATTATTTATGTCGCCGTTTTTAATATCTAAATTAAATTTACCGCCTGATTTTAAATCATTATAGTCTTTTTTATTGTTTTTTATATTTGTATTAATTTTTAATTTTAATTTGATAATGTTTATTATCGTAAGATATTTTTCTTTCAAATTATTGATAAATGATTTTTTAATTGCAGTATGATTATTATTTATAAATTCTTTTTCATTGTTATCAATGTTATTGATTTTAATTTTTAATATGCCGTTAATTTTTGTTTTTAATTTATTCTTTGTATCTGCAAATAACTCCAACGCTTTTTTTAAATCGTAATTATCGAACAGTAATAAAAAAACTATTGTATATATAAGCAAAATAATAAGTATTACGCCTATTTCTCCGAGCCATCTCTTTCCAAAACCCGATAATTCTTCTCCTATTAATCCGCCTCCCGATATATTAAATCTGTGATACGAGGAATCAGAAATTATTAAGTTTAAAAAAATTAATGAATTGATATAAAATAATATTAATCCTGTATAAAATTTATAGTCCTTTTTTGTTATTAATAAAACAGTGCCTAAAATTAAGAAAATTAATATCAGCAAAAAGTAGCCGTATCCGAAGAATTGAAGCATCCACATAGACAGATAAGAACCTAATTCTCCGCCTAAATTTATACTATGTTTTGCGGCTATAGAATAAGAGTTTGAAGATATTTGGTAGATATTATAGGAAAGTAAGGATAAAAGGCAATAAATTGCAAATAATATTACAACAATAGCGCTTAAAAATTTTTTATAACGTTCCATATTTAATAATTAAATAATTTTATAGTAATCTTAATTTTACCATATGTTCAATTATATTTTTATAAATATAAATTATTATATTATATTATATTTTAATTTAATTTAATTTAATTTAATTTAATTTAAATAAAATAATTAATTAATTTTTCAGGTATGATGAAGCAAAATGACCTTTGAATTTTCTTTTGAAGAAATTTATTATTATAAGGGGGGGGATAATTAGATAAATTCTTCGGAACCGAAATATTGTTTTAGCGCTTCAGGAATTCTCACGTTTCCGTCTATCGTCTGATAATTTTCTATTATTGCTATCATAACTCTTGGAAGCGCTAAGCCCGAACCGTTTAATGTAGCGGCAAATTCCGGTTTGGAATCATTTTCGCGTTTAAATTTTATATTTGCGCGTCTTGCCTGAAAAGTATTAAAATTGGAGCAGGAACTTACTTCTAACCATTCGTTTATTCCTGGGGCGTAAACTTCAATATCGTATTTTTCGGCTGCGGAAAAACTTAAATCGCCTGTGCATATTTTAACAAGTCTATGAGGCAAGTCTAATCTGTTTAAAATATCCTGTGCATCTGCAATAAGTTTAAAAAGCTCTTCTCTTGCGTCTTCAGGCTTTACAATTTTTACAAGTTCAACTTTATCAAATTGATGTCCTCTTTTAATGCCGCGCGAATCTTTCCCCGCGGACATTTTTTCTTTTCTGAAACATGCAGTATAAGCAGCGTGATATATGGGCAATTCGTTGCTGTTCAGTATCTCATTGCGGTACATGTTTGTAATCGGAACCTCTGCAGTCGGAACAAACCACATATCGGAATCGCTATCCATATACAAATTATCTGCAAATTTAGGGAGCTGTCCCGTGCCTATTAAACATTCTTTATTAACCATAAACGGGGGGTATATTTCTTCATATCCATGCTCATAGACATGGGTATCAAGCATAAAATTAATCACGGCCCTTTGAAGTTTAGCGAATGAATTTCTTAATATATAAAATCTTGTTCCCGATATTTTTGCACCGCGGTTAAAATCAATAAACTTCTTTTTCTCTCCGATGTCATAGTGCGTTGTCGGCGTAAAACTAAATTGCTTTTTTTCGTTAAAATAAGAGACGGGAATATTTTCAGAATCATCTTTGCCGATCGGCACTTCGGATTCAGGAAGATTTGGAACTTCAAGCATAAGGCGATTAAATTTTTCTTCTATGCCTTTTAATAAATCTTCTTCTTCTTTTATTTGTTCATTAATCTCTTTTACTTCTTCTTTTTTTGATTGTAAAACTGCGGCATCTTTTTCTTTTGCAATTTCGGCAGATAAAACTTTTCTTTTATTTCTAAGATTCTCTACAATAAATAATTTGTTTCTTCTTATTTCGTCTAACTCGTAAATCTCATCAATCGGCGCTTCAATAAAAAGTTTTGCTATTTCATTTTTGACAAAATCTTTTTGTTCTCTTATCAGCTTTATGTCAAGCATATTAATTATCCTTTTAATAATATGCTTATTACATTATCGCTAAGTTCCGCAAAACCTTCTTTCACTTCAATTTCATTTTGACTATCTTGAATTTTATATTTAATTTTACCCTCTTTTAAAAAAGAAATAAAATTAATATGTCCAGGCAAAATACCTTCAATGCCGCATTTAGCTGGAATTTCACAATAATCTACTTCATCGTCGAATAAAATTTTTTTGGTATTTACTATTTTTAATTTTAACGGCATATTATTATTCAAATTTTATTATAAATTATCTATCTATTTATACTAATTAACCTGATTAAATCTAAATTTTTACAATAGTTAATGATATTTTTTTGCTGCTTTTTAATTTTAATTTTATTTTTGATAATTAAATAAAATTATATTCTTATCATTTTATATTTTTATTAGTTTTATATCAAAATTAATATTTTTTTATTTAAAATATATCTTTATTTCATTAACTTTTTAGCTTTTTCTATAGCTTCATCCATTGTTCCTACCATATAAAATGCCTGCTCGGGCATATCGTCATATTTTCCTTCAACTAACTCTTTAAAGCCTCTTATTGTTTCATTAAGGGGAACATATCTTCCAGGAGCACCCGTAAATACCTCGGCGACAAAAAAAGGCTGGGATAAAAATCTTTGGATTTTTCTTGCTCTTGCCACTATTATTTTGTCGTCTTCGGACAATTCATCAATACCCAAAATTGCAATAATATCCTGCAATTCTTTATATTTTTGCAAAACAGTCTGCACTTTTCTAGCAACATTATAGTGTTCTTCACCGATAATATTTTTATCCAATGCTCTTGACGTAGAGTCTAAAGGGTCTACAGCGGGGTAGATGCCTAAATCTGCTATTTGCCGCGATAAAACCGTTGTTGCATCAAGATGCGCAAAAGTTGTTGCAGGAGCAGGGTCTGTTAAATCGTCCGCAGGAACATAAACTGCCTGAACCGAAGTTATTGAACCTTTTTTTGTGCTTGTAATTCTTTCTTGAAGTTCGCCCATGTCGGTTGCTAGGGTAGGCTGATATCCAACCGCCGACGGTATTCTGCCTAATATTGAACTTACTTCGGAATTTGCCTGCGCAAATCTAAATATATTATCTATAAACAACAAAACATCCTGTTTTTCTTCATCTCTGAAATATTCTGCCATAGTAAGAGCTGAAAGCGCAACTCTGGCTCTTGCTCCTGGAGGTTCGTTCATTTGTCCGTAAACTAATATTGCTTTGTCTAAAACTTTGGATTCTTTCATTTCCGTCCATAAATCGGTTCCTTCTCTCGTTCTCTCGCCGACTCCTGCAAATACAGAATATCCGCCGTGTTCAATTGCGATATTATGAATTAATTCCATAACGAGAACTGTCTTTCCGACGCCTGCGCCGCCGAACAATCCTGCTTTACCGCCTTTTATATATGGTTCAAGAAGATCTATGACCTTAATTCCGGTTTCAAAAATTTCAAACAAGGTAGCCTGTTCTTCAAATGAAGGAGCAGGTCTGTGTATCGGAAGTCTAGCCGTTGTATTGACTGGACCCAATTCATCAACAGGTTCTCCTATAACATTAAAAATACGTCCTAAAACAGGCTTACCGACAGGAACTGTGATATTTGTCCCAGTATCTATAACTTTTATACCTCTGACAAGTCCGTCCGTAGAGTCAAGAGCAATACACCTTACCGTATCTTCCCCTAAATGCTGAGATACTTCAAGTACAAGATTATTCTCTTTATCATTTATATGCGGATTTGTAAGTTCTAATGCATTATAAATAGCCGGTAATTTACCGTTTTCAAATTTTACATCAACTACAGGTCCTTTTACTTGTAAAAGTATACCCTCATTCATCTAAAAACCTCCATGGAATTATTTTAGCGCATTAGCTCCATTCACTAAATCTAATATTTCAAGAGTAACTGCCGTTTGTCTTGCTTTGTTATATGTAAGCGTTAATTTATTGATCATTTTTCCTGCGTTTCTTGTAGCGTTATCCATAGCATTCATTCTTGATGCCTGTTCGCCTGCATTTGACTCTAATAATCTGATATTTATTTCCGTATATATAAAATCATTAAATATTTTGGTTAAAACCTCTTCTTCGTTAGAATCAGGTTCAATTATATACCCGCCTGAATTAATAGGTTCTTTGTTTTTTTCAATCGGAAGTATTTTTATGCTGTCCGTCTTTTGAGTTAATGTAGAAACGTATCTGTTTGAAATAAAATACAGCTCGTCTATCTCGCCATTTATAAAATCTTTTGAAACAATATCGGATAATTCGCTTATAAAATCATTTTCTGCATTTTTAACGGTTGCCGACGCATTATGCTTAATATTATAATTGTATCTTTTTAAAAAATCTGTTCCTTTTTTTCCGGCAATGTACAATTTTATATTCTGATTATCTAATTTTTTACTTTTTATGCTGTCTAATGCTTCTTTAAATATGTTAATATTAAAAGAACCGCACAAACCTCTGTCTGAGGATATAATTAGATAGCCTATGTTTTTAACATGTTCTCTTACTTCAAACAAAGGGTTATTATGCAATATTGTATTATTTGCTATATTCTGGATAATTTTCTCGTAAGTTGAAGCATATGGCTTAAACTCATTCATAGCAAGCTGAGCTTTTTTTAATTTTGCGCCGGCAACCATTTTCATTGCTTTTGTTATCTGGCGAGTATTTTTGACGCTTGCTATTTTTCTTTTTATAGATTTTAAATTTGGCATATATTTTTTTATAAGTTATCTTTTATTATGAATCAGCTATTATTAATCTACAAGACTGGAATTAATAAATTTACAATAAAATGTAAATAAATTAATATTTTAATATTAAAAAATTTTTAAATTTATGCAATTAATCTTCTGCAAATAAAGGTTTAAATTTATCTAACGCCGACATCAGCTTTTGTTTTATATCATCGTCAATTTGTTTTTTTTCTCTAATACCCTCTAAGATATCGGAATTATTATTGTCAATATACGATAAAAGTTCCTGCTCATATTTCTTTAGAGATGAAGTTTTATAATCTTTGCAATATCCGTTGTTAGCCGCAAATAATATAATTACTTCTTTTTCAACCGGCATAGGTTTATATTGCTCCTGCTTTAGCAATTCGGACATCATGATGCCGTGCGCAATCATATCTTGCGTAACTTTATCTAGATCTGCGCCGAATTGAACAAATGCAGCTAATTCTCTATATTGAGCTAATGAAAGTCTTAAACCTCCGGCAACTTGCTTCATTGCTTTTATTTGCGCGTCGCCGCCTACTCTTGAAACAGATAAACCTGCATTAACGGCAGGTCTAATTCCTGCATAAAACAGGTCAGTTTCTAAGAATATCTGCCCGTCTGTAATTGAAATAACATTTGTAGGAATATAAGCCGATACGTCCCCCGCCTGAGTTTCAATGATAGGCAAAGCCGTAAGCGATCCTCCTCCAAGTTCATCGTTTAATTTAGCCGATCTTTCCAATAATCTGGAATGTAAATAAAAAACATCGCCAGGATAAGCTTCTCTTCCCGGAGGTCTTCTGAGAAGTAAGGAAAGCTGCCTGTATGCTACAGCATGCTTTGAAAGATCGTCGTATATAATAAGACAATGCATTTTATTATCTCTAAAATATTCTCCCATACTAGCTCCGGTATAAGGGGCAAAATACTGAAGAGTTGCAGGGTCGCTTGCATTGGCTGCAATTATCGTAGTATATTCCATTGCTCCTTCCTGAAACAATTTGTCGTAAATAACGGATACGCTAGATTGTTTTTGTCCGATAGCGACATATATGCAATATATTCCTGAATTTTTTTGATTAATAATTGTATCTATAGCAATGGCGGTTTTTCCCGTTTGTCTATCTCCGATTATAAGCTCTCTTTGTCCGCGTCCGATAGGAATAAGCGCATCTATAACTTTCATTCCCGTATACATCGGCTCATTAACTTTTTTTCTTTGAACTATACCTACCGCCTTTTTTTCAATAGGCGAATACAATGTAGCATTAAGAGGTCCTTTTCCGTCAATAGGTCTTCCTAAACCGTCAAGCACTCTGCCGATTATTTCTTTTCCGACGGGAACCTGAGCAATTTTACCTGTTCTTTTAACTACATCGCCTTCTTTAACCCTGTAATCTTCTCCAAGAATTGCTACGCCGACGTTATCTTCTTCAAGGTCAAGAACATATCCGAAAATATCAGGAGTAAACTCAAGCATTTCGCCGGACATTACATTATTTAATCCGTATATTTTCGCCACTCCGTCGCCAACTGAAAGAACAATTCCAACTTCGCTTGTATCTACGCTTTTCTTATATGTTTCTATTCTTTTTTTAATAATATCGGTAATTTCCGAGGCTTTAATTCCCATATACAAAAGCTCCTTGTTTTAAAAATGCAGATATATTTTTAATTTGAGTCATCAAACTTCCATCAAATATTTTTCCGTTAATATTTATTAAAAATCCGCCTATTGTATTGGCTGAAATATTTTCTTCCAAAATTATTTTTTTGTTTAATATTTTTTCAATTTTTTCTTTTAATACCGTTAATTCGTCATCTTTGAGCTTTTGACTGGAAATTATCGTCATCTTGACTATGCCATCTTTTTCATTTTTTATTTTTATAAATTCTTTAAATATATTATTTAAAATATTAATTCTTTCGTTTTCAACTAATAAAGAAAGAAAATTATTTAAAATTTCATCCAGAGATAAGTCTTTGCTTAAAATATTTATTGTATCTATTCTTTCTTTTTTATCAATAAACGGAAGACCTATATATTCCTTAAAATCTAAATTTCCGTTATCGTTATAGTAATCTATAAATTTTTTAAATTGTGAATATATATCTTCAATCTTTTTTTCTTCAAAGGATATGTCTATCAATGCATTTGCATATCTTTTTGAAACAATATTATTAAGCAATTGCTTCACCTATATTTTCAATCAATTTTTTATTTATTTTTTCCTGAAGTTCAGGGGTTAATTCATCAAGTATAATTTTCTGCGCTAATTCCACCGACATTCTCACGGCTTCTTCATATATTTCTCGTTTCTGTCTATTTAGCTCCGTCTGAGCTAAAACTTCATATCTTTCGTAAATTTTTGCCGCAGTTTTTTTAGTTTCTTCGATAATTCTTTCTTTTTCTATCAATGCTTCGGTTTTTGCTTTTTCTTTAAGCAGTTCCATTTCTTTTTTAACATCGTCAAGCTGTTTTTTTGCATTAGCCAATAACGCCTTAGCTTTCTCTTCGGATTCTTCAGCCTGGTTTAAAGCCTCTATAATTTCTTTTTTTCTTTTGTCAAAAAAAGGGGCTATATATTTAATTAATATATACGCCAGACCTGCGATAAGAATAAGAGTGTCAAATAGTCGCCAAAATAATTCCATTATTTTTATTTTATTCCATTATTATTTTATTAGCTATTAATTTAGAAATAGAAGCCGATTCCGATTTTATAGAATCTAAAATAGACTCTTTTGATTTTTCAATTTCGTTTATTTTTTCATCAAATTTCTGCATTGCTTCTTTTTTTGTCGAATCTAAAATTTCGTTTGCTGCTTTAACAGCCGTTTTATGGTAATCTTCTCTTAATTTATTTAAGAATAGTTTATATTCTTTTTTTTCATCTTCAATATTTTTTAGAATATCTTCGACAGAACTCTCGTAATCTTTTTGTTTGCCGATATTTGAATTAAGCAGTTCCTGTCTTTTTTTAATTATATTTCTGATAGGTTTAAATAGAAAAAGATTTATCAGATAAGTAAAAACAAGAAAAGCAACGGCTTCAAACAGTAAACCCTGCCATGTAATTATTAATTGCTGCATTGTAAGTAATGGTAAATAATAATAGTGTATTTAATTGTTTTTTAATAAATATTTTATTAGTACTTGTAAATACTTTTTAATATCATAAAAAACTAATTGAAGTCAAGAAAAATTATTTATTCAAAATTTATTCAAAATTTTATTTATATTATATTAAAAACATTTATATTACAATATTGTTTTTATATTTTTCAATAAAATTTTTATATAATTGAAACAAAATTTAACTATCATAGACAAACCATAGCCCATAGACAAACATAGTTAAATAGTAATCCATTTGATATTTTATAGTCAGATATTAAAAAAATATTTATTTTAAAAATTGATTTTAATTGATGAATTGATTGGATATGTCAGGCATGTTAATATTTTAGTTAATCGGTTAATACTTTAATTAGTTTTTCAAGTTCTTCTGCAGAATTAAAACTTATTTCAAGATTGCCTTTTATTTTATTGTTTTTATTATGATAATTTATTTTTACCTTAGCCTGTAAATTCTCAAAAATTTCTTCTTCGTATTTTTTGATTTGAGAATACAAAGCAAAATCATTTGCGTTATGCTTTATGCCCGCTGCATTTTTATCATTTATATGTTTATTCGGCGTAATATATTTTTTTTTGTTTTTTATTTTTTGCGCATATTCTTCTACTTCTCTAACGGTTAATTTTTCCTTTTCAATTTTATCGGCAAGCAAATTTATCTCAGAATCAGGCAGTCCGATTAAATTTCTTGCATGCGACGGCGAAATATTTCCGTTTATTATTTTTTCTTTTATATTATTGTTAAGAGACAATAATCTTAATATATTTGTGATAGTTGCTCTGTCTTTTCCTATTTTTTTTGATAATTCTTCGTGCGTTAAACTATATTCTTCAATTAATCTCTTATAGCATCCTGCTTCTTCTATAACATTTAAATCCTGACGCTGTATATTTTCAATCAAAGCTATTTCAATAGCCTTTGAACCCGTAAAATCTTTAATTATTGCGGGAACGGTTTTAAAATTAAGTTCTTTTGCGGCTCTATATCTTCTTTCGCCTGCAATTAAATCATAAATATTTTCGTTTTCGTTCGTATCGGATTTTTCTAAAGATTTTGAAATGATTAGCGGCTGTATTATTCCATTTTCTTTTATTGAATTTTTTAATTCTTCTAATTTTTCTTTGTCAAAATAGATTCTTGGCTGGTATGTTCCTGTTTTTATTTTATTTAAGTCTATTTCAAATATTTTATAGTTTGACATTTCATTGTCGTCATTATTTGACAGCAATGCACCAAGCCCCCTTCCGAGAACATTTTTTTTAATTTTCAGTGTTTTATTATTTTCTGTCATATTTTAGTTTATATAATTATATACTTATATAATTGCAGCCTATTTATGTTTACGCCGCTCTATTTACGTCTCTGCTTAGAATTTCTTTCGTTAATTCTAAATAGCTGTTTGCTCCTTTAGAATTTATATCATATAAAATAATAGGCTTGCCAAAACTCGAACTTTCAGGTAATTTTATGTTTCTAGGTATAACATTTTCGTATATTTTATCTCCAAAATATTTCTTGACTTCGTTTATTATCTGATGAGTCAAATTCATTCTTGAATCATACATTGTAAATAACACGCCTTCAATTGCCAATTCTTTATTTAATTTTTGATTTATTATTTTTATAGTATTCATTAATCTTGATATTCCTTCAAGAGAATAATATTCGCATTGCATAGGAATAAGCGCGCTGTTTGATGCTACAAGAGCATTAATAGTTAAAAGCCCGAGCGACGGAGGCGTATCTATAAATATATAGTCATAATCTGCAGAAATTTTTTCTATTATATTTTTCTTTAATATATACTCCCGATTTTGCATATCTACAATTTCAACTTCAATGCCTGCAAGGTCTGAACATGAAGGTATGATAAATAAATTTTTCATTTCGGTGGGCTTTATTGCTTTTTTAACGTTTTTAGGGTCTATCAGGCAATCGTATATAGTAAAAAAATTTTTGTCATTTTTATTTGATTGAATATTTAAACCGCTTGTAGCATTTGCTTGGGGATCTGCGTCTATTAATAAAACTTTTTTTTCGTATGCTGCAAGACATGCCGCAACATTAACGGCGGTAGTAGTTTTGCCTACGCCGCCTTTTTGATTTGAAATACAAATAACTTTTGCCATAATATTTATATAATTATATAAATTTATTTATCTATTGAATGAATTAAATGAATGAATTAAAGTGTGCATTAAATAAATTTCAATTGAAATTCAAAATATTTTTATTATATTGTATGTATTGTATATTTAACGTACGTACACATAATTTATATTTTTATTTATATATAATATACTATACTTTTTTAATATAAATATTTTAATTTATATATTTAATCTTAAAATTGGCAATAAGTTTAAATTCATTATTTGTATCTTTATTATTATTATAATTATTTTTATACATCAAAAATTTATCAATGTAAAGAATTTTATCGTTAAATTCTTGTTTTTCAATTGTTAACGCTTCGGAATATTTTGTAAGGAAAAAAAATAAATCGACAGGCAAATTTTTATTTGCGTTATTTAATTTTATTTTATCTATCAGCTTAATTAATTCTTTCAAATTAAATGCTGCCCGAGTTGTTATTGCGTTTACTAAAGGGAGTTCTTTTAATTCGTAAATATTTCGGTTAATACAATCAAAATTTTTAAAATTAAATTTTCCGGCAATATATTTTTGAAAATTGCATTTTTTTTGTATTGATTCAACCGAAATTAAATCTATTTCCGGATTAAATATTTTTAGCATTATTCCGGGAAATCCACCGCCTGAACCTATATCCATCAATTTAATTTTATTGTCTTCTGTTTCATTGTCTTTGTAGTCTATTATATTTATACCATCTTTAAAATCTTTATTTATATTTATATTATAATTCTGTTTTAATAATTTTAAAAGCATTAAGGAATCTATTACATGCTTTTCTATAAAATCTTTCGGGTCGGTAATAGAAGTTAAATTTATTTTTCTATTCCATTCAATTAATTCGTTATAAAAAATATAATATTTTTCAGCCTTATTTTTTAAAACATCATTAAATATATTATTGGATATATTTTTATCGACTCCGTTTTTTTTATAATTTTTATATTCAAAATAAATATTTAATCTATTATTAATATAATCTGTAAACAAACTGATAAATTCATTTTTTGAACAATTATTCATTCTCTCTCTTATTTTTTATTTATTTTATTTGTATTATTATATTATATATGCTTATTTATCATGTTTATTGTTATCATTTTATTATATTGTTTCACGTGAAACAATTATGAAAATTTGTTTTTAAAGATATTTAAAAATAATAATCTTAAAAACAACGCCTTACCTTATATATATTACCTTAAATCACCGTTAGAAATTTATCTTTCTGGATTCCTGCTTTCGCGGGAATGACAATGCGGGGGGATTTAACTTTTAATCAAGCTGGTGTCATTCCTGCGTAAGCAGGAATCCAGAATCTATAATATGTTGAAACAATTTCAATAGTCTCTAAAGGTGATTTAAGGTAATATTAAGAATAATTCCTATCTTTCTGCAAATATGACTTTATACAAAATACAAAAGCAACATGTTTAATCCATTTAATTAAGCATCTATATTATTATATTATTATATTATTTTATTAATTGTATTAATTTTATTTCGTTGATTTTATTGCGCTTGACATTTTATTTCGTTGATATTGACATTGCATTATTTTGTGATAGACTTAAATTAAGATTATCACAAAATAATAATGATAAATCAATTAAAAAAACAATAAATTTGTTTCAATATTTTTTTAATTAAAAGTTTTTAATTAAAAAAAGAAACATTTCGAAATTGCTTTTTTGTTTTATTTATAATATAATGACTTAAAATATTAAAAGGTTGTTAAACTTATTTAAAGTGATTTTGAAAAATTAAATTAATTTTAAGGAGAATTAAATGGAAATTCAAAAAAGAACTCAAAAGTATTCAGTCAGCAAAATTAAAATTGCCGCATTGCTTGTTATTGCAGCTATTTTTACTTTTGCATTTACATTTGCAAATGTTAGCAAAGCTAATGCTTATAATTTAAGCTACAGCAAGTTTTATATTGCTTTAAACGGCGGAATTGGCAACACTCATATAGGAAATGGATTTTCTGACAAATCTGGGGGGACTTATAATTTAACCTTAGGGGACAATTATCATTTAATAAACGGCAATAATAATAACGGCGTCGTGCTGGGCGGCGGCGTATTACTTGGCTATGCCGATAACGGCAACTACAGCTACAACAACAATTATCTTAGTTTAAACTACAACTTTAGCGTGCACTCGGTATATTACGGCGCATTCTTAAAAGGCGGATATGATTATGATAATTTCACCCCTTTTGTTAAACTCGGATATATAAATTATGCTTTTGTTGGCGGCTCCAATAACAACTATTACAATGTAAGCGATGAAGGCGGTTTTTTATACGGTGTAGGCGTAAAATATTCATTTACTCCAAATTGGGGCGTAACTGCTCAATATATGGGCGCTGCATTATCTAGCAGCTATAGGGTAAACAATTATTTAATAGGAATAGACTATAGCTTTTAATTAAAATAATAATAAAATGATTTAAATTAAAAATTAAAATCTATTGAAGTTTTTTAAAATACCTGCAAACTTTTCGCAATAATAAAAGCTTGCAGGTATTTTTTTATTATTTATTTTATATGCAATTTAATATATCATATTGCAATATTATAATATAAATTCAATTGACAAGGTAAATATCTCATGTTGACTTTTTACAGATTAAATAATATATTAATTTTAATTTAATTTTCTTATCATTATTCTTTTAAAATTAAATAAAATTCTTTTTAAATTATTGTATCTAATCTCAGTCTTAGAACCATATTTTAATAATTAATAAACAATTAAAATAAATATTAAATTAAAATTAAATATGATAAATTGATTAATTACTATATTTTAATTCCTCTTCCGTTAGCCTTTTTATTAGAGTTTTATATCGGCGGCATCCGATATAATTTTCATCCGTTAAACATTATGGGGCAAATTGCAGGTTTTCTTGAAAAGATATTTTACCACATTTCAAACAGTTTTTTTTCAGGAGCGTTATTTAATATTTTTACCATTTTAATCATTGGAACTGTCTTTGCCGGAATTGATTTTATAGCAATTAAGATTTCAATCTTTTTATTCTATTTTTTTTCAATATTTATTCTGCTTTCTTTTCTTTCTGCCGGGGGTTTAAAGCACGAAAGCATAAAAATATACAGACTGTTAAAAGCAAACGATATTGACGGCGCGAGAAAAAACCTTCGGTCTCTTGCCGGCAGGGATAGCAACAACCTTGACATATCCGAAATTTCGAGATCCGTGGTGGAATCGGTCGCGGAAAACACGGGCGACGGCATCGGTTCGGTAATTTTTTACTTTACGGCAGGGTTAATTATTGGATTTTTTGCATTAACTTTTATCAAAACTACCGAGATATTAGTTGCTTTCGGTATTATAGGCGCGGTTATTTATAAAACCGCAAACCTTCTTGATTCTATGGTAGGATACAGAAATGCTAAATATGAAAAGTTTGGTAAGTTTTCTGCGCGGTTGGACGATGCGCTTAACTATATACCCTTTAGGATAACTGCTTATGTCATGCTTTTGTCGGTATTTATTTTAAATATAATAAGCAATAAATATCATAATAAAGGCGGTTTTAAATCTTGGTTTAAATTTAGAAAATCGCATCCGAGTCCAAACGGCGGGCAGCTTGAATCTATAATGGCAGGAGCGCTGCATATAAAATTGGGCGGCACAAACTTATACGGCGGTGTAGAAAGCAAAAGACCTATTATGGGGTTTGAAAATTACGGCAGGGCAAATGAAAATAGCATTATAAGCGCCGTCAGAATTATGGAGTTAACATCCGCAATTCTTGTTATTTTTTATACATTAGTCATAGCATTAATATTTGCTAATTTCTAAAGACAATATAGTGAACTACCCGCCCTTACGGACGAGGCTTCTTGCTTAAAATTTTTATTAAGTTAGAAATATACCAAAATATATAAATATTTTATAATAATTATATTAAACTCAATAAAAATTATAAAACTTATATTATATAAATAATGAATTTTAATTTTATGCGCAGTCTATCCACTGCCAAGGAACGGCGATAACCTTTGAATTAAGCCATTTAATCTCCTGACCTGAATGAAGCAAAATTCCTATAACAGTTTCAGGATGCTCATCAATAAAAATAAGAAGGTTTTTAATGTCTTTAACTAAAGGATTTTTTGTAATTTTAACCTCTATCGCAAGTAATTTTTTCCCATATTCAAGAATAAAATCTACTTCTTTTCCTGAGACAGTTCTCCAATAATGTATTTTAGCTGAAGGTTTTAACATTTCGCAAAGACATTTAAGATGAAAAAATACCGTCGTTTCAAAATAACCGCCCAATTCTCTTGAATGATTCAAAGACTCCTCGTCAAAATATCCTGACAAGAAAATACTTAATGCAGGATCTACAAAATATACTTTAGGCGATTTAGTTATTCTTTTGCCTTTGGAGGTAAAAAATCCGGGAACACGTTCTATGATATTAGATATTTCTAAAAGCTTTATATAACGATATACTGTCGAATTGCTTATTCCCGTATCTCTTGAAACATCGGCCTGATTTAATATATTACCAGTTCTTAAAGCTAAAACCTGCATAACCTTTCTAAAATCTATTATTGATTCTACCTGAGATAAATCTCTTAAATCTCTTTCAAGATATGTTTTAACATACCCGTCTAACCACAATGTTACATCGCTTTGATTTTTAGCTATAATATTGCGAGGCATAAAACCTTTCATCATTAAAGAAACAAGAGAGTCGCTTTGGACAATTGCACAGATTTTCTTATTTTCATTTATAGATTTTTTATCATTATCATCTAAAAATTTTTTGTTATCATATATATTTATATTTTCATTTTTTTTTATATTTTTAATATTAAAATCAGCATAATTATCATTCCATAAATTTAAAAAATTTGTCGGGGTCAAAATACCGTTAATCTCTCCAAATGTTATAGGCATCATTTCAAAATATAACGCTCTGCCCGCAAGGGATTCGGTAATATTTTTCATAAGCAAAATATTTGATGAACCTGAAATAATAACTCTTTTATTTTTGTCATTATCAACGGCAAGCTTAATTGCATTAAATATCGCAGGAAATTTTTGTGCTTCATCTATTATGATAAAATCATGCTGCTTAAAAATTAATGACGGATCAGCTTTTATCATATCTATAGTATCAAAATTATCTAAAGTAAAATAGGTAAAATCACTAAATTCGTTCGTTAACATGGTACTTTTACCTACCTGGCGGGCGCCGCTTATTACAACAACGGAAAATTTCTCTATCGCTTCTCTTACAACTATAGCTAATCGCCGCTTTATGTATTTTGTTTCATCATGTGAAATATTTTCTTTCATATACTGAACAATAATACATTATAAAGATTTTGTCAAGAGGTTGAATAGCATTATTATTGTATGCAATTATATGCAGCGGGTTATTTAAAACGCCGTAACCATGAATTTATTTTGCAATAATGGGTAATTATATTATGCAATGCAATAAACGCCGTGAATTTTCGGACATTAAGACTGCGTAGCTGAACACTTCTTTTATGTTATACTGTGTATTCGGCAAATTTTTGCTATCCGTTATATAGTTAAATTGGAGTAATATATAATTTTTGCTATTTCCTATTAAGTTTTCTATAATTATATATAGTATAATAATAAGTAAAATTAATTTTTATCTTTAAGAAGAAATTAAAAGAAGAAATTAATTTTTAAAAAATAGGGTGAGATAGTGAGACTTAGCAATTTAGAAAAAAATACGATAATAGATTTAGCAGGGCAATATTTCGGTCATAATGTAAAAATATATCTTTTCGGGAGCAGGGTCTACGATGAAAAAAAGGGCGGAGATATAGATTTATATATAGAAACTCATAAGAATATAGACAGGCAGACCGAAATTAAATTTCTGGCGGATTTTCATAAACTTGCGACCGAAAGAAAGATAGATTTGATTGTAAAAACACCTTCTTCAAAAGAAAAAAGCATATATGAAACCGCAAGGACGGAAGGGTTGCTTTTATGTTAAAAGAAACTATCGAGACAATTACGATAAATCTCAAAAGAGCTCAAAACGATTTTAACGAAATAAAATCATGGGATAATATAAGTCCGGATTATTTTGATAATGATGAAAAAAGAAGAGTTATAGATTCTTTTATTTTTCGTTTTACAAAATTACAGGATTTAATGGGAGATAAGCTGTTCAAAGAAGTTTTAAATTCAATAGGCGAATACAAAAGAAGCATGTCATTTATTGATGTTTTAGATAAACTTGAAAAATTAGAAATCATTAAAGATACGGACGAATGGAACGGCATTAGAGAATTAAGAAATAACTTATCGCATGAATATCCTTCTAATCAAGACGAAATTATTAAGGATATAAAATTGGCTTTAGTATTATTTGAAAAGATAGCCGATACATATAAGAATATAATTAATTATTTAGATAAAAACAAACTTATATAAACAAAAAAGATATCCGATTAAAACCGTTACATGTATGTGTCCGAAAAAACCGCCCTATAATAAAAAATAATATATTAAAAAATTTTACATATCAATATTTCATTGCATAAAAAATTTCTCCAATTTTTCTAAATAACTATGCAGATTGTTAATAGATGATATTGCATTTCCGCTTAAAGCAGTTTCATGCGCAATTGAATTTCTTATTTTAGATACATTCTCGTAAATTTCATTAACTTTATTGAATTCATAACCTTTTATTGTATTTTTAGCCGTCTTCCTTGCATCAATATCTTTAGTATCCGTTTTTTTAATTTCGCAGATTTTAGTTATAATTGCTTCAGATAAAATTATGTACGATAATGCATAATTTTTAATTTCATAATACCAAATTGATAAATTATACTGAAATATGGATTCTGTTTTTGCACTTGTTAATTTACCAATAAAGTCGTCCAATCCGGGTAAAAGAAATTCTTTAATAATAGGATCTGAGGAACTACTAATAGCATCCATTCTGCGCTGTATTATTTGAACAGCTTCTTTTATATTATTCACATTGCCTAATGAAATATTATTATTAAAATGCGTAAAAACATCTTTAACTTCTTTTTCTATGCTGCTATCGTCTTTAATTAATTCATAAATCATTCCTCCGTTTCCGTAATGTTTGAAATTATTTATCGCCCTTATCCATAGCGATAAAATATAAAACATTTTTAAATCAATTACAGGAGTAATGCCGTCATTTTCTTTAGAGTATTCAAACATACCGTAATAAATACCTTCTACTTTTATATCTAAATTTTTAATCTGTTCTATAAATTGAACCATTATAAAACTCATAATAGCTAAAGACCTGAATGAATGTGTTATATCAAGATATATTTCATCATTATTGTTAGTAAAATTTGCAATTTCTAAAAATTTTTTAAAATTATTCCAGAGTTCAGCATCATTAAGACCGTAATCTATAATAAAACATTTAGATCCTTGTATGCCGATATATTCATCAATAACATCAGATACTAATTCAAGATCGTTTTCGTTTAAAGATTTAGAATCTATTTTTTCGTAAAGACCGCTTTCAATATCATAACTGTAACTGTTATTACTATTCTTTATTTTACGTGAAAAATTTTTATATACGCTATCCCATATTGACGAGCGCGTTCCAAAAAAATAAATCTTATCTATATTTAAATGTTCCGCTAAGGCTTCGGCGATAAATTCTTTATCTTCGTAGGTTTTTCCGCCTATAGAATAATTTGCCTTGCTGTAGCCTGATGATTTATTTCCGCTTCCAAGAGAAGTTATGAGAATTTTGCTCAATTTTGCACTCAATCTAATAATATATAATTAAAAATCAATACAATACATTTATATAAATATAAGAATTAAAACATAAATTATTCATGTAATATTAATTTTATTTTTTTTATTTTTTCTTTTTGCTTTTTGGATGCGTTTTTTTCATCCCATTTTCCGCCTTTCTCCCATGCTTTTTTTAATTCACCGGCAATTTTCTTTTTGTCTTCTTCGCTGTACTGGATATCGTTAATTTTATTATATATATTCGTTGCATAGCTTTCTTCATAATCATTTTTTAATTGATAGCAAATTTTATCCACTTCCGACATATTTTTCAATTCTTCATTTTTTTTTATATTTTCCAGCTCTTCTAAATGTTTTTTTACATCATCTTCTTTTTTGTTTATTAATTTTTTAATGGATTCAGGTTCACTAAAGTTTTCAATATTAAATAAGCCGTAGCCGACAGCAGTTTTTGCTCCTATACCCTCTTCTTCAAGAGACTTCCTGACGGCAGTTAATACCAAATCCTTTAATGTTTTATTATCTTTTAAATCGTTATATTTTTTGTTTATTAAAATTCTAAAAATAAATTTTGTTTCTTTAGAAACGGTAAGAAATTTTATTGGCTTTGGCGTTAAATAATCTGCAGGAGGCTTAGTAGCGTTTACATCAGAATAATATTCGCCGTAATGCGGATTCATAATATCTTCGTGGAGTTCAGGAACATTTACAGGATAAGCATCTAAAAAAATAACTCTTCCAACATTACCTTTATCTCCGCCTTTTCCAAAAATTAATGGAATCTTCGTCCAATCTTCTTCATCATCAAAATAACTGCTTTCTTCGTATGTTCCATCATTTTTTTTTATTTTAATTTCATTAATTTCATCTTTATGATTTTCATATAAATCGTCTAATAATCCTATGGTATGCGCAAATCTGACATCGCCTTTTATTGATGAAGCTGAGATATACGGTATACCAATTGTATGGTCAAATAGCATCCCGACTTCATTAGGATGAGTTAATCCAATACCTGTAATTAGAGGAGAGATTAGTTTGGCGGTAATAATAATAGTTTCATATTTGCTTTCAAATGATTTATAAAAATAATACTGATTTAAATGTTTATTTTCCAGCAATGTTTGAATCGGTGAATTACTATTATTTTGCATCCGATTATAGAATTTTTTATAATAATTTACAGCTTCCTCTTTTTTCCCGTTTTCATCACAGGTATGAAAATTCTCGTTTGCGTTTGATACCGGAATAAATTTATTAAACCAGAGACCAAAATTTCCTTTTTTATAATTTGCATCAATTGACAATATCTCTTTAATTTCTTTGTTAAATGAATACACAACAGCATTATTTGGCATATGATTACTCCCCTGATTAATTTTTTTCATCAATATAAAAAGCGGATGTATATCTTTTAATCCATTCTAAAAGCAATAATGCTTCTTTCTGAGCACTGAGATATTCTTTCTGGTCAATTGTTGATAATTTTAAAATAAAATCTTCATAATTTTTATCGGAATATATGCTGGGCTTTATTTTTATCAACCACTCTTTTATGGACTCTAAAACAAACTCATATTTATCGGAATCGGATTTTTTTTTAGAAAGCCAAAAAGCCATAGCTTGACCAAATCCGTTTTGTAATATAACTGTCGGAGCACCTGCTGTAAAAGATGTAAAAGATTTAACATCTTCATTAATCTTAGACTTTCCTCCTATTATTCTTTCTAAAGCAAATTGAGATCTTTCCTGTCCAAGCGTCCTCATTTCTGACCTCCATTGTTTTGCTCATTTTTGTTTTTTGGTATCCATTTTATTTTACAAATTCCTTTACCGAGGGTCTCACCTCCCCCTATTTGAATAAATTCCTTTATTATGTCTTCAACATAGTTTTTAATTATATTTGCCTTTAAATAGTTTTCTATCTTAGTTTCAGCCCTTTGATCTTTAAAATTAACTACACTATAAAGCAAGGTATCCGAAGGAAGAAATTCCTGATAACGAAGAGCGCCGTCTTGCGATGTCCCTGTTTCGGAATTAATTTTAACATTTGTTTGGATTTCAGTGCAGTTTGAAATGCAATAATCAAACATTTCATCAGAAATTAACAGTAAATAATCAATTTCAGGAAAATTATCATTGATAAAATTAATATTAATAGGTTCTTGAGTATTAATTTTGACGACTGCATCTTCAAGAATTATCGCAGCACTATTTTCATCCTTAAAATTACCTTTAATAACGATAGCTGTATCATTTATTACGCCAGATAACACATTAGATAAATCAGGTTTGCTTAGCGCATCGTCATCGTTCAAATATAAACCTGCAAATTCCAAATCCCTTTTTAATCTCTTAATAATTGTAGGGCATATTACACACACAAAAGGTGCAATATTTGACCTCATTGGAAATGCGAGAAGTTTCGCATCTGATACTGATATTGCTCCTGGCATAGAGTCATCATTTTTACTCCATTTATCCTGCTCATCGGATCCAAAAATGTAATTTATCAACTCTTTGTTTGAATCTGATTTATGATACCTATCTTTTTTAGATATAAAATCCCTAAAATGAGACCTCATTGCTCCTTTAAGCGCTGAAGCCTGGATACATGGATAATTAGTAATCCTTTCTCTTTGTATGGGCAAATCCACAGTAGATACGGCAGCCCCGCTTCCGGCATGAATCGGTGAAATTGCATATAACGACAAAATTGACGTATTTCTGTCCATCTTGTTCCAACCTCCTTAATATGTTAATAATTAATAGTTATATTGAAATAAGTCCGCTACAGATTTCTTTTTCTAAAACCGTTCCCGGCGGAAAATAGCCTACCATATCTTTATGAAAACCTTTATGTATATCCCAACCGCCTAAATATTGAATTTTACCTGTAGCAATTATATGTTCGTTAGTCTCTTGATTTCCCTCTAAAATAGATAGGCTCATATACGCGCTATGATAATTATTTTCTCTTTTATTTTTTTCTTCCAAAACTTCTAAATTTTTTATTCTTTTTAAACTACCAAATCTCTGCTCTGCTCCAAGCTGTAAAACTTCTCCGTCATCCAATGGAACAATCTTGTTTATGCCAAATGCAATCTCTACGTCCTCCATAAGCCTTGCATGAGTAAATGCGTAGATATGTGATTTCCTGACAGTTCTATCTTCTTTTAAAGCAATACCGACATGCGGTTCCGTCTTAAAAAAATAAAATTTATTAAAAAGTTTTATCTCGTCAGAACTGCCGTGAATATCATTAAGTTTTATCCAGCTACCGCCTGTTGATTCAAGTTCGCTATTATCAGATTTAGCCCAATATATTTTTTCAGCTTTTGTTTTGATAATATTTTTTATCATATCATTATCGACAATCTTTGATTTTATAATCTTTGTTTTTTTTATACATTCAGAGACATCAGTAAAATTAGTAAATCGTTTTATTTCATTTATATCTTTATCTTCTTCTTTTTTATTAACTTCTTTATACCACGAGTATGGCGCAGGCACATATATTTCTTCTCCAACTAAAAACATGGGTCCAATTATACTAAAACCGCCCTTTCGTTTGCCAATGTTTATAAGGTCTTTGTATTTTTCCTTATCCTTAAAATACAGTTTTGTTCTGATTGCACCTTCTATAGTATGAGCCGGCGGAGGAAAGTTGAAATTAGAACTATGGTTTTCCCCCATCACCATTGGCTCAGAGCCTTTAAAAAACAACGTGTCAACAGGTTTAAAAGAAAATAAGTCATTAATCATTTCTGTTTACCTCGTTCTTGTTTTTATTATTTTTATTTACATTATCATCGTTTGTTAAAAATCCGGCTATAATAAGCCCTTCGTTGCTAAAATTATTATCATCTACAATTATTTTCCTTATATCTTCAGATAATTTTATTAATAATTTTATTAATAATTTTTTATCATCATCAGATTGTCCATCTTCCATTTTGTTTAAACCAGACCTTTTTAACTGCGCTAAAACAAACTTGTTTAATAAATCTGTTTTATTAATAGGCTCCTTTAAAGTTAATATAGAATCTATTCCGTCTTTAAATTTTTCAAATCTGTAAGCAAGAGATCTTGATAAATCAGCGCCGACTTTTTTCTCATTTATTAAATCTTCGAAAGCCGATAATCTTTCGTCATCCCATTTGCTAATAAAATACCTGCTGCCTCCGCTCCTTTTCCTTAATTCTATGGCAACTGCATTTCGTCCGCCTTCTTTTTTAGCTTTATTATCTAAAAGTTCATGCGCTCTTTTTATCATTTCCGATAAATTTTCTTTATGGTGACAAATTAAAATACCGGCGGATATTGTAATATTTTCACCCATGCCAAGATTAACCGATAATTTTCCTATTTCAGGCAGCCATTTTTCATCTTTTTTTAACTCAATAGATTCTATACTTTCTATTTCTTTTTTATTTTCTTTGTCTTTTTTATTAATTTTTTTAATCATTCTAAACGAAGAAATATAATATTCCTGAATTTTTTTTGCAGCTTGTAAAGCATTATCTATTGGCAAAACAGCGCAAACATCATCCCCGCCTGCATAAATCAGTCTTCCGTCATATTTTTCTACAATAGGAGCAACGCCATATAAGGCAAAATCGCCTAAAGACTCGGATATAGCGGCATGAATTGATGGAGTAATAAGACGTCTTTGAATGTTTTCTTTATTAAATATTTCTCGCCATAATTTATTATAATCACCTTCAAGCTTATCATTTTTAATTTTTTCAACTACAACTATATCGGGGTGCATTATTGACTCCCATGTAGATGCAATTGTTTCTCCGTTTACAAGTTTCCCCATTAAATCGCCGTCCATCAATAAAATTGCATAATATCTATCGCGATTATCTACTTGAATATCTTCATTTTCGTAAATCTGCCGAGCCTTATCCAATTTCTCTTGTTCGTTTACAATCCCGTTTGCTTTAAAATCATTATACAAAGATATATAAGTCGTGGAAGGAAAATTTTCGGCTTCTTTAAATGCGCTATATAAAATATGTTTTTTATGACCTTTTTCACTATCTTTATTTTGATTTTGCAAAGCCATATATGCAATTCTTTTGGTTAGGCATATAGAGCATAATTTTTCATTTTCTTTAATATTTTGCTTACCAAATCTATTGCTTAAATTTTCCCAAAAATTTTTTATATCGTTTTTATATTGATTAGCAGTTATATTGTTTTGATATTTTTTGTCATGCACAACTTCAAACTCTCCGCACATCTGGCACTTTTCTCCGGGTTCAGGTTGTCTTTCAACTGTTTTTATAGTTTTCTGAACAGCCAACGCTGATTGACAAAGCGAATGGGTGGAGGAATACAGTATCCCTTTGCCGGATTTTTCATAATTTTCTTTATTTTTTATCATTTTTAAAAAAATATTAAGTAATTCAGATTGCGCCTTATAATTTTTTTCGGATAATAAATCTTTAATGCCTCCGCCTATATTAATATTAATATCATCAATATCTTTTTTTTCCAAAATCCTTGAAGTTGCCCACTGAATATCCCAAAAATGGCTGTTTTGTCTATTAAACATAGATTTGATATGTTCAATGCCGCTTTCATCTACATTGCTTTTTAATTTATTTGAAAGTTCCTCTAAAACTAAATCGTTTATTTCTGCCCATTTGCTCTTTATATATTTTTCTATTTCTTCGGCTATTTCGCTTGCATAATTAAATGGAATTAAGAATAAAAATTTATTAGGGAAAGAGGCAATTTTATTATTATTGTTTAAAAAAATATCATTTATTTTTTCAATTTTACACTCATTTTTCAGGTATTCTTTAACCAATGCCTGATCTATTAAAGAGGGGTAAATTATATGGTCAGGACCTAAGTTTTCCATAACCCATTTTATACCTTCAAACGCAAGCCAAGACAATAAAACTGAACTTGTCCAGTAATCTCTTAATTTCCTTGATTTTCCAATAAAACCCTGCACAGGCGTAATACTAAATACCATAATCCCCAGATCGTCATTATTTCCTGCAAGCTCAAAACAGGATTGTATAGCCGATACAAGAGCATTATGCTGCCATATGCTATGATCTGGAAATCTGGTGTCGGCGGGCAATCTATGCCACAAACCCCCTATATTTCCAATATTTTCCTGTGAAAGCTGAAACCTCAAAACTAAATGTGTATAAAAAAACCTTGCTACCGCAAAATCGTTAGGGTTACCTTTAAAATTGTCGGAATAACCCCCATCGCCCGGTTTTATACCGATTTCTTTAGTAATAAAATTTTTCAGGTCATTCCAAACTGCTTTAGGGTCAATATTATTCATATCTATTTTTAAATGAAATTCATTTCCAATCGGATGAGTAATTATAGGACTTTTTAAAAAATCAACGGAACCGCTTTTATTTTCATCTGAAATATATCCTGTAATTTGTCCTCGTTCAAAACCGGATGCTATGCCGTCAGCCTTTTTCCAAAATTCGTTATTTGGCATAGCAAGACCATACAATTGCATAAGCTCGCTTGCCCTTTCTACATGTCCTTTTATATCTAAAGCCTTATCAACAGGGTCATGCATATATGATGCAAATTTATTATCCCAGTAATTTGTTTCAGGTTTTTTCCAAGCCATTTTAATCTCCGTAACTTAATATTTTGTTCTTAAATTCCAAACTTCTATCAGGTAAATTATTCGCAGATTTATTGTTACCTTTATTATCAAAAGCAGTATTTAATGAGCTAATAATAGGCATAAAATTGTCTTCAATTTTAATTACGCTCACATAAACAGGAGAAGCAAGACGGCATCTGCCTCTGGCAAAACCGGTGTAATCAGAATTGTGTTCGTGAGACGCTTTGCCGATGTCTTTTAACAGGTCGCCATATTGTTTTATTTTTTTTCCAATCTGTATCTCAATTAAAAAAGGGTATTCCGATATTAAATTATCCGCTATATATTTATCTTTTTTATCGCAGATAATTTTATTCGGCTCTATATTATCTATCTTAAATAAATTATTGCTGTTTACGGATTTAATCAGATTTAATAATATATCTAAGTCTATTTTTTTTAATTTGTCATCATTATTAATACTGAAGCTTCCAAAACCTCTTCTTGACCTTTTGCCTAAACCTCCCGCTATGGACATAAATCTAAACAGATTGTGTATTTCTTCAGGCGCATATAAAGTTAAATATAGACCTTGACCTACATCTAAACATTCATATGTAAAATTATTTTTTTCTTTATGCGGAAGCGGGCTATATTTTTTAGTTTTTAAATTAGCTGAAGTAATAGAAATTTTCACCTTACTCTTACCAAATTTTTCTCCTGCATCACCAAATATTTCAGATTCTTTTTCTTTCAAATTTTTAAAATTACCGTTATTTACTAACTCAGGATGCAGAGCTCTCCACCAGAATCTTAACATGCCTTTGACTGTTGCGGTTCTAAATTCTGCATTGCCTTGCTGTTCTGCGCCGCTTAAAAACATCGGCGTTATTATATCTATTTTATAAATTTGCCTTTCAATCATTGAAAATCTATTTATATAAAAAGCCATTTAAGCCTCCATTTTTTATATTTTCTCAATTTAATCCTATTTAAAAATCATCGTCAATTATATTGCTATACGGCATATCTTTAATTAAATATTTTAATTTTTACTCTGGCGGTTCCATTTTATAAATAGCATTTATCACTTTTATATTATCATTATTATTTTGAGACACATATAATATAGGGCTTTGAGATTTTAATGAAAAAAATGTGCCGACGACGCTGACTAATTTCTGTCCTCCTGTAATATCATAAGCTATTTCAGTATCATTAATTTCTTTATAATTTTCATAATTTTTAATTTTATTGTCGTTATATTCTTTAAAGTATTCTTTTTTAATGTCTTCTTCTATTTCTTCAAATTTTTCAGAAAGTTCAGTAAAATTTTCAAAATCATTTAATTTTCTTTTGATTATTTTTATATCATTGCTATTATCAGAATTATTAGAGAAAAAAATATTCATAAGCTTTTCTAATTTATCTAATTGCGGGTAAGAACTATTGTCATTATTATTGTTACTTGAATTAAAATCGTTATTTTGCTGCATATTATTATTGAAATGGCGGTTTGAGCTTAATTGACCTTCAGTGCCTAATAATACAATATACTTTAAACAATTTGGGCATTTAATTTGATTTTTTTTTATTTTATAAATAATTTTTAAAGGAACTTCCCAATTAAATCCTAATCTACTTTGTTTTAATTTTTCAAATTTTTTTATTTCATTAAAAAAATTATTTACGCAGTCTATATTATTATTTTCGCTATTTTTAATTTGAAAACTAAAATTATCCTTAAATTGTATTGAAATTTCTTGCCCATTCTCTTCAATCTTTAATTGATTATAATCTCTAAATAATAATGATGATATCGGCAAAACAATTGCTTTAAATTTATTTTCACCGAGATTTTGTTCATTGGCAATACTATAAAATTTAAATCTTTTTTTATTTCTAAATATTAAATAAATTAACAGGATGATAATGCAAATTATAATTAACGATTTAATAATAAGAATTAATGCGATATTTTTATTTATAGAATGAAATAAGGATTGGAATAAGACATCTATTATGTTTGCAAAATACACGCTTAGTATTCCCAACACAATAAGCCATAAACTAATTAGAATACTTAAAATTATATAATCTTTATGATTTTTTAATAATTTAATTATGTTATTCATTATTTAATAATTAAAAAATGGTCATTTAAATATTAGTTATATTAATATACAATAAAAATAACATTTTATTGTATATTAATAATCAAATCATCATACATAATATACTCCGTTTCTTATATCTTCTAATATAGCTTTTCTATCATCATTCAATTGCAAATATATTGTATATATTTTATCTAAATAAAGTTCTATATCTTTACTGCCATCGGCATATATAACAATACCCCTTGAAGCAATTTGAAATTTAAAAACATCGCTTGCGCTTTCCAAATCAACCAAATCGACATCTCTGTCTAAAATTGAGGCTAATTCTTCCTGTAATTTCCATCTTTGTATATTTGAAATTTTTTTTGAAGATAAAAATGCTATATCTATATCGCTGTATTTGTTTTCGGAATTATTTGCAAAACTACCGAATATAATCACTGCCCGAAGAGCTTGTATCTCTGATTTGAGGTAATCGGATATAATCTTTTTATACATTTTTAACTTTACCATTTATCCTTTGTATATATTTGTATATATTACATATAATTTTGCTCATAATATTAGATATTATATAATTATACTCTCAATATACTTTTTATCTTTATTTATTTTAAAAAATTAGTGCGGATACACCAAATTACCTAATATGTAAAATATAACATATAATTTAATATAATAAAATATATAAGGAAATTATATTAACAATATTGCATTAATCTTATAATAAACTAATTTTTTAATTTAGTTTATTATAAGATTAATAAGATACTAATAATTAACTTTAGTTATTAAACATTAAAAATTAAAATCTATTCCTATCGTAAAGTTGTTGACTTTATCACTGCCAGACAATGCCCCGCCAAAATATTGAGCCGTTACTCCCCAGTTTGGATTAAACATATATTCAACTCCTGCGCCATATAAGAGTCCGCCTTCGGAACTCATATTAGATACATAGCTGGCATTGCTGCATTCAGTACTGCCTTCAATATCAAAACAGTATGTACCAGTGTTGGAAGTTCCGACAAATGCGTAATCTATATAGCCTAACTTTACGAAAGGCATAATATTATGATAATCATATCCTCCTTTTAAAAATATTCCGTAATATGCAGAGTGAAGACTCGCACTTGCGTTAGAATACGAATATGAGCCGTTATCGGCATATCCGAGAAAAACACCGCCGCCTATAATCATTTTGTTTATATTGAAATTTTTACCAAACGTAAGATTGTAGGTCCCACCTGATTTTGAAGATATTCCGCTTAGACTCGTACTAGCCAATCCCCCATTTAAACCGAGATAATAATTATTGTAATACAAATTTGACGCGAACGCCGTTTTTACTGAAAATGCAGCCAATGCAAAAAATAATGTCAACACTGATAAAAATAGAATTTTTTTCATTCTCGTTCCTCCTAAATAATTAATTTAATTTAATGTAATTCAACTTAATTGCTACTTTTTAAAAAAATTATTGAATTATTCAATTTCAACATATCATACATTGTTAAATATTCACCGCATTAACATTGTTTTAATATATATAACTTTCAAATATTTGTAATCAAAAACAACATTGTTTTTTATTCAATAATTTCATATATTGTTATAATAATATTCATAATTATTATTTATTTCTATTCAACTTTATTATGCAATAAGCATTCAATAAACATTACAACTGAAAAAATCATAAATTGAATAAATTAATAACATAATTAATTAAATTAAATTATTATGAAAACTATACTCGTATGCGTGGCTGGAATAACCCCGCAGATTATTACCGAAACATTATATTATTATATTATTGAAAAGAAACCGCCCGTATGGATAGATGAGATTAATGTTCTTACGACTTCAGCAGGGAAAGAGGTAATAATTAATTCACTTTTAAAAAAAGAAAGCGGGATATTTTATAAATTTTTATCAGATTATAATATCGGCCGCCAAAAAATAAAATTTAACGAAAATTCCGTGATTCAGCTCGGCGGAGATTCATATATAAAAGATATTTCTACAGATATGGATAGTGCTATAATCGGCAATGAAATAGTGAATTTTATAAAAAATATGACTATTGATAAAAGCACAAGGATTATATGCTCTATCGCAGGAGGCAGAAAAACCATGAGCGTTTATTTATCGTTAGGTTTACAGCTATACGGCAGAGAGCAGGATATACTTTCTCACACATTAGTATCTTCGGATTTTGAATCCACAAAAGACTTTTTTTACATCCCTCCTGTTCCAAAAAATATTGAAATAAAAGATAAAAACGAAAAAATTATTAAAATTATCAACACTAAAGACGCTAAAATAGTATGTTCCGAAATAATATTCGTCAGACTAAGAAATTTTTTAAATATTAAAGATGAATTATTTTACGATGACCTTGTCAACATTATTCAAAAAAAAGTAGATTACTGCGGCACAAAACTTATATCTATAGATTTAAAAAACAGGGCGCTTTTGCTTGGGAATAAAAAAGTTATTTTAAAACCTATTGAAATTTGCATTTATAATCTTTTTTTATCTAATAAAAAGAAATGTGAACAGGAATTTTGCGGCGACTGCACGGATTGCTATATGTCTTTAAATGAAATGCGTTCACAGGAATTATATGCAAATCTATTAGAATTTTATAAATTTATTTATACGGAAAATAGCGGGCAGTATGAACGTTTAAAAGAATCTTTAAAAAAAGACAGTAAGGGGGACGATTTTTTCAGCCAAAATATTTCAAAAATAAATAAAACATTAAAACAACATTTAAATCCTTTTGAATTTGCAGTTTATAAAATTTCAAAAATCGGTAAATATAATAAAAGGTACGGTATTTACGTGGATAAAAAAAATATTTTATCGTGAAGATAATAATTAATGTTTATTTTTATTTTTTATTTTATCAATAAATACAATATTTTTAAAGCAGTATTAATATTAACACAGCTTAAGTTGTATCCTGCGGTTATTTTTAACGCTGCCGATTATTTATTTTTAAATTTAATATATATATTTATATATTTAATATATAAATTTATATAAATATAATTAAAAAAACTGCAGCCTCCATGCTAAAATAAAAATAGTGCTGCAGCCATAATTGCAACAATTTATTTAAAAACCTACCGATATGCTGTTTGCAGAATTGCTGAACGCATAATTTTTTACAATTCCTTTTTTATTAAATAAAATAACCAGCGTCTTATTGTGTCCTTTTATATCTTTAGAAAATAAATTTACAACAGGAATATATGCTGCCACGGTATCATGATCATGCTGATATTTATATTCCCACATTAAATCTCCTCTGCCGTTAAAAGTTGTCTTCTCCGGTTCGCCAAACATCTGTTTAATTTGCGATTCCGTAGTTTTACCTTTTATTATTTTACGTGAGAGCGTTTGGTTGGATTGATTAGAAATTCGGCTATTTCCCATGCCGTCAGCACAGCCTGAAAGAAACATAAGGGATAGCACCAAGATAAACGATAATAAAAATTTCCTTTTCATTTTTCCTCCTAAATATTAAATAATAATTACTTATTTTATATTGAATATATTATTGTTTTTAATATAAACAATTTGCCTATATTTGTAATTAAAAACAACATTGTTTTTTATTTGGAATAAAAAGACATTGTGGCGGCGGTTAAAATAACTTTTAGAGGATTTCCTTCCATTCTCTCAGGTAAAAGTATACCTAACTTTTCGATTAATAATATTACAGCTTTGGCTTGACATATTGAAAATATTTCATTTTTATTATATAATATGAATTTAATAATAATATTAACTTATTAAACTTATATGTAATAATTTTTATGAATAATAATTCGTCCGTATTGGAAAAAATAGAAAAAATGTCATCTCCTGCTTATCCTGATAAATATACCGCAAAAGACTATTTTAATCTTCCCGAAGGAAGCCCGTATCAACTAATAGAAGGAGAATTGATAATGACCCCGTCGCCTTCTTTAACGGAACATCAAATAATATCTAAAAATCTTGAGCTTGCAATCTATTCGCAAGTTAAAAAAAATAAGTTAGGATTAGCCCTTGACGCTCCGATAGATGTTTATCTTAACAATAAAAACGCCTACCAGCCCGATATAATATTTATATCCAATAAAAATAAAGATATAATTAAAAAGCACGGCATAGACGGAGCTCCCGACCTTGTAATAGAAATACTTTCCCCTTCTAACAGCTATTATGACGTGAGGCTCAAAAAAGATATATATGAAAAAAGCGGCGTAACAGAATACATAATAGTAGATCCCAGAACTAAAAGTATAGATATTTACAGGCGCAAAACCGAAAGCAAACCTGAAGCAGATTTAAATACGGAAGATAACGATGTAAGGTACGGTATTACATCCGGATTTAACGAAACAATGTCTGTTAGATCCGAAAATAACGGCAAACTTTATATTAAAACATTGGACTTAGAAATAGATTTGAAAGATATATTTACGGAAATTTAATGCGAAACAATTACAATATTTTTATTTATTATAATAAATCAATTTAAAGCAATAGTTTAATTCATAATTTTATTGTATTGTATTATGAAACCGTCCATATTCTTGTATTAAGATTTAAATCGTCTACGATACCTGTTGCGAATTTTAGCTGATTTAAATAGTTATAGTAAATATCTTTGTTAAGTACAGTTGTGAAAACAGGAACCTTAAAAGGTTTATAATCGTTTATAGCAAGACATAAGGTTGAATTTATTAACGAAAAATTTGCTTTTGAATTAAATCTTTTTTTAAAATCAAGTAAACGTGCCGCAAGACTTGTAGAAATAACATACATGGAGACAACAGGATCGCTTCCGTAAACATCAAACAGATCGTTAAAATTTGGGTCTTCAAGAGATATTTTTTTAGTTCCTTTTCTTGGTGAAAACAGTCTAAATCCGTGAGGAAAAACATAAACTTCGCCGGAAAAAATTTTATTGAAATCCGCAATTAAAAATAATCCTGCAAAAATTGTACATGTATGAGTGGTTTTATTTCCATTGGAATCTTCATCTTCTTCTTCATAGTATGTATAAAGATAAGAAAACTTAATGGCCGTTTTATCTATTTTTCCATAAACTAAATCTCTCCCTGAAAAACCGTCGTAACCTGTCAGAAATAATTTGCTTGATTTATATTCCGCTTCGGTAATATGGCTATTTCTTGAATATTCAAGGTTTTTATTTATGAATTTAACTATATTTCCTATTGCTTTTGAAGAAAATTCGGCATCATAACTTTTAAATATACTTCTATAAAAAAAACTTATGCTTATCAGGGATAGTATTAATACAAAAAATATAGCAAAAACGTTTAAGCTGATTACAATTATAATAAAAGCAATAACGGAAATAACAGTAATGCCTATCCAGAATGTTGTTAATTTATTTTTTCTTATCTCTTCAAGAGGATTAAGTTCAGGAAATACCGTATCTTCTATAAATTTATCAAAATCGTCCAATTATTATTCCCTCTTTTATATTAATATTATCTATATTAATCTTATTAAATTTCTATTCCAGCCATTTTATATTATTGCCTAAATTTTGCCCTGCTAATCATAATTTTTTATATTTATTCTATCTTTACATCTATTTTAATTTTCTTAGTTGAAAATGAAGGATTTATAAGCCTATTTTAATAAAGTTTTTTTATCCTTTTTCTATCTATTTTAATTTTATTGGTCTTTAAAAAGCTGTTTAACATCTACCTTTTGTCTTTCACCTTCAGGTATAGAGAATGAATCCATAAATTTAAAATTATATGCATTTGCAATTATATTAGATGGAAAATGATTAACGGCATTATTATATTCCATAACAGCGGCATTAAATGCTCTCCTTGCTGCTGATATCTGCTCTTCTACCTCGTTAAGAGCTGCTTGTAATTGAAGAATATTTTGACTTGCTTTTAAATCAGGGTAGTTTTCTGCAGTTGCAAATATTCCTTTTATTAATACGTTAGATTGGGTATCTAAACTATCAAGTTCCTGAGGAGATAATGAACCTGCCTTAAATTGAGTTCTCATCTGCGTAAGCTGATTTAAAACATATTTTTCATAATTCATATACTCTTTTGCCGATGAAACTAAGTTGGGAATTAAATCAAAACGTTTTTTTAATAACGCATCTATGCTTGCAAATGCATACTGAACCGCATTTCTTCTTGATATTAATAAATTATATGAATAAATTAATATTATAATTGCAAAAACTATTATAATTAGTGCCGGCCAGATTATAATATTCATATATTATTTTGCCTCCTTAATTAATTTAATATAATTATGTCAGTTTTGTATACTTGATATTTTTATCTCATAAAACAATGATACTTAAAAATTTTAAACATATTAGTTAATAATTTAATTAATTGTTAATTTCATTTAATAATTCATACCGTTTAAATCATTTAATTCATTCAGCTGAATATCAAAGAGCTCTGCATTTTGCTGCAATATTTAAAATTATAAATTTATTTAATTAATTTGTAATTGAAAACAACGTTGTTTTTTATTATTTAATTTTAAACTATAAATAAAGGAGGTGAATATACAAATAAAAAAGTTAGTTTTTGGTCGGTGTTTAAATTACTTTTAAATAGGTGTTGACAGGACAAAATTGAAATCGGTAGATTTAAAAAATAAAGCTCTTTTACCCAGAATATTTCCAAAATAAACAAAACCTTAAAATTACAATTAAATCTTTTTGAATATGTAATTTTTAATTTCTTTTTTAAAAAAATCAGACATTTCTTCTTTAGAAGTATCGTAAACCGGTTTTAGATGTCCTTCCATTGTATTTTCCTTTAATAACTCTTTTGCTCTTATTAGACAATCAAAAAATATTCTTTTATTAAATGAGCTGCCGTATAAATAATCAGCCTCTTTAATTATTTTTTCTAATCCGTATTTTTTTGTTATTGCATATATATCGTAAAAATCTCTAATTACCGGTATTGTTCTTTGCGGAAGAGCATATGCTTTCATACCTATTAACGTATCTAATTTTGCAATTTTTAAATTATTTATTAAAATATTTTGTTCTTTATTTAAATAAGTTCTATCATGGGCGACGAATTCTACTTCAACGCCTAAAATTAAAGCTTTTCTATGCGTTGAACTAAAAACGACGCCGCTATTTTCTACATAATATCCTCGTTTACGCATATTATCTAAAATCTTATTAATATTTTCGGTATTTAACGATTCTTTAGGAGTGAATAAGTCTATATCTTCGGAGATTCTATGATTAAGATAATATGAAAGAGCGCTTCCGCCGACAAAAATAAAACCTTCTACATCTTCTTTACTTATAGCTTCTAATACTCTATTTAATCCTGCAGCCCAAAATTCAGTCATTGTTAGTTTCTCTATTTAATACTGCATCAAAAAATATATCCATAAATGGAATAATGTTTTTCTCATCAAGCCAATTACTTTTTAAACACGCAGGTCTAAATATTTTATTATATATATCAAATACTTCGTTTCTATCAAATATTTTTATTAAATCTATAAGACTTTCAAGAGTTCCGTTTTCTATTACATGAGAAACTATAACAGAAAGCGGCAATGAAGCGTTTTCAAAGTCATAACTCCAGAAATATCCTTTATTGAACGGCAAATCTTTTAATTTATATTTTTTAGTTTCCATGATTATATTATATCTTAATTACATTAACTTATAATTATTAATTTTTATAAATTTTTAAATATTTATAGTTTTTTTATTTTCCATAGTTATATTATGTCCTTTTTAAACCCATAATCTAAATATTGTTTATTGCATAATACATAATTTTATTTACGTCTCAATCCCCTCATTCGGGTCATTCATTTCTTTCCGCCCCCGGGAAAACATGAAATATTCAACAAAAAAGTGCTAATAAATTTTGTTAGCAAGGTATTCAAACATAAACCTGAAAAGATAAAGAAATTGCGCCTTTCAGGAATTATTGGGGGCAATAAAGAATTAATTGACTTAATAGAGGATGCCATAAGCCATTCCGAAAAAATTAGATATGATAAAAAATTTGATCCTAATTCGATTTTAACTGCTTTGGGCAAGGCATTAGACTGGCATGCCACTAATATCAAAAATACTAAACAATAAACGCTTAATGAATTAATTATATTAAATATAAGCATTATGATTGTCCATAACAAATTATATATATTTTTGTCTGCCATAATTTCTAGTACGGTCCTTCTCGTGTTGGTAAAATTTCAATCCTGCAACAGAAGCCTTGCAGCACATCTATACAGTTTTTACCACTTATTCAATTACCCTAATAGGGTTTTTAATAACGCTTATTTCTATTATTACACTTTTTAAAGATTCTAAATTTTTCAGAGAATTTGCAAAACGGGATGTTTTTAATAACTTTATTGAAACAATTAAAACAGTAATAGCCGTATTATTTATTTTATTTGCCCTATCTATTATGGCTATAATAATTAATAATTCTGTAAAAATAAGCACATATGCCGTTTATTTATTTTCTTTCATCTTTTTCTTTCTTGTATATTCATTCCTTTTGCTGAATAGGGTATTTAAATTATTAATCAAAATTATCGAAGGTATACGCGAGGACCTAAAAAACGAAGTTTAAATAAATTAATGCCAATGTCAAAATCGCTACCTATTCTAACATCCCTCAAGGAATGCGGCAACTTTGCTTATTGCTTTACCATAATTGCCGAGAATCTCGTGCTCCCAAATCCGCAATACTTCCCAGCCCTGTTACTTTAATTTAGAAAACTGGTATCCGTGCCAAAAGTCTCCGTCGATGAAAACTGCCTTCTTTTTTCTGGGCAGCGCAATGTCGGGATTCCCTATAGCTTTTTTATAATGCTTCTGGAAATATATTTTCCGCTTTCTCAGCTCCCGGAAAACTAAAATCTCAACCTTGGTATTTTGCGAGCGAATATTCGACATAATTTCGCTCCTCTTCTCTTTGGTGAACTTGTCCATAATTTGCGTAATCCAAAACACCCAGGGCTTCTTTTATTTTTTCCGCTAAATGGTATGCAAAAATAACGGGAACTGCATTGCCCACCATTTTGTAGCCGTCAGCTACATTGCTGTATTTGAATATAAAATCATCGGGAAATGTTTGTATCCTGGCACATTCCCTGACCGAAAGCCGGCGGTATAAATGCTCTTCACCCGGAATAAAAATCCTTTTATTCTGTTCGACAAATTTCATTTTCGGTGCCTGAGGATGCAAAGGGGCATGGCGCCCTCCCGCCTGGATTGTGAAAGACGGCTCACTCCAGCTTCTGACCCTGTTCCTTGACATAAATATTGTTGAAAACCCGCCGTTCATATATTCATGGTTTGGTGTCTTTAACGACTCCCCGTTTGTCTTATTCCACTCTTTTGCCGGTTTTGCTAAACGCAGGTCATAAATTGCGTCTTTTAGGGTAGGCCTGTAGTTTAGAGGCTGGGGGAATTCAAACTTTATCCCTAAGCTTTTATTGCAGCCGATTATAATCACCCGCAAACGGTCTTGCGGCACCCCGTAATCATTTGAGTTTAATAATTTATAGGACACATCATAGCCGGCATCTTCAAACTCCTTAATAATATTTAAAAATGCCTGCTTATGTTTGGGATATAAAATTCCGGAAACATTCTCGGCTAAAAAAAACTTCGGCTGCTTTTCTTTGAGTATGCGGATATAGTCGTAGAATAAGCGCCCTCTCTTGTCGCATATTCCCCGACCTGCTCCTGCCTCGCTCCAGCTCTGGCAAGGAGGACCGCCTATTATGCCGTCAACATCCGGAATTTCCGAAGCTTTTATATCTACAATGCTTCTTTTATCTAATTTTACTTCCGGAAAATTATGCTCAAACGTTTCCCATATCGTACTGTCGAATTCGTTGGCCCAGATGACGTTAAAGCCTGCTTTTTCGAATCCCAGGTCCAGACCTCCGGCGCCGGTGAATAAAGAAGCTATTTTCATATTATCCTCTAAAGCTTAAAAGCTTTGCCTCTAATAATTTTGCGGTATTATTCGGCGATTTAATTTTTACATCCCTAATCGAAAATGCTCCGCCGGCAAGCCCCTCGATATTTTTTCTGTCATTTTCAGGGAACGAATAGTACTTTTCTTTCAGCATAATTGCGTTAAATGAAAATCCTGCATTTGGATCGATAGGGGCAATATAACCGAAAACATTTATCGGGTTCTCTATGCCCCACATCCCCCGAATCCTAAGGTATGTGATGCCGAGCGGGTCGACCGCATTAATCCTGCCCAGTTCCCTAGTTTCCGAAAATTCTACGCCTTCCAGCCCTTCCAGACCGTCGGATATCTTATTTTTAATCCGTTCGTATGTTTCTTTGTTTGCGGCATAGCAGTCGCCGTAAACAAACCAAAGTGCTTTCAGCCTATTCCCTTCCGTAACCCCTATTACATAAACCATGTCCTTTTCCTGCCAGGCTTCGCCTTCGCAATCCCGGCAGCCTACTGTAATCATAGGGCTGCCATAATAGAATTTATCTTTCGGATATGAGCTGTTCAATGCAATCTGAGAGCGCAAATTCTCAATCTTCTTTACTTCAATTGCATCGCCGCGCTTAATTATGATGTCCGGAGGATTATTTTTATTCCCGCAATAAGAGAAATATTCGCTGTAAATTTCGTTCTTCCTTGCCATGCTGCTTTCGCCCATAGAATTGCAGAAAAGGTCTTTTATGTATAATTCCAGGGCATCGCCCATGTTGTTTGCACGGTTGTTTCCAGCGCCGGAGGAGATTAATTCTACAGCAGGATTTCTTATTAAATTACCAATTGCTATTAGCAGGTTTGTTTTCATTGCCTTGTTTTATTAAATCCCAGGACATAAAATTAACCCCGGCGTATTATTTCTAATTTTACTTTACCCTCGAATTTTTGTCAATTTGCAATATTGCCTTTAATCCATAGAGGTATAAAAAACCTCCCGATGTGTTATAATTGTTGTGTTCAAAGACAATAAAAATAACCACCAAGGAGGTTAATTAACTATGAAAGATTATATCATAAAAAAAGGTGAAAATAAATACAGCCCGTTTGCAGGAACAAAATTAATTTCGGATATGATTAACAAACTCAATATGGAAGATGTAAATAGTTATATCAAAAGTCTCAATCCCCTCAATCGGGTCATTCATTTCTATAAATGACAACTTTAGAATGGATAGGGGACGAGGTTCATATTGTCTCAATCCCCTCATTCGGGTCATTCATTTTTATATCTTGATATCAATAATTATTTTAGCATCGGTAATTTGTCTCAATCCCCTCAATCGGGTCATTCATTTCTATTCCCTTTCAGTGCCTGAGTTCACAAACAGGCACGAATTTTGTCTCAATCCCCTCATTCGGGTCATTCATTTCTATGTTGTATAGGGGAGCGTTTGTTTGCACGCTCCCCGAATTGTCTCAATCCCCTCATTCGGGTCATTCATTTCTATAATGTATTGAAACAGGTATTTTTGGAAAGAATGTAAAGTCTCAATCCCCTCATTCGGGTCATTCATTTCTATAAGTAAGTGGTGGTATAGAAATAACAAGTTACATAGGTCTCAATCCCCTCATTCGGGTCATTCATTTCTATAGGCAAATTGCAGGAGATATACTTGACCAGTTAGGCGGGTCTCAATCCCCTCATTCGGGTCATTCATTTCTATAATTTGTAAAAAATGTAAATCAAGACGCTTTGCAAATGTCTCAATCCCCTCATTCGGGTCATTCATTTCTATAAGTAAGTGGTGGTATAGAAATAACAAGTTACATAGGTCTCAATCCCCTCATTCGGGTCATTCATTTCTATAGGCAAATTGCAGGAGATATACTTGACCAGTTAGGCGGGTCTCAATCCCCTCATTCGGGTCATTCATTTCTATAATTTGTAAAAAATGTAAATCAAGACGCTTTGCAAATGTCTCAATCCCCTCATTCGGGTCATTCATTTCTATAAGTAAGTGGTGGTATAGAAATAACAAGTTACATAGGTCTCAATCCCCTCATTCGGGTCATTCATTTCTATAGGCAAATTGCAGGAGATATACTTGACCAGTTAGGCGGGTCTCAATCCCCTCATTCGGGTCATTCATTTCTATAATTTGTAAAAAATGTAAATCAAGACGCTTTGCAAATGTCTCAATCCCCTCATTCGGGTCATTCATTTCTATATACCTGCACTGAAACATTAACCGCTTCGGGATGTGTCTCAATCCCCTCATTCGGGTCATTCATTTCTATATACCTGCACTGAAACATTAACCGCTTCGGGATGTGTCTCAATCCCCTCATTCGGGTCATTCATTTCTATAAGAACAGATATGGAGTAACAAACGAAAAGAATGAGATTGTCTCAATCCCCTCATTCGGGTCATTCATTTCTATTTATTTGTAACAACATTGCTAGTATCCCCTCCTTTATTGTCTCAATCCCCTCATTCGGGTCATTCATTTCTATTTCAGTGATGTCTATGAAATATCTAAAAAATGGTAGTATCGTCTCAATCCCCTCATTCGGGTCATTCATTTCTATTTAAGTAAAGAGCATTATAAAGCGTATTCGTCTTTGTCTCAATCCCCTCATTCGGGTCATTCATTTCTATTTGCCTGGGCGAGTTTGCAGGCGCCGCGGGGGCATATTCGTCTCAATCCCCTCATTCGGGTCATTCATTTCTATAGGAAGTTTTATTAAATTTAGTAAAAAATGAAAAATGTCTCAATCCCCTCATTCGGGTCATTCATTTCTATTTGCTCATCCAATGCGACGGTGGTTACACCCGTAGGGTCTCAATCCCCTCATTCGGGTCATTCATTTCTATCGGAATGGAAGGAAACGGTACGGCTGGTTTTCACGAGTCTCAATCCCCTCATTCGGGTCATTCATTTCTATTTAGGTTACATTGGAAAGGACGCTGAACTTAAGACAGTCTCAATCCCCTCATTCGGGTCATTCATTTCTATATTTGATTGAAACTGACAATGTTGTTTCTTTATTAGTGTCTCAATCCCCTCATTCGGGTCATTCATTTCTATGTAATGCGTTTAGCATTAACATGCTGAAAGATTTTCCTGTCTCAATCCCCTCATTCGGGTCATTCATTTCTATTTGATGATGTTTATGTTCCAAAAGGGATAATTACATTGTCTCAATCCCCTCATTCGGGTCATTCATTTCTATTATTTGTTGAAGGAGAACTCAATATTGAGCAGTATGGTCTCAATCCCCTCATTCGGGTCATTCATTTCTATTTTTTCATAGGTGGGATAAAACAGACAAAGATATTATTTGTCTCAATCCCCTCATTCGGGTCATTCATTTCTATCGCACAGGCAGCAGGAACGACAGCGTCTATAGCGTCTGTCTCAATCCCCTCATTCGGGTCATTCATTTCTATAGCACCGTCTTCAACATAAACGTTTGCAATATGTTGAAAGGACGTTTTCGCCAACCTAAGTAATAGTATAACATTTTTTTCATATTTTCAATAATTATGTTATTCAAATTCAATATTTTCAAGCTACGCCAACCTAAATAAATTTTTTATCTGTTAAAGATGTATCAAATTAAAGTATTACAATGGTTAGATGTGATTTCTAGTGAAATTTAAAATTCATACAAAGCAAGTTGGCGAAATAACAATAGTATTTTAAATTTTTGTTTAATTTAAATTTATAAAAAATTAATAAATATATTAAAATTATTGCAAGCTAACCACTCCCGCCTAAGATACAGAGCTTTCTTAAGTGTTTTTAATAAAATTTAAAATAAAACTGCCAAATAACATTATAAAATATAAAAACTCTTTTCTTCAACCTCTGTTTCTTGATAAAGTATACCGTATTTTAATTTTTTCTGCCAATCTTTTTCGCATATATTAAAATATACTACAAAATCTTTTTCATTTATAATATCATGTATTGCTTTTTTTAGTTTATATATTATATCTTTATTGCATTCAATTTCAAATACTGATTTTTGAACTCTTATTCCATAATCAAGCATTATTTTAGCAACTTTTCTTAATCTTTTAATATCTCTTATATCATATATAACAAGCCATTTATCCATTTTTTAAGGTTTATTTTTTGAAGCGTCGCATTAATAGCGCTTTTAAAAATTTATATTTTAATGTTTATATTATTTCAAAAGATTCTATTTTTAAAACCTCGCCTGTCCCGTCAAATATAACCTTTTTATTACAACTTTCGCATAAAGGATAAATAAATAAACTATCCTTTTTTTCATCAACAATTGATAATAAAATTTTTATTAATTCTTTTGCTTTCTCATTTGATATTTCGCATTGAAAAAAAGAATATTGCGTTCTTATACCATAATCTTCCAGTGTATGGGATACTTTTTTTAATCTTTTTGGGTCAGCAATATCGTAACATATCATATAAATCATTTTATTTTATTATAATTAAATTATATATCTATTATTTAATAATTAAATATAATTATTAATATATTTTATCAATTTATTTATATATATGTGGGATGATTAATCAATTATCTTACCATAAGCGGTTTATATTCAGATTCTTCTCCATTAACAACTCTTTTGAATTGTTGAGCTTGCTCCAAAAACAATTCTTTATAAGTTATGTTTTTTCCTAAATTATTAAAATAAATAGAAGTATCTAATTTTTTTTCGAATTGCCCTATTACTTTTTTAATTCCTTCTTTAGTTAACAATATTCCTTTCACATCATTTGTTATAACATTATCTAAATCATTATTTTGACAATTTTGAAAATCAGGCGCATCTTTATTTTCTATTTTCTCAACAGGCATTGGAAGGTCGTCGTTATCAGGATTAAAATTAACTTCTTGAAAGTCATCTTTTTGAAGAATTCCAAGATTAAATAAAGAAACAGTTAAAGTATCTACTATCGGGGTTCTGTATTCTTCCATCAAATCAAGAGTCAAAGAACTTCTTCCGTAATCTAATGCGTGAAAATACCCGACATAATTATCTAATCCGGATATTTCAACAGCCGAATCAACTTTATACAGCAATAATGTGTATAAAAAACCAAGCACAGCATTTACATTATCCTTTGGGGGCATTCTAGATCTGCAATTGAACACTGCCCATTCCGGCATAATTGCATACTTAAAAGCATCAAAATAATGTTTAGCTCCGATTCCCTCATATCCTCTCAGCTGATTAGTATTTTCTGCGTCGTTTACTAATTGCATTATTGATTGCATTTTTTCTAAAGGTTTCTTTATCATATTAAAATAATCGGTTTTTCGTTTAATTCTTTGCATAAAATTATACTGATTGTGTAATTTTGCTTTTACTATATATTTAGAAATATTTAAAGCAAATTTCTCATCATCAAGAAGCATAAATTGTTTTTTTCTTAAAAAAATATTTTTTCCTTCTCGAAAATTAATTCTGCCGTTAAATCTTCCGTTAGAACCAAGAAATATAATATTGATATTATAATGCATCAACAATCTTAAAGCCGAACCTGTCAAATCAATTTTACCGATAACGACAATCTGCTCTGTTTTAAAAGGAAATATTGTTTTAAGAACGTCATTTTCTTTTTTTAATTGCAGAACATTACCGTTTTTAACCAATTTACCGAAATCTGATATTATATAAATCGTGGACATTTTATTTTATATTATTTTTAGAATTTTTGTGAAATTTTTATATTTTATTTAATTAAAATCATAAACATTCAACATATATTTTACCAAGACCGAAAGCCGTGCTTTTTCCTATGCCTATTATTTCTAAACTTTTAAACAAGTTGTAACTTGCGTTGTCTAAATCATCTATTTCAATATATCCGACAAGACCTCCGAAAAGCATTTTTGTATGCTGCCTGTTTGAATATCTTGAATAATCTTCAAACTTAATATTATTTGATAATATTTTATAATGGGGTTTATAATTTAAATGCTGTCTTTCTTTTCCTTCTATTTCGCATATTCTAAAATAAATTGCCTGCAATAATTTATCTAAATCAATCATATCTCTAACTAAACAATTATTTTGTTTAATTCTTAACGGGGTTAAGAATTTCAATTTTATTTTTTTGCAATTCTTTTTTTGTTGTCTATCATTTTTATTTTCACATGGTTCGTCAAGTATAATAAGTTTATTATTTGATATTTCATCAATAGTTCTGTCGCAAATTTTAAATGATTCGTCAATTTCAATTGCCATATTATAATTTTCCGAAACAATACTCATTAAATCAAATTCATAAGGTTCTATTTTTGATATATCAAAATCTCCATTTTGTATTATATTTTTTCCGTTAACTCTTATTTTATTTATTGAAAATTTACAGCGGGACGGACCTATGCCTATATCTATTAGCATTTTATTTATTGCGGCGAGCACGTATGGATAATGATATATTCCATCGTTAAACAAAAATAGACCAAAATTAAAGTTTTTTTGATTTAGTTCAATGTCAAAACGATAATTAGGAGTTTTATTCGGCGTTTCAAAGAATTTAAAATAAATACATTTATCGGCGCAAAAACAGTCTTTGCACTCATACGAAGGATTAATGCAAACTATGCTTTTAAGGCTTACTCCAAAAGCGCCTCTAATAGTTGAGCCGATAAAAGGCAATATCGTAAAATCTTTATTCTCTTCAGGATAAACTGCAATATGAATATATTTCATATTAGTTTAATATAATTAAAATTTATGGTAAATGATTTCTTTTATATGTTTTATTTAGTTTCATTATATATTATTTGCTTGCGTGTTTAAGAAATTTTTTAAAACAGTTTTCAAATTTGTAATATCATCAGGATTAATAATTTTACATTTTAATTGTTTGGCTCTGTCCTGCAGACTCTCTTTTATACAGACAGAATCTTTTTTGCTTTTATCTAAAATGTTATCTTTAGCTAAAGAAACTAAAAAACTTGTTATAGTTAAACCGAATTCTTGCCTTAAAGCTGAAATTTTATACAGTATGTCAGTCTGTTTATCGTTTTCTTGAGACAATGATTTACATTCAGCAATATAAAAGTTATTTTGGGCGGTAAATAATATATCAAATTCGTTATTAGCATTTGTGTCAAAGCTTTTAATCTCGGCATTTAATATAACATCGTCAATCAAACCGTCTTTCTTTAAATCATTTATTTCATTAAAACAGAATTCTTCAAACCAACCGCCGCGCAAAAATTCAACATCTCGCAAAGACAATTTCCCGCTAATGATCAGTTTATTTTTATGCCCGTCATTTTCATTATATTCCGCATCAATATTAATATATTTAGATCCTTTAATTTTGAATTTATCAAAATTAAATAAATCAATAATTAATTTTACTAAAATTTCTGCATCGGTTAATGAATTATCTTTATCGTGTTTATTGATATTGTAGGTCATTGAAAAATCAATAAATTTTTTTTCTACGATTAAATTTTTATTTTTATGTTTATTATTATTATTTTTTATGGAATTATATTTATCAAATATTGACTTATCGGTTTGACTATCTTTTGTAAAAAATTCTTTATATAAAAATGATAAAAAATGTTCAAACTTTCCATAATAATTTTCTATTATAAATTTTGAAATTTCTTTATCTTTCATCGCGATATCTGCTTTTTTATTCAATTTATCTTGATTTATAATTTCTAATCCATATGCGCTGCAGGATTCCGAAACTCTTATTCGCCTTTTAATCTCAAACATATTTTCTATGAATTTGCCATTTTCTAATAATTTTAAAATTTTATTTTCACCTACAGGCAAATATATTATCTCTAAATTTTTAATGTTAATATTAAATTTTTCATTTATATTTTCAATAATATCTGCAAAAAAGTTATACAAACCTATGGACATTAATTTGGTTCCTGATGTTACATTTACAATAATTTTTTCTAAATTATTTAAAATCGCTATATTATTTTTATCTTTCAACCAATCTTCAACTTGTATAAATAAATCTTTAATGGAATTTTCGTTAACTTTAATAATAGAATAATTTTGCCCTTCTAAAAAATTACCTTCCTGAGATATTAATTGTAAGGCTTTTAAAATATATTCTACCTTACGGTCTTTTATCATTTTTTCAGTAGTGACAAATAATATAAAATTGTCTTTAACTTGATAATAATCTGCAAATAATATATTCGGAATGGCTTGATCGCTAATTAGTGTAATTAATAAATTTTTATATTTATCTATCATATAAATAAATCCCCATATAAACAAATTTTTTTTATAATAATTTCTTCATTTTATATATTTTATACTTTATATTATTAAATTAAATACTTTTCAAATTTTATTATGGATTATTTATCAGACTTATAATTATGTTATAATGTTTCACGTGAAACATTAATCTAAAATAAAAAATATTTATAATAATCAATAATATGTATATTTAATGCAATAATTTTATAAAATTTTTGTTATCAATTTATTTATGGTTTTATAAAAATTAAATATTAATAAACAAAATACTTTGTTTATTAATATTTATATAATATATATATTATATGAATTAGTTAACATTATAAATAATGCAATATAAATAATTTCAACAAAAGAAATATTTCCTATTTTAATAAAAAATAAAATAAAATTAATAAATCAAATAATATTAATCTAAATTATTTTTACAAATATTTTCAACATTTTTTTTAATTTCTGTTTCAAGTTCGTCTTTTCTTAAGTCATAATTATAATTGCTCTGATTTATCGTTTCAGTCCCCATAGAATAAAAATTTTTTTTATTATTATCGTCATCATCATCAATAAATTTAATGATTTGATGATTAATATTTTTTATCATTGAATCTAACAATTGCAAAATATCTTCTTTTGAAATAATTTTATTTTTAATATCTATATATATTTTTTCAAATTCAATATATGCGGCATTATTTTTAACAAAAAAATCAATTTTGCCCGTTGTTAAATAATTCTGAGACAGATATAAAATTCTTAATGCATTTATTGCTTCTTTAATATCGTATCCGTATATATCTTTATATATTAGCGTATTGGAAGTATAATTATCTTTTGTGATATTTAATCTTTTGTTATTTGCAAGACCAATAAATGAATCAAAATTTTTCTTATAATTTAACAAAATGAATTTTTTAGTTTCTTCTACGAGATTTGATAATACAAAGTGCGGGCTTTGAGATGCAACAGGAAAATAAATGCTGTCGCAAATAAAAGGTTCTATAAACTTTATGTTTCCGTTTATTATATGATGCATATATTCATGAAAAGGAGTAATAAAATAATCATAATTTTCTTTAATTACTGAATATCTAATAAATTTATGATTGAAAAAATTACCGAAACTTGGATAATATACGATAAAAAAATCGTAATCACTTTCAGAATTAGCAAGACCATAATTTATAGAACCGTAAAAGCCGATGAAAGCAATATTTAATTTTTGATCAGATTTTAAGTCTTCAGATAAATTTTCGGAAATATTTTTAATATCTTCTTCTGAACTATAAAATTTTTGGTTTGAATTTGATGGGGTGATTTGAATATTGTTATTGCAGTATTTAGAAAAAAACTCAGGTTTAGACAGACTTTTTATGATATTGGAAAATGCGGCGGATTGAATAAAATTGCTATAATTTTTTTCTTTATCTAATGACATTTAAGTAAATTAAATTTATTTTAGCGATTTTAAATAAGCGGCAATTTTATACACTTGGTTACCAGTCAAATAAGTATATTTAGGCATTATAGCATAATATTTTCTACCGTCAATAACAACGTTTGATCCTGGCTTAAAATATCTGTCGGGATTTAATATTGCTTTCATAGTCCAGCTGAATTTTTTTCCCGATTTGCCATAATGACTTAGGTTAGGACCTAACGTTCCGCCTTTTGCATTAATGGTATGGCAATTTATACAGCTATAATAATTAAACAAATATTTTCCTGATTTAATATTTTTTTTTGCGGAAGAATTTGTGGGATATAATAAATTTAATCCAAAAAAAATAGAACATAAAAACAATATAAAAATTGACTTAAATATAAAATTTTTTGACATATTTATTTGATATTTATGATTATTTTTTTTATACATTAAATCATTATTATTATTATTGAAGTTCGCGTCTTTTTTAATCATTTTTATGCCTCTATATTTCTAGTTTATTAAAATTTATTCTATTATAATTATAATTTGCGTAATGACTTAGTTATTTAGTCGTTTTAATAGAAACTTCAACCATCATTCCCGGCTTTAAAATATGATTTTTATCATTTATAATTTTAATTCTCACAGGAAGCCTATGCGTAACTTTTGTATATGTCCCGCTTGGATTATTAGTAGGTATTAAAGCAAACTTTGATGTTGTAACCGAACCCACAAACTTGACTATTCCCTTAAATATTCTGCCCGGAAACGAATCTACGGTAATTACCGCAGGATCGCCTTTTTTAATGTTAGCTACCAACGTTTCTTTTACATTTGCCGTAATCCATACTTTTTTAAGATTATTTATCATAATTATAGGGGTTCCGGGAGTAATATATTCGCCTAAATACGACATTTTTTCGCTTACGACTCCATTAACTGGGGATTTTATAAATGTATTTAAATAATTTGCTTTAGCTGATTTATAAGCTGATTTTGCTACTTTAATGGCGGCTTCTAAGGGTTTAACCGTCGTATATTTTTGGGCGGTAATAATACTTTTGGCGTATTGAGCATTAACATAACTTCTTTTGGCAGCTTTATAACTGTTTAAGGCAACAAAATAGTTCTGCCGCGCAACTAAATATGATGTTTTCAAGGTATCAAACTGCTCTTTAGTAATAAATTCCTTGCTTAGAAGCTTAAGACCTCTTGAATAATTTCTTTTGTCCAATTTGTATGTTAATTTAGCAGCGGATAGACTTGAGGCGGTCTTTTTTAAATTAAATTTATCTAAGTAATAATTATTAAAGGCATTTCCTGCAAAATTGCCTATGGAACCCCCTGCATTGAAAAGTTTTTCCTTGGCTAAATCGTAATTTGCCTTTGCCTGAAGCATTTCAGGCAAATAAGCGGATTGATTTATAACTGCAATAAGTTTTCCTTTTTTTAAATATTCATTTTTATGAACATAAATAGATTGTATATTTCCTGGAACCATAGAGCTTATAGCATATATATGACCGTCAACTTCCGCATCTTCAGTATATACATGATTTAGTGAATATAAATACCATTTTAATATAAATATACCGCCTATAATTGCAACTAAAACTATAATAGAAGCAAATATTATATTTTTTTTTGTAAATTTAGATTCATTATTTTCTGATTTAATATTTATACTATCACCATTAGTGATATTATTATCCTCGTTCATAGATACAATAAGCCTCCGAATTCTTATAGTAAAATTTAAAATTTAATAAAATATAAGAATTATATATATATTATATTTATTATATATATAATATGTTTAAAAAAACATCATATTGCGTACATAAGAGCAATAACTTTATCAGACTATCACGCAAATATAGCTAATTGTTAATAGTTTAAAATTTACAGCATATTATAAATTGAAGTACTATAAATTGTGTTAACATTAAGTTAAATATTTTTAAAATTTATCACCCTTTAAATCTGTCAATCTTCAAACTGATAAGCCGCCTCTTAAAGGAACCTGTTAAAGTTTTAAAATTTAATATAGAGGTATAATAGTCTAACTGTTCGGCAAGCAGATTGTGTCTCGCCGAAGCAAGCTGTGCCAAAGAGGTCGTTACGTCAACGCTTGTTGCAACACCGGCTTTATATTCTTCTTCAACAAGTTTGTAATTTTTATAGGCGTAAGATTCTTCATGCTGCAAAGCTATTATTTGATATTTAAGATTTTGTATATTATAAAAACCTGATGTCACATCGGCTCTTAAATTTCTTTTAGCCTGAATCAGATTATACATATTTGCATTATTTTTAGACCTTGCCTTTTCAATAGAAATAATTCTTGTGCCTCCTTGAAATATAGGGAAAGTTAAAACCCCTGCAGCGGTCCAATAATGTTCGTTTCCCTGCGGTATAAAGTGTTTATCTGATATTCCGTTATATGTAGCTTCAAAATTTACTTTAGGTATATATTGAGTTTCATAATAATAAACCTCGTCTTTTGATTCTTTTTTTAAAAATTTAATGGATTTAAGCCCTGGATTATATTTATAGGCTAATTTTATATAATTGCTCAATTTGCCGCTTAATAATCCTGGATTTTTAGATTTAACGACTTTAAAATTAAAACTCACCCCGATAATTGCTCTTAAGTTTGCCTTATCAGATTTTAACTGGTCTTTTGCAGCGATATATTGCTGTTTTGCCTGATAATATTCTGATTTTGCTTGCAGAACATCGGTTATAATTGCAAGACCAGCCTTAAGCTTTGCTTGTGCCAATTGCAGATGAGATGAGGCTTCTTGCATAGTCTTTTTATCGGCTTTTACTAAATTTTCATCGCTTAGAACATTATAATAATCTTTTGCTACATTAAATAATGTATTTTGCGATATATTGTTTAAAGAGCTTTTAGATGATTTTACAGAATTTTCAGCAGCGTAATAAGCCGGTATAGCCGAAATATTAAGCAGCGGCTGTGTTAATGAAAATGCATAGCCGTATGTCGGAAACATAAAGGAAAAAATATTACTTCCCCCTGAAGAACTTGAAGACGACGAACTTACAGAATTATTATGAAACCTCTGGTCTTTATAGGTAAGAGAAATGTTCGGCAGCAGCATACTTATTGCTGACCACTTAAGCAATGTAGACTGATAATATGATTCGCGCTGCGATTTAATGGTTCCGTTTAGTTTTGCGGCATATAAATAAGCCTGGTGCAAAGTAATTATTCTTTCGCCGTATGATTTTACAGGGTTAATCATTGTTAAAATTAAAAAACAAAACAATAAAACAATAAAAATAAAATTTTGATTTTTCTGCAATATATTACCGTCTAAATTATTTCGATAAAAATTAATAGAATGATTTTTATAAAATGTTTTCATAATAATTTATCCTGTGATTTATTAATATAATTATAAATTATAAATTATAATTAATGTATTTATTTTTGATTTATTAAGTTATTGCAATTTTTAAATTATACTTATATATGAAATTACAAGAGCGGACTTAATTATTTTATTTTAATTTTTGTATATTTTCATATATGCTTTAATATATACAATTTATTTATAATCAAATAATTATTTATTATTTTCAATTAATTAATTTTATTTAATTCTTTTATATATAATTATAATGACTAATTAGTCATTATGCAACATATTTTTTAGCTGATGATATGTTACTTTATATTAACATATTAACGATAAATTTAAAAAATTATAATTATAATGTTATAATGAGTGAATAATAAGCCCTATAGCTGCGCATAATAAAACTATCATCGTAAATATATAAAAAAATTTTTGGTTTATTCTAAAATGAAGCTTATTTCCAAAAAATAAACCTAATAATACAAAAGGTATAAGCAAAAAAGACATTTTAAGAACACTGAACGTTAATAAACCCAAATATGTATATAAAAAAGCTCTAAAAATGCTGTCCGTAATTGCTACAATTTGAAAGGTTGCCCGAAAACCCCTTTTATTGTGATGCCTCATCTGTAAATAAGCAACAATTGGAGGACCTCCGCCTCCGTATAGACTTCCTATGAATCCGCCCAAAAAACCTAACGGAGCCCCCACGTAATTTTTAGCATACGGCAATTTTTCCTGCTTTACTATAAACCCGTAAATTACATATAGAAGTATAAATAAACCTAGAAATATGGTTAATTTTTGAGGATTAGCGTATTTAAGCAAGATGCCGCCAAACAGTAAGCCTAAGACAGTAAACGGCAAAAGATAGTTTAAATCATGCCATTTAACTTCTTTAAAATCATACGCTCCAAGAAGCATGCTTCCGACAAAATCAAGAACAAATACTACGGGCACGGTAAACCTGATAGGAAACAGCAAAGTTAAAATAGATACGGCAATTAAGCCTGAGCCGAACCCGATAGTAGCCCGCACAAAAAAGGCAATTATTATAACCAAAACCGCTATAATAATCTTATAAGTAAAATAAGCAAAAATTGCGCTCATAAATAAATAGTTTAATGATTAAATAAATTAAATAAAAAAATATTCTTGATGTATTGAAATAAAAATTCCCGTCATTTAATAACATTTAACAATATAAATAATTATAAAATCCAAAGCTATTATATTTTTTTATTGCAATACATCAATAAAATGCTGACCGCGGCAGGCGTAATTCCTGAAATTCTATTGGCTTCATAAATAGTTGCAGGCTTAATTTTATTTAATTTTTCAATAACTTCAAGCGATAATCCTGATATGCTTTTATAATCAATATTTTCATCTAAATAATAATTTTCAAATTTTCTCATTCTTTTTATTTCTTCTTTTTGTCTATTTATATAACCTTCATATTTAATATAAAGTTCTGCCCGTTTTAAAATTTCATTGCTATAATTTTTTAAATTTATATACAAATTATTTTCAATATCGCTCTTCGGATTTTGATGTATATTTAAATTATCAGTAGTATTTATAATATTTATGCTTAAATTTTTTAATCTTAATATATCAACATCAGGTCTTTTAAGCATATTGTATAATTTGCCTCCGTCCGATGTTCTTATGAAATCTAAAGCTTCGTTAAATTCCATAAATTTCTTTTTATATACATTATATCTCTCATCGTCTAATAGTCCTATTTTTCTGCCATATTCACAAAGCCTAAAATCCGCATTATCTTCCCTTAGTAATAAGCGGTATTCAGCTCTTGAAGTAAACATTCTATATGGCTCCGCTGTTCCCAATGTAATAAGGTCGTCAATCAAAACTCCGATATATGCTTCATCTCTTCCTAAAATTAGCGGATTTTCGTCTTTAAGTTTTAAAGAAGCGTTAATGCCGGCAATTAAGCCCTGCGCCGCAGCTTCTTCATAGCCTGAAGTGCCGTTAATTTGCCCTGCGAGAAATAGATTTTCTATTTTTCTTGTTTCCAGCGAATGATAAAGTTCGGTAGGCAGTACATAATCATATTCTATCGCATATCCCGGACGCATAATTTTAACATTTTCAAGACCTTCTATAGTTCTTAGAAAATTTAGCTGTGTTTCTAAAGGCAAACTTGTGGAAAGTCCGTTAGGATAATATTCGTTTGAATCTAACGACTCTTTTTCCAAAAAAATCTGGTGCCGTTCTTTATCTTTAAATCTGACTACTTTATCTTCTATAGAGGGACAATATCTTGGGCCTATGCCTTTGATTACGCCGCAATATAGCGGAGATTTATCTAAATTTTCCCTTATAATATTATGTGTTTTTTCATTAGTATATGTAACAAAGCAGCTTATTTTATTATTAATTTTTTTGCTAGATAAAGAAAAAGGAATAAAATCATCATCGCCTTTTTGTTCTTCAAGTTTAGAAAAGTCAATAGTTCTTCCATCTAATCTCGGTGTTGTTCCTGTTTTTAGTCTGCCTAATTCCAAATTATTTTGAATTAAACTTAAAGATAATTTATTTGAAGCAAAATCCCCTGCCCTTCCTGCTTTATAATTAAAAAGCCCTATGTGAACAAGCCCCCTTAAAAAAGTACCCGTGGTTAAAATTACGGCATCGGCGAAAAGTTTATCTCCAGTCCACAATTCTATACCTCTAACTTTATTGTTTTCAACTATTAAAGAATCTGCCATAGATTGAATAAGAGTTAAATTTTGAGTGTTTTCTAATACTGCTTTCATATATTGTTTATATAAAAACATATCGGCTTGAGCCCGCGAGGATCTGACTGCGGGACCCTTTTTTGTATTTAGCGTTCTAAATTGAATCCCAGTTTTATCTATAGCCTTTCCCATCTCTCCGCCGAGAGCATCAATCTCTCTTACGAGATGTCCCTTGGCAAGTCCGCCTATCGCCGGATTACAAGACATTTGACCTATATTATCAAGATTAATAGTAACGACGGCGGTATTCAAACCCATTCTTGAGGACGATAGGCAGGCTTCAATACCTGCATGACCTGCTCCAACAACAATGACATCAAAAAAATTTTCTTTTTTGACTTTCATAACGATTCCTTATGGTAACTATTTGACATTTATTTTCCTATGCAAAACTCTTTAAACAGCATATCCAATATATCTTCGTTTGAAACATTTCCTATAATATCTTTAAGAAAATTAATCCCGTCTCTAAGCTCAATTGATATAATTTCATAAGGCTCCGCATTATTAAAAGCATTTATTGCATTATTAAGACAAAATAGAGATTTTTCAAGCAGATTTTTTTGCCTTATCGTTGTGATAGCAATATTTTCTTTCAAGGAAGACTCGATATTTATTATTGAATCATATAAATATTTTTTCAATATATCAATATTTAAATCGCTCACAGTGCTTATAAAAAAAATTTCTGGAATATTTTCATTTATATTGTTGATATTTATATTGCTATTTGTATTTTTAACGATATGTTCATTGATATATTTATTGTCTTTCATATTATCATTTGGCACATTTGTACCAAATTTGCTCTCAATTTGTTTGATAATTTCTGATTTTTTTTCTTTTAATTCATCGTCTGAAAGCTTATCTATTTTATTGAAAACTATTATTAACTTTTTGTTTTTATCGCGGTTTTTTATAAATTCTAAATCGTCTTCGTCTAAATCCAACTTTTTCGTAATATCTATTAAAGTAACATCTGAAGTAAAATCTACCAAAGTAATATCTATCAAATATAAAATAATATCGGATTTTTTAATAATTTCATATGTAAAATCAATTCCTGCCTTTTCAACATCGTCGTTCGATATTCTTAATCCTGCGGTATCTATTATTTTAATTGTTTTATTAAACAAAAACAGGCTTTCTTCAATATAATCCCGGGTTGTTCCCGGAATATCGCTAACTATTGCTCTTTGCTTTTTTAAAAATTTATTTAAAAGACTGGATTTGCCTGCATTAGGCTTTCCGGCTATTGCAACATTTAAACCCTGTTTGTTTGCCATATATTCTTTATAGGAATTTATCAAATGTTCAATTAAACCGAAAAGCTCTTTGCTTTTTAACAAAAACATTTTACTTATATCTTTAAATTCTTCTTCCGGAAAATCAATCAAAGCTTCAATGGATGCTAAAATATATAGAAAATTATCTTTAATAATATTAAGTTTAGATTCAAGCTGTCCGTTGAGTTCATTATTTGCAATTAAAAGAGATTTGACGGAATTTGATTTAATTATATCTAAAATTGCTTCAGCCTGTATTAAGTTTATTTTTTTATTTAAATATGCTCTTTTAGTAAACTCTCCGTTATAAGCAAGCCTCGCTCCTGATTTTAATATCAGCTCTAAAATATAGCGGGTATTAAAAACACCGCCGTGAGGATAGATTTCAGCCATATCTTCTCCCGTATAAGAATTAGGGGCTTTCATAAAAACAAAACCGGCTTCGTCTATAACGGCATTTATAAAATAATCATAAATATTGCACACATAAAATTGTTTTGGTTCACAATCTGAAACACTGAAATTTTCTTTAATTTTATTTTCGCTATTTCTTTTATTACAATTTATCTTAGCATTAAAAGTATTAAAATTAGCGTTCTTTCGTTTAATTTTAAGTATTTTGCTGCAAATTTCCAATGCAATGCTGCCCGATATGCGAATTATACTGATAGCTCCTTCGCCTTCAGGAGTAGATATTGCGCAAATAGTATCTAATTCATTATTTAATATTGAATGCATAATATAATAAACTATGTTTAATTATTTAATGTAATGTTGTTTCAGGATTTATAGCTTTAATTATAACAACAAACATAATAATAAACTATGTTTGTATGTTTAACGGTTCTCAAATTTAAGCAAATTTTTTATTGATTATATACTGCTGCGCAATTGTCAAAATATTATTGACAGTCCAGTATAAAAGAAGTCCTGCGGGGAAATTAATAAAAATAAACGTAAAAACAACAGGAAGAATAAGCATTATTTTAGCCTGGGCAGGGTCGCCTACCATAGGATTCATTTTTTGAGAAATTAACATTGATAACCCCATAAGAATAGGTAAGATATAATAAGGGTCGGGGGCAGCGAGATTATGAATCCATAGTATAAGCGGAGCGTTTCTTAACTGAATTGAAGTACCCAAGGTTGTATATAAACCGTAAAAAACAGGTATCTGCAATATCATTGGCAAACATCCGCCTAAAGGATTTACCTTGCTTTCTTTATATAATTCCATAATACGCTTATTTAAATCAGCTTTATTATCTTTATATTTTTCTCTTAATTCATTAATTTTAGGAGTTAATTTTTGCATCTGCTTCATAGATTTAAATCCGGTATAAGTTAGAGGATAAAAAACAATCCTTATGCAAAGCACAAGCAAAATAATAGCAAGTCCGTAATTATGAACAAATTTATAAAAAAATTCAAGAATATGAAGTAGCGGTATAGACAAGAAACTAAAAAAACCATAACTTAATGTTGAAGCGATATTATGTCCTGCAGGATTTAATAAAGATAATTTTTTTGGTCCGGCATAAATATTATACATAAATTGCTTAGATTGACCCGAAGCGATTAATAATTTTTTATGGAATTTATAAATAATTATATTATTATGCTGATTGTAAATTACATTATTGCCAGGATTTATCACGGAGAATAAAAAATATTTTGAATTAAAACCTGCAAAAGAGATGTTTCCAGTGTATTTTACAGATTTTATACCTGTAGGAGAAGGGGTAATCGTTTTATTATTAATATCTATTATAGAAGAATAATTTAAATAATTTATTTTTCCTTTAATATTAGGATTTAAGCCTGCCGACAAATTTAAATCGCCGCTAAACAAGACAGGCAGTTTAGATATATTTTTTGCGGATATAATTAACTTAATTAAATATCTTTTATTATTATTCGAATTCTTTGAAAACTTATATTCTTTTGTTAATAAAATTTTATTATTTATTTTATAAATAAATTTTAAAGAATCTTTGCTAATTTTTTTGCCTATAAATGCAATTGAAGAAAATCTAGACGACGGTTGAAAATTAATAATTTGATTTATTTTTGAAGTATTTTCAAGATTAACTTTATCATTAATATTGGTGGGACTATAATAATATTTCTTTAACCTTAAAGAATAAATAGAACCCGCAGGAATATAAAAACCGGCTTTTAAAAGTTTATTGCTGAATACTAACTTCTTTTGAGGAATATTTGTATTTGAATTTTTTTTATTTTTAATTGAATTAACAGTATTGCTGTTAGAGTTTATATTAATATTATCGGATTTTGATAAATTAATTTTTTTGGAAGGATTAGCATTTTTTACTTTTAGAGGCGTCTTAACGTTAGTTTGAGTTGGAGTCTGAGCGGGATGAGGCATAAAATACCCCCACATTACAACTAAAGCAATAGATAAAATAACTGCGATTAAAACTCTTTTTTCCAAAAAATAGCCGCCTATTTAATTTATAATATAATAAATAATATTTATATTATTTATTATATTTATTTATACTTAATATTATTTTAATAAATTCTTTACTGCCATGTTATGGTTATGTTTAAAATTTATTCATATTAAATCATATTAAAAATATTTGAAACCTCTTAAGGTATCACTAATTTTATTAAATATTTATAAATTTAATGCTAAATTAATATTAATGCTTATGTATAACAGGGTCGTATCCGCCCTTAGAAAGGGGATTACATCTTATTATCCTGTATACTGAAAGATATAAAGCTTTAAAAATATTAAAAGACTTAAAACATTCTTCGGCATATTCGGAGCAAGTCGGATAAAATCGACAATTGTCTCCTAAATATGGAGATATAAATTTCTTATATATTTTAATTATAAAAATAAAAAATATATTTAATGTATATATATATTTGCTAATATTTTTTCTGGTTGTGGAATTTTTTCTTTTTTGTGAAATATTAAACATTATTATTAATTATTCTTAAAATTATTCATAATAATAAAATATTACAATAAATAATTTTGTTAATTTATTGTATATTTTCATTTATTATTTATTATCGCCGGCATTATTTAACTGATTATATCATGTTTAGAAGAAAATAAGAAATTAAGATCGTTATAGAACGATTGAAAAGAACAGCAAGGATATTTTAATACAACAATAACACAATTAAAGTTTTTTAATGAAAATTTATTAAGTCTTAAATATTCTTTAATTTTTCTTTTTATATAATTTTTTTCTGATGCTTTAAATTTATGTTTTTTAAAACCTACGGCATATTTAAAATTTTCCGAATGATTAAAAAAAATTATAATATTATTAATTATTTTTTTTTTGCCTTCTTTAAAAATTTTATCAATTTCTTTTTTATTTTTTAAATGATAATTCTTACCGAATTTATAGTTATGCTCTAAAGACATTATTATTTTGAGCTTATAATAGGAACAAGTATCTTCCTTCCCTTTCTTCTTCTTCTTGCAATAACTAATCTACCTGCTTTTGTTGCCATGCGGCCTAAAAATCCGTGCGTTCTTTTTCTTTTTAAATTGCTAGGCTGAAAAGTTCTTTTCATAAATATTCCCCGTTTTTATTTTTTTATTAATAATTTTATTAATAGTTTAACAAGATTAACTTTTTAATTTAATCAAATCTATAAATTAATGTCAATAAATTTTTAATTTAGAATATTTAAGTGTATTTTAAATTTATATAATATATGATAATTCATATTATATTATATTATTTATATTTAAAATTAAATTTTTAATTTTAATAAAACATATATAATATATAGAAAATATATTAAGTTATAATATATTTTACAATTTAACATTTTTTAATTATAATTAAAAAAATATATTATAATTGTTTTTAATAAAAAATTATTACAAAATTATTACATTATTAAATAATTATTTTATTTTATATATGTAAGTTATTAATTTTATTAATTTAATAGACTTATCAACAGCTGTTAATAGATATGTTGAATTCTAATGAATTTTATAAATAAAAATAAGCTGTTGTTGTACATAAAAATATAATAAAGATATATTTTACTATTAAATATTTAAATAAAAATAAAAATTATACTAACCTAACTAAATAAATAAATAAAACTGTAAATATGGCAAACGATTTTTTTGATAAATTTTTAAAAAATCTAAAAGAAGAAATAGGCGCTCAAAATTTTAATTTATGGTTTTCGCCTTCAAATATAAATATTAATGAAAATACAATTATATTTTCAGTTCCCAATAAATTTTATAAAGATATTATCGTTGAATCGTATAAAGAAATTATTTTAAATATATGGAAAAAATACAGTAACGAAGAATTGATTATTTCATTCAATATTAACGAAGAAATTAAAAACAGTTTAATTGATATAAAAATTTCAGGTTTAGATGATTTTTTTCCGTCTGATGAATATAAAAAAAATAAAGAAGTTAACAATAAAAATATAAGTAATCTTAATAATAATATAAATATCGCAGATGAATATAAAAAAGATAACAATATAAATATTGCCGCTAATACGGCAAATGAAATATATAATAAAAAAACCAACGGTTATCAGCAAAAAAATTTAAAAAAACATTATCTAAATCTTAATACTAAATATACATTCGAAAATTTTGTTATAGGCTCAGGGAATCAATTTGCGCATGCGGCATGTTTTGCGGTTGCAAATCTTCCGGGCCATACTTATAATCCTATGTTTATTTACAGCGATGTCGGACTTGGGAAAACACATCTGCTTAATGCAATTGGAAATAAAATAATTAAAGAAAAAGATTTAAATGTTTTTTTGGTTTCATCGGAACAATTTACAAATGAAATGATATCATCTATTAGAGACGATAAAATGATAGATTTTAGAAATAAATACAGAAATGTAGACGTTTTATTAATTGACGATATACAATTTATTGCAGGAAAAGAAAGGACTCAGGAAGAATTTTTTTATACATTTAACGCTTTATATGAAAATCAAAAACAGATTGTTGTTTCAAGCGATAAAATACCTAAAGATATAGTTAGTTTAGAAGAAAGACTAAGATCTAGATTTGAATGGGGTTTAATAGCAGATATACAGCCGCCTGATTTTGAAACAAGAGTAGCAATTTTAAAGAAAAAAGCGCTCCTTAACGAAATTAACATCGGCGATGAAATAATTTATTTTATCGCAAGTAAAATTTCAAATAATATAAGGGAATTAGAAGGTGCTTTGATAAAAGTTGCGGCATTTTCGTCTTTTACCGGAAAAAAAATAACACTTGATTTATCAAAAGAAGCTCTGTTTAATCTTATAAAAGAAGAAGAAAAACCTATGACTGCCGAAATTATTATTAAAACAGTCTGTAATTTTTTTAATGTTAAAATACCTGAAATAAAATCTAATAAAAAATTAAAAGAATTTGTACTGCCGAGGCAAATTGCTATGTATATAATAAGAGCCAATACTACTCTGTCTTTTCCAGAAATAGGCGATAAATTTGGAGGGAAAGACCATTCATCTGTTATTTATGCTGTTAATAAAATTAAAAATAATTTAAAAAAAGATAAAGAATTAGAAAAAACAATCGAAAGTATAATTAAATTAATACAAAAATAAGATAGTATTATATATATATTTAATTACTATAATTAATATTATATTAGTTATATATATTATATATAATCTTTATAAAATTATTATAGTGTAATTGGTTAAATATTGTTTAAAAATATGTTTAATTAAAAATGAATTTGTTTAAAAATTAAAAAATTTTAAAAATTAAACAAATTCATTTAAATAACATCAATTATTTAAACAGATTTGACAACAGGTAAATTTAAATAAATTTAAATACTTATTTTATTTATTAACTTTTTAGTGTATATTACTACTATTATTATCTTTTAATTATTAATATATAATTAGTAATAGGGAAATTAAAAAATGTTTAATTTTAAAATTAAAAAAAATATTTTTTTAAAAAGTATTCTTATAACGCAGGGGGCTACAGAGAAAAAAATTTCATTGCCAGTATTGTCTAATTTATTAATAGAATCAATTGATTTAAATAAAGAAAATTTATATTCCGATATAAATTCAGATAATAAAAATAAAGGATTGATTAAAATTAGCGCAACCGATTTAGAAATAACAATTAAAGATTATTGCGGCGCTGAAATAATAAGCGAAGGTAAAATTACATTAAACGCCAAAAAACTATACAGTATAATTAAAGAATTTCCTGACGATAAAACTACTGATAATAATAAAGAAAATAAAAATGAAGATATTGATATTGAAATAAAAGAAACAGAAGCGGGACTTGTTATAATAAGTTATAAAAAAATTATTTTCAAACTTACAACTATACCTGTAATTGACTATCCTACATTATTAGATATAAATAACGATGACAATTTTAACGTTAATTTAAAATTTATAAAATTTATAATAAATAAAGTAATATTTTCTACGGCATTAGAAGAAACTAAAAAGAGTTTATCCGGAGTTTATTTTATTTTATTGGAAATAGAAGGAGAGAATTATTTAAGGCTTGTAGCTACCGACGGTCACAGATTATCATTAGCTCAAATTAAACTTTTTAATAATAACGAAAATAAAATAGAAAAAATAAGTAAAGATATATTAAATAAAGAGTCGTCGGAACAGAATAATTCAATATATGATAAATTTAAAGAAGGTGTTATTATACCTAGAAAAATACTTAGTGAATTAATTAAAATAGATGTAGATAAAGATGTTTTTGTCAATATTGCAATTAATTCAAATAATGTTATTTTTAAACTAAATGATGGAATTAATAATAAAAATAATATAAATTATATATACGGCACAACTTTCATTTCTAGATTAATAGACGGCAAATATCCTAATTATGAAACTATATTACCTAAGAATAATTATAAAACGGCAATTATTAAAACAGAAGAATTAATAAATTCTATAAAAAGAGTTTATATATTAGCCGAAGAAAAAAGTCATTCAATTGAATTAAGTTTTGATAAAAATTTATTAATTATAAAAACAGTGCAGACCAGTCAAGGTGAAGCAGTTGATGAAATAGGAATAGAATATAGCGGAGAACCTATAAATATAAAATTAAATTCTAAATATATTCTTGATTTTATAAGTAATATATATAACGAAAAAATTATATTAAAATTTAATACTATATTTACTCCTTTAATTATTGAACCTTTAATTGAAGATAATAACAAAAAAAAATCAAAAAGTTCAATAGATTTAAATACATTTGATTATCAATTAACCGGCGTATTTATGCCTATGAGGTATTAAAATAATATATGGAAAATTTAAAAGATAATAATCAAATTAACCAAAATAAAGATAACTATAATGCTTCAAATATTAAGGTATTAGAAGGTTTAGAAGCCGTCAGAAAAAGACCTTCTATGTATATCGGTTCAACAGGTATAGAAGGTCTGCATCATCTTGTTTATGAAGTTGTTGATAATAGTATAGATGAAGCTTTAGCAGGATATTGCAAAAATATTTTTGTTAAAATAAATATTGACGGCAGTGTTACAGTTGAAGACGACGGCAGAGGAATTCCGGTAGATATGCATGAAACAGAAGGAGTAGCGGCTGCGCAGGTTGTATTAACGGTGCTTCATGCAGGCGGTAAATTTGATAATAAAACATATAAAGTATCGGGAGGTTTGCACGGCGTAGGCATTTCAGTAGTAAATGCCTTATCTAAACAGCTTGATCTTGAAATTTATAAAGACGGATATGTTTATAGACAAAGCTATAGTAAAGGCGCTCCCCTTAATATACTCACTAAATACGAAAAAACCAATAAAAGAGGAACGGTTATTACATTTTTCCCCGACGAAACGATTATGGAAGATATACAATTTGATTTTGATATTTTATCAAACAGATTAAGAGAACTTGCTTTTTTAAATGCAGGACTTCATATTAAAATCATAGATGAAATAAACTCTAAATCGCACGATTTTAAGTATGACGGCGGCATAAAATCTTTTATAGAATATATAGATCAAAATAAAAATGTTATTATTAAAGAACCTATTGTAATAACCGCTCAAAAAAATGATGTTATCATAGATATAGGTCTTCAGTATAACGACGGATATTCCGAACAAATATATTCATACGTAAATAATATTAATACAAAAGAAGGCGGAACGCATCTTATAGGTTTTAAATCAGCTTTAACAAGAGTTATTAATAATTATTATACGTCTAATATAACAAATACAAAAGATAAAAAGCAGCAAATTCAAATAAGCGGAGATGATGCAAGAGAAGGGTTAGTTGCGGTAATAAGCGTTAAAATGTCCAATCCGCAATTTGAAGGGCAAACAAAAACCAAATTAGGAAATAGCGATATTAAAGGCATTGTTGAATCTTTAGTTAACGAAAGATTAACTGAATTTTTAGATGAAAACCCTTCAATCGGAAAAAAAATTATAGAAAAATCATTAGATGCCGCAAGAGCAAGAGAGGCTGCAAAGAAAGCAAGAGACCTTGTGAGACGGAAAAATCTTCTTGATTACTCGTCATTGCCCGGAAAATTAGCCGATTGTCAAGAAAAAGATCCTCAGCATTGCGAAATATATATAGTTGAAGGTGATTCTGCAGGAGGCAGCGCTAAACAAGGAAGAGATAGAAAATATCAGGCAATTTTGCCGTTAAAAGGCAAAATATTAAATGTTGAAAAGGCAAGATTAGATAAAATTCTTAACAGCGATGAAATTAAAATATTAATTACCGCGTTAGGAGGAGGTATAACTACTCCTAATCAAAAATCATCAAATAATGACAACCCAAAAAATAATGACAGAGTTTTTGATATAAATAAACTAAGATATCATAAAATAATAATAATGACCGATGCAGATGTTGACGGTTCGCATATCAGAGCATTATTGCTGACTTTTTTTTATAGATATATGAAAGAAATTATAGAAAACGGCTATCTTTATATTGCCTTGCCTCCGCTATACGGTATAAAAAAAGGTAATGTAGAAATGTATCTTAGGGATGACGATTCTTTAGAAGCTTATCTTAATGAAGAATCGCTAAATTATATTAATGTATATTATAGAAAAAATGAAGAAAATATTGAAATATTAAATAAAGAAGAAATAAAAAATATAATTTTAAATATCAAAAATTATAAAAATGTAATAAATAAAATAAATAAATTAAATTATAATAAAGAAATTATAAACTATTTAATTGAAAATAATTTTAATGTCTCCGATTTGTCTATATTAAAGGCAAGTATTTTTGGCGGCGAAAATGATGATAAAAATACAGGCGGCATAGAAATAGTAAATGATAATAATTCAGATAATTCTGTAAAACAAAGCGATATTTTAAGTAATTTAAATAATTTTACGGAAGAACTTAAATATAAAATAGAATTAGTAAATGATGACAATTATGAAGACTTTCAAAAAATTTTATTTAAATCTGAAGATTCTTCTAAGCCTAATTTTTATATTGATAAAGATTTTTTAAATTCAGCCGATTATAAAACTGTTTTTAAATTAAAAAACGAAATTAACAATATAGATTTTTCAAAAATTTCGTGTATAACAGAAAGTAAATCCGATGTAAAAGAAACAATTACAGTAAAAAATTACAACGAATTTTATAATTTAATTAAATCAAAAACACCTAATAATATTCACATTCAAAGATATAAAGGTCTTGGAGAAATGAACCCGGATCAGCTATGGCAAACTACAATGAATAAAGAATCAAGAATGCTAAAAAAAATCAATATAAATGATTTAATAGAAGCAGATGGAATGTTTGATGTACTTATGGGAGACAGAGTAGAACCGAGAAGAAAATTTATTGAAGACAATGCCTTAAGTGTTTCTAATCTTGATATTTAACCGCCTAAATAGCTGCCATATTACCCATGTTATTTACATTAAGTAAGTATAGAAAAAAATATTAAATATAGCGATAAAGTAATAAATTTATATATTATTTAAATTAATAATTATTATATTTATTTTATTCTGCCGTATTTTTAGTAATATTTTTATTAACATTTTTAGTAGCTGCGGCAGTTTTTTTAACCTTTGGTTTAACCGATGCAGGTTTTGTAGAATGTTTTTTTGTCGCAGCCGCAGATAAGTCTAATGAATCCGTTTGTGTTTTTGACTTGGTCTTTGCCGCCGATGGCTGTTTTCTTTTTGCGGGCGAAGTTTTTTTTGCCGGCGATATATTTTTATTATTTGTTGAAGACGACAAAGGGTTTTCTAAAGGATTTATATTTTGTTTATTATCTAATTGCTGCTTACTCTGACTGCCCTCCCCATCTTCGTTGTTTGCAGGGTCATTAAACTGATCTTTAAATTCTGTCGTGGCTTTTTTAAATTCTCGTAAACCCTTACCTAAAGATTTTCCTATATCGGGAAGCCTTTTAGGACCGAATACAAGCAAAGCTACAACAATTATTATTATTATTTCCGGCGTTCCTATACCAAACATTTTCTCTCCCTTTTCTTTATAATATATAATATATATAATAACATATTTTATTAAAATAAAAAACTATTTAAGATATTTTAATGCCAAATAATTCATGATTTAGGTTAAACTTATTAAGAATCTGCTATATTATTATTAATGAATGCAATTAATATACCATATATTATTTTGTAATGCAAAACATCTAACAAATTTAGGTTAAATTAAAAAATTTCTTCTAAACATTAGTCTATGAATTTAATATAAAAATTATTAATTGTCCCAAATGGAACAATTAATAATTTAATAAGTGTCCTAAATAGGTCAATTTTAAACACACATAACTATTGAACATTTTGTGCTTACGGCATCTAAATATATGGCACTATTTTTGCATATCATATTACTATGCTATTAAGCGCTAAATACTTAATTAACGATATTAAATATATATATTATTTATCTATTAATTAAATTAATTAAATTAATTTAGATAAATAAATCTAAATGCCATATATTTTATATATAATTATTATAATAAATAATATAATTATAATAAAAAATGCATTAGCATATTGACATATAGTTATTACAAGTAATATAATTATATACAATAATAATATTAATATTAAATATTGTATATAATTATATATAATAAAAATGCATTTAATACATTGAAATACCGTCATTTTTTTATATTTGTATATTGTGAATAATAATATGTTAAAAATAAATAATATTGAGAAAGGAGGATTAATATAACAATAATGTTTAATCTTAATATAACATACAGCGTTGCTTTATTTGGAGGGATGCTAGCCTTTTTCTCTCCATGCGTTTTACCGTTAATTCCAGGATATATTTCATTTATAAGCGGGGTAAATATCGAAACACTTACTTCCGAAAAAAATCATAAGAATCTGATTCGAGTTTTTACGGCATCCCTTGCTTTTGTTATTGGGTTTTCAGTAATATTCGTAGGACTTGGAATCGGTTCGGAGACAATTTTCAGTAATTTCCTAAAATCAAATTTAAATATAGTAAGAATAGTCGGCGGTATCGTAATTATTCTTTTTGGGCTGTATTGTCTCGGTTTATTTAAGCTGAATTTTTTGAGCAGAGAAGTTAATATTCTACCGTGGAAAAAAAAAGGCGGTTTTATAATAGGGTCTTTTATTTTAGGCATTGCGTTTGCGGCGGGCTGGATACCATGTATAGGACCGATACTTGCGTCTATTCTTCTTTATACATCAATGAACGGATCATTAACAAAATCTATTGAACTCCTATCTTTTTTTAGCTTAGGGCTTGGCATTCCGTTTATTTTAGCAGGTCTCTTTTTAACTTATTTTATGACATTTTTTAAAAAGATAAAACGCCATTTAAATTTATTTTCAATAGTTTCTGGAGGTTTTTTGATTTTAATGGGCATACTTACTATAACTGGGAATTTTGAAGCGTTATCGCAATATCTAATCGGCGTTTTATAAATCTTTTGCATTTGGCGTATAATTTTGGCGCATATAAGTTTAGCCAATGATTTAATATTATAAATAAAATATATATAACATTAATATAAATATGAAAATATAAACATGATAAAGATAAAGAGTATAAAGCGAAAAAGTTTTATTTTGCAGATTATGTTATTATTTATTTTAGCCGCATTATTGATTGGGTCTCCGTCTGTTTTTGCCTCAAATCAAATTCACTGGGAGAATCTTTCTTCCGCTATTAAAAACAATAAGGCAAATAAAAAAGTCTTTTTGCTCCACTTCTATTATCCTACCTGCAGTTACTGTATAAGAATGGATAAAAATGTATTTAGCAGCAAGAGGGTTATCAATTATCTTAACGCGCATTTTCATAATGTCTTGGTAGATATATATAGTCATAAAAAAGTAATGTATTTTAATGGAAAATATATGTCCGATTCCCATATTGCATCAAAATTTAATATAACGGGAACCCCCACTGAGATTTTTTTCAGCCCAGCGTATAAAAAAGTCTTTATTTTACCGGGATACTGGTCAAAAAACAATTTTTTACTTGTGGCAAAATGGATTGGGTCAGGTAAATACAAAGTAGAAACATTAAGAAAATTTTCACGCGCACAATAAAGGCCGAATATAATGCTGTATATTTATAAAAAAAAGATAAACTATTTAATACGTTTAATATAATTTAATACATAATACCCATAATATAATAGTTCGATTAGTTTAATATTAAAACCAATGGAGGATCCAAAAATGGATGAACATGTTTCAAGAAGGGATTTTATTAAAAAAACTGCGGTTATAACTTTAGCGGCGGTTGTACCTATTTCGATTGTTTCCGATGCCGCCACCGCATTGGCAGCGCCAAAACCAAAAATAGATAAGCCGGGTCAAAAGATTCACATTAATAAGACAAAATTAAAAGAGTTTAAAGGGAAAGAGATTATATGGCCGGCAAAAGGTTCCGCCGAATATAAAAAAATGATGCTCCCTAAGATACATTTGCCTTTAATCGCTCAAAACGGCGGACTTGTTCCTCTCGCTCTTGCCTCCGATCATCCTATGGAAAAGAGTAACTATATCAGAGCTTACCATGTTTTTGACCTAAACAACCCTGTTCCGCACATTGCTTCATTTTACTTGACTCCGGAAAACGGTAAGGCATTCATTGCGACAAGAGTTAAAATTCAGCAGGAATCTTATGTTCAGGTTGTAACCGAATATTCAAACGGTTTGCTTTACGGCGATCGTAAATTTATTAAAGTTACAGTCGGCGGATGTTAAAAAACTTATAAACTTAACCAGTTATTAACAGCCAATGTCAACAGTCAACACAAATTTTCAATCAGTTTAATGCGGATAATTTATTATTAAATAATTAATTATTAAAAATTAAACAATAATTAAAGTTATTAAATAATATTTTAATAATAATATAAATAATATCAAAATAAATAACGTTAAAATAATTAAACAATAATTAAAGTTATTAAATAATATTTAAAAAATATAAACAAAATAACATAAAGGAGTTTGATATGAAATTAGGAGCAATGCTTATAAGAATCCCGAGAAAGGTAAAAGCGGGACAGATATTTAAAGTTATGTCAATAACGAAACATCCGATGGATACGGGTCTTGTCAAGAATCCTAAAACGGGGAAAATAATACCTATGTGGATTATCAATAAAGTGGATATTTATTATGATAAAAAATTAGTAACGACTTGTGATTACGGCATAGCTATTTCGGCAAATCCGTTTCTTGCCTTTTATCTTAGAGCAGACAAAAAAGCGCCTCTTGAATTTGTTGCGTACGATACCCATCATAATGTCTATAAAAAAACCGTAATGGTTAATGTAGTGTAAGCATATATATTATATATAATATAAAGATAAGAAATTATAAATTAACGAGGTAAGAATGAAGAAAAAAAGGCTTATTGCGTATCTTACGTTTATTTTTGCTTTATCCTTTTTTGCAGCAGCGGTTTTTCCCGTAAATTCATTTGCCGCAAAAATTCCAAAAGGTCCTTTTTATATTCTTAAAGTAAAAAAAAGATTTAAAAGCGCTCTGTTTGATTTAAAACAGGGGATAGAAAATGCAAACTACAGCATTCTTGCGATTGCTCCTATATCCACAGGTATAAAAGGAATAGGATACAAGATCCCGGATCTGAAAGTTATCGATTTTTGCAAACTGATAGACGGCTATAAACTTTTAAAAGACAATATGAATTATGCTGCGTTTATGCCTTGCAGAATAGCCATCTATAAAGACGGTAAATATACGGTAATGATTTCTTTTTTACCTTCTTATTTTTCAAAATTTTTTAAGAATAACGCAGAGCAGAAAAAGACGATAACAATAGTGACTAAGCAAATTATTCACATTATGAATTCTGTGAAGACAGGATTTTAAAGGTTAACTATAACAAGGGGGTTTATAATAAAAATGGATTTAAAAAATATTACAAGAAGGGATTTTATAAAAAGCACGGCGCTTCTCGCAGGCGCTACGGCGATTAATCCGGTTAATCTTTTAAAGTTTAAGCCGGTAGGAAATCTGACTATAACATGGAACTCCGATTCTCATGCGCATCTTAAGCCCGTATTATATCGTGAACCTTCCGTCAACATCGGTCCTCATTTAATGAACGGAAGACCAGGTCATCTTGTTGGGGATGCTTTTAATCTTTATTATGATATAAATCCCGATTCCGCAATGGGTTATTTCTGTTCTTACGTGGATTTCGTAAAGCATGAGAAACAGTACGGTCTTATGGGCGGTTATGCCCATATGGCATCTGTATTCAATAAAATAAAAGCTGAAAGACATAATAAAACAATACAGCTCGATACGGGAGATGCATGGCAGGGTACAGGCGTAGCACTCCTCTCCAAAGGTATGGCGGTAGTAAATACTCAAAATGCTATGGGTTACGATGCAATGACGGGACACTGGGAGTTTACTTACGGCGAAAAACAGCTTTTATCCAACATCAAAAAATTAAAGTTTCCGTTTATCGCCCAGAATGTTACTAATGCAACTTGGGGCGGTCTTATTTTTAAACCTTATATTATTAAGGAAGTCAACGGTTTAAGGGTAGGCATTATCGGACAGGCTTTTCCTTATGTTCCGCTTGCACACCCGTCACATTTTGTAAAAAATTGGAATTTTGGAATAGATACCTCTCACGCCCAGAAAATGGTCAATGAATTAAAAAATAAAGAAAAAGTTGATTTAGTCGTTGTCCTTTCACATAACGGTCTTGAAGTGGACAGAAAGTTTGCCTCTTTAATAAACGGAATAGATATTATAGTAGGCGGACATACTCACGACATACTCCCGGCTCCGCAGATTATAAATAATACAATAATAGTGCAGGCTGGAACACACGGCAAGTTTGTAGGAAGAATAGATTTAAACGTTCAGAATAAAAAAATAATAGATTACGACCACAAACTTATTCCGATAGTCACCGACTGGATTAAACCGGATCCGGAAATCAGCAAAATAATAGACGAAGAATATGCGCCTTACGAACATGTACTTAATGAAAAGCTTGGAATTACCGAAGATTTATTATATAGAAGAGCAACATTTGTCAGTACGGTTGATAACGTTGCACAGCAGGCATTTATAGAGAAATTTGATACTCCGTTATTTTTTGCTCCCGGCTGGCGCTGGGGGGAAACTTTAATTCCTGGTTCCGATATTACTATGGAAAATGTTTACGGTGAATATGGAACAACTTATCCCGAGGTTTATAAAACTCTTCTTACCGGAAAACAGCTATTGTTATCACAGTTAAGCGTTTTAAGCGATGTTTTTGCAAAAGATGCTTATTTACAGATGGGCGGAGATGCAACCCGTGTTTCTAATTCAAAATTTCATTTGCTTCTCAATGAGTCATTGCATAAAAGAATTAAAAGCTGGGAGATTAACGGAAAGCCGTTAGACTTGACTAAAAAATACTGGGCGGTATCGACCGGCGGAAAGATGCAAAACATGAATGCAGCCGATAAAGGATTGACAAAATTTAACGCAAGCGATGTTATAGCAGAATATATCAGAAATCATAAAACTATTAAATCTATCAAAACGGAAGATGTTATATACAGGCATTCAAGGACAGCAGGATAATCATAAAAACGATAATTAAAACTTTTTATTCCTGCTACCTTATCTAGGATATGAAAAATAAGGCGGGCAATTAACAAATACATTTTATAACTGTAACTGTAACTTACAATTAACTTAGGAGATTAAAATGAAAAAGTCTCATTTATTTTTAAGTTTACTAATGATTTGTGCAGCTTCAATTTTCTTTCTCTCATCCTCTGGTAAGGCTTATGCATTAAAGTACGGTCCATCGTCTTACAGTTCCTATCCTGCGTATTACAATACGCATCCGCTGCCTCTTCCGAAATATTTTAAACATAGGGTTATGAAAATGGTGGTTGAAGTAGATTATGCAAAGCCGGCAAGATGGGGGCTTGCGATTGCAAATATTAAAAATGTTATGGCGGCATTCGGTGATAACTCTTTTAAATATAAGATTGAACTTGTAGCATTTGGTCCCGGGTTAAGAATGCTGATGAAAAAATTCGATAAAAAAAATGAAGCCGTTCTTCAAAGTTTGGTTTCATATGGGTTGAAATTACGCGCATGTCACAATACAATGTTAAAAGCCCATCTCACAAAAAAAGCGCTCTTTTCATTTGTTAACGTAGTTCCTGCAGGCGTTATAGAAATAGCTAGAAAAGAAATGCAGGGTTATACATTTTTAAAACCGTAATAAGTAATAAGCAGTGTTAATAAAGCAGTCTAAACTAAAAAGGTCTATAATTGATTATAGAAAACAATTGTAAAAAAATTGGGAGGAGAATGTGTATGAAAAAAATAATTTTAGTTGCTTTAGCGGTTTTTTTAGTTATTTTTGCGTCATATTTTTTCAATAAAATTGCATATGCAAAGGGAAAATTAAGCAAAAAAATAATTGCTAAAGAAAAAATACAGGCAGCCTTAAAGATTGGGAAATCTATGTTTTATAGTCCTAAACTCGGCTCTAACGGCCTTTCATGCGCAAAATGTCATGTGTACAGCGTCGGTACATATATGCCAAAGGTAGGCAAGACAGTTAGGAGTTTAGCAGGTGTAGCAGCTACTTTCCCAAGGTTCGATACAAAAACACATCAGGTTATTACCATGGGAGAAAGAATCAATATGTGTATTGTACACGTGTTAAAAGGAAAACCGCTCAAAGGACAGAAATTAAATTATCTTACTCTTTATGTAACTTATTTAAGCAATGGATATAAAATTAAGTAAGAAAATTAAATAAGTTAGATAACGAAATAAATAAACAAGGAGAAGGAAATGGCTATGAGTAATTTTTTAGTAAAAAAAGGTTTTTGGTATTTGAAAGGAATATTCATTCTTTCGGTTTTAGTTTTAATATATTTTAGCGGAAATGCGTATGCTTATAAAAAAATCCAGGTGCTGCCGTATTTTAAAAACAAAACCATGAAGGTTGTAATTCAAATATCTCAGGATAATCCTGCAAGATGGAGCTTAGCTCTAGGCAATGCCGCTAAGGTTGTCCAAATTATGAGCGCCCACGGTATTAATTATAAAATAGATGTAGTAGCGTATGGTCCGGGACTTAAGGTTTTCATAAAAAAGGATGATAAAAAATTCTACCCTTTGCTCCAGAGCTTAAGTACTTACGGCGTTAATCTTGTTGCTTGCCATATGACGATGCTCGCTATGCATATTAATGAAAAAAAGCTCTTCCCATTCGTTAATGTAGTATATCCGGGAGCGGTAGCTTATATTATAGAAAAAGAGATGCAAGGATATGCTTATGTAAAACCGTAAATAAAATATACGTTATTTAAATATTTAAATTTGGGAGGAATAAAATAATATGCTTAAAAAAATTTCTTTAAATAAAAAAATATTTTTTATGTTTTTGTTTGTTTTGTTTACCTTAATGATTTATTTTGTTTATGTGTCGGGTCCAAAGATATCTATGGCAAAAGGCAGCGTAGTAACTCATCCGAAGACTCTTAAACAGGCGTTAGCTCTTGGAAAACATTATTACGACACTCCTCTCGGCGCGTCACATTTTAGCTGCGATACGTGTCATCCAGGCGGAGGAGCGGGTATTCTCGGCGGTAAACCGACTAAGCCGGTAATAGGCGCTGCAGCTCATTACCCTACCTATAAAAAATGGGGTAAAATAATTACCATGCAGGATCAGTTTAATCACTGCATATATGTCGGAGAAGAAGGATTTAAAAAGAAGATAGGCTCTAAAGTATGGAAATATCTTGATTTATATGTTTACTCGCTTTCTAAGGGTTATAAGATAAATGTGGGAAAATAAATAAATTAAATTTTATTATAATTATCGGTTTTCAATAGTAACCGCAATAAAATAAAATAATATTACGGCATGAATTTACAGGAGATAAAATGAAAAAAATATGGATATTGTTGATGATGGTTATGATTTCAGGGTCATTGTTATTAGCAGGATGCGCTAAAAAACCATCTGAACAGAAACCTGCTGCGCCTACTAAATCATCTAAGCCGAAGCCTACGAAAAAAGCGATGGTTAAGACTAAGCATAGTATGGTCAAGATAAAAAATCCACTTTTGATAAAATCATCATACAACGGTTTTTTCAATAATAAGGTGGTCAAGGTTGTTTTTCAGGTATCGTCCCCGAATCCGAAAAAATGGAAGGTCGCCCTTTTAAACATGAATGATATTATATGGGAACTCCATTATAACCCTAAAAGATATAAGATGGTTTTTGTTGCTTATGGTCCTGCCGTTAAAATGTTTCTCAAGAAGGACAACAAATTAACGCCCCTTATTGAAAAATTATACAAACATAAGGTCAGACTTGATGCTTGCCATGTAGCTATGATAAAGTTAGGGATTAAGCCGGATGAAATACTGCCTGCCGTTCATGTTGCGCCGGACGGTTTCTTTTCCATTCTTCATTATGAAATGATGGGTTATTCCTATATAAAGCCCTAAAGCCGATATCAAAGAAGGGAGATGCATTGCTTTTCATTCTGCCCTTTCTATAAACGCTATATATTTTTATATGCCCCCCTTTTTTTAAAAAGAAAAGGGGGGCATTATTCTTTAATCCTACAAAGTCATTTCTGCGAAAGCAAGAAAGTTCCGAAGCAGAAACGCACGCGCTTTAGTTCACGAGTCTATAGACATAGAGCAAAACGATCAACCGAAATATAAAATTATATTACATAATTAATAATAAATTTTAATATTAATAATTGTTAAGTTAAAATGTTAAGATAATATAATTATTATAAAAATTAACAAATAAATATAAATAATTGTTTCGGCAGCATATGTCTAATTATAATTTTGTTTTTTAATGAAAAAATGTATTGACAATGCCATAATGATTTTGTTATTATTAAAATTTCATTAATAATTTATTGTATTTTAAGCGTTTATTAGTGTTTATTTAAATTAAAATTTATAAACGGCTGTATTTTATCAGGTAAAGCTGGCGTAGCTCAATGGTAGAGCAGCTGATTTGTAATCAGCAGGCTGCGGGTTCGATTCCCATCGCCAGCTCCAAATAATGTCAAAAGCAGGAGAGGTGCCCGAGCGGCTAAAGGGAACAGACTGTAAATCTGTCGGCGCAAGTCTACGGAGGTTCGAATCCTCCCCTCTCCACCAGTTATAATTATTGTTTTTATTGGCGGGAATAGCTCAGTTGGCTAGAGCGTCAGCCTTCCAAGCTGAGGGTCGCGGGTTCGAATCCCGTTTCCCGCTCCATTTTTTTACAATATTTTATTATTGCAAAATATGTAGGCTTAAAATTATGTGCCCATGTAGCTCAGTGGTGGAGCACTTCCTTGGTAAGGAAGAGGCCATCGGTTCAATCCCGATCATGGGCTCCAATTAAATTTAATACAATATTTATATTGCCATTGCATTAATGCAATGATGATGATGCAGATATATACAAAAAAAAATTTATGTATTAATATATAAATTAATTAAAAAAATAATTCAGATTATTTTCCAGGAGGATTAGATGTCCAAAGAAAAATTTGACAGATCAAAGCCGCATGTCAATATAGGCACAATAGGTCACGTAGATCACGGCAAAACAACTTTAACGGCAGCTATTACTAAAGTTCTTTCAAGAAAAGGAAAGGATTTTGCCAATTTTAAATCTTATGATCAGATAGACAACGCCCCTGAAGAGAGAGAAAGGGGAATTACGATAGCGACATCTCACGTAGAATATTCTACGGATAAAAGACATTACGCGCATGTCGATTGCCCTGGTCATGCCGATTATGTTAAGAATATGATAACCGGAGCAGCTCAGATGGACGGCGCAATTCTTGTTGTTTCGGCTGCAGACGGACCTATGCCTCAAACAAGAGAGCATATTCTTTTAGCCCGTCAGGTCGGAGTGCCTTATATCGTCGTATTTTTAAACAAAGTAGATATGGTTGACGATCCTGAGCTTTTAGAACTTGTTGAGTTAGAGGTAAGGGAGCTTTTGACATCTTATAATTTTCCGGGTGATACCGTTCCCGTCATAAAAGGTTCTGCCCTTAAAGCTTTAGAAGCGGATACCGACAATGAATGGACTGCAAAAATAATAGAGCTTATGGATGCTGTAGATGAATATATACCCGTTCCAAAAAGAGATATAGACAAACCTTTCTTAATGCCCGTTGAAGATGTATTTTCAATATCAGGCAGAGGAACTGTCGCAACAGGCAGGGTAGAAAGAGGAATAGTTAAAGTCGGAGACGAAGTTGAACTCGTAGGTATTCAGCCCACATCTAAAACTGTCGTAACGGGTATTGAAATGTTCAGAAAGCTTCTTGACGAAGGCAGAGCGGGAGATAACGTAGGCGTCTTATTAAGAGGAAAAAAACGCGAAGATATAGAAAGAGGCATGGTTTTAGCTAAACCCGGTTCTATTACCCCGCATAAAAAATTCAATGTTGAAGCTTATATATTAACTAAAGAAGAAGGCGGCCGTCATACTCCGTTTTTCAACGGTTATCGTCCGCAGTTTTATTTTAGAACTACGGATGTTACAGGAGTTTGCACATTGCCGGAAGGAGTTGAAATGGTAATGCCTGGAGACAATGTATCCATGGCTGTCGAACTTATAACCCCTATAGCCGCCGAAAAGGAATTGAGATTTGCTATCAGAGAAGGCGGGCACACCGTAGGTGCAGGCGTAGTAACAGAAGTTGTAGAATAAAAATATTATTGCATATAAAATAAAAAGAGGGGTTATAAATGAGAGAGATTATTACACTGGCATGCAGTCAATGTAAACAAAGAAATTATACTACTACAAAAAATAAGAAATCTACTACAGATAAATTATTGCTTAAAAAATATTGCAAATTTTGCAAAACTCATACGGAACATAAAGAAACACGTTAAATTTATTAAAGCTAAAATTATAGGCCAGTAGCTCCAACGGCTAGAGCATCGGACTCCAAATCCGAGTGTTGGGGGTTCGAATCCCTCCTGGCCTGCCAGTAAATTATTATATTATTATAAGGAAAATAAATTTAATGAAAATAAATAGCTTAAATATTTTAGAACTTATAAAAAAAGGAAAAAAATATTTATATGATGTAAAATCCGAGTTAGGAAAGATAGTCTGGCCTACAAGAGATAAAACTACTAAGACTACCTATGTCGTTTTAGTTTTTATAGTACTTGTGACTATATTTTTAGGACTTGTAGATATTGGATTTTCTAAGATTATTTCTTCTATAATTTAATAAATTTGAATTTTATTTATTTGAATTTTAATTGAGGCTGCATATTTACAAATATGCATATTTATAACAATATGATAGACAATTTAAAAGATTATGAAACTGATGATAAAGAATTACATAATGACGACGGCGTGGATAAAAAATGGTATGCAGTACATACATATTCCGGATTTGAAGATCAGGTAAAAATCGGTTTAGAAGAAAGGATTTCTTCTAGCGGATTAAAAAAATATTTTGGCGAAATTATAATACCTAAAGAAGACGTTATAGAAAAAAATACAAAAGGTATTAAAAAAAGAGTGCAGAGAAAATTTTTACCAGGCTATATATTTGTAAATATGGAAATAAATACCGAAACATGGCATTTACTGAAAGGAACTCCGAAAGTTACAGGATTTGTTGGAGATCAATTAAATCCTCAATATGTTGACGGATCAGAGATAGAAAAAATAAAAGCACAAATAAATGAAGGAATAAAACGTCCTAAATCTAAAATAGAATTCACAAAAGGCGACAGCGTTAAAATTATTGATGGTCCTTTTTCCGGTTTTAACGGCGTTATAGATGATATAAAATTAGATAAAAACAAATTAGAAGTTTTAGTTTCTATTTTTGGCAGAGCAACGCCGGTTGAACTTGATTTTACACAAGTTGAAAGAAATTAACATAAATTTATTTATAAATTTTATCCGGAGATAAAAATATGGCAGTTAAAAAAGTCCAAGCTTTAGTTAAACTTCAAATTGTTGGAGGCAAAGCAAATCCAGCTCCTCCAGTCGGACCTGCGCTCGGTCAGCATGGCGTTAATATAATGGAATTTTGTAAACAATTCAATGAAAAAACCAAAAGTCAAGAAGGAACAGTTGTTCCTGTTGTTATAACGATATATGCGGACAGATCATTTGATTTTATTTTAAAGACGCCGCCAGCTTCCGTTCTTTTAACTCAGGCTGCAGGAATTGCAAAAGGCTCGGGCCAGCCTAATAAAAATAAAGTAGCATCATTACCGAAATCAAAAGTGGTTGAAATTGCAAAAACAAAAATGCCGGATTTAAATACTAAAAATCTTGACAGCGCTATTAATACCATAAAAGGTACTGCAAGAAGTATGGGAATAGATATAACAGATTAATAATATTAATAATAGAGAAAAGACTGCTTAAAATATTTAATTGAAGGTTATTTTAAGATTTATAAATATATAAGGAGCAAATTTAATGAAAAAACGAGGAAAAAAATATTTAGAAGCTATTAAAAAAGCAGGCATTGATAAAAATAAAAACTTTGGATTAGAGGAAGTTGTTAAAAATGTATCAGAATTACATTTTGCAGCATTTGACGAGTCGGTAGATATTGCTATAAATCTTGGAATTGATGTCAGAAAAGCAGATCAGCAAGTCAGAGGGGCAGTTGTATTGCCTCACGGCACCGGAAAAATTATAAAAATTCTTGTTTTTGCAAAAGCAGATAAAGAACGTGAAGCTATTAATGCAGGTGCTGATTATGTTGGTCAGGATGATATGATTACTAAAGTTCAGCAAGGTTTTATGGATTTTAACCGTGTTGTTGCAACGCCGGATATGATGGCTAGCGTCGGAAAATTAGGTAAAATTTTAGGTCCCAGAGGTCTTATGCCAAATCCAAAAGTCGGGACGGTAACATTTGATATTGCTAGAACTGTCAAGGAATTAAAAGAAGGCAGGATTGAATTTAAAGCGGAAAAAAATGGCATATTACATGCATCGGTCGGAAAAGTTTCTTTCGGAGCATCAAAATTAAAAGAAAATATCGGTGCGTTAATAGATACCGTAGTGAAATTAAAACCTGCGTCAAGCAAAGGCGTATATATTAAAAAAGTTTCATTATCTTCTACAATGGGAGTTGGTATGAACATTGATATAGTTAATTTAAGAACAGAATTTAATTTTTAATTATAATTTTATTTATAAATTTTTAGTTTAGTTTTTATTTTAATAATTTGTCAATGACTGTTGGTATGAAAATAAATCCAACAATAGGCAAAAGAGCTAATAAACCCTTATTTTTATTTAAATGCTCTTAATGTCGGCAAATATTCAGCATTGATAAAATCTCAACATTAATAAAATTTAAATGAAAAGGAGGGGAGAAGAAAAGTGAAAAAAGAAAAAAAGAACGAAGAAATCAGTTTAATCAAAGAAGCGGTAAATAATTCCAAAGGTATTTTTATAAGTCATTATGTCGGTCTTAGCGTTGAAAAATTTAATGCATTAAGAGATGCGATTAGTGCCAATAACAGTATTCTTAAGGTTTCAAAAAATACATTAACGAGTATTGCCTTTCAAGACACTTATGCAGATGCATTAAAAGATTATTTAAAAGGACCTAATTTTTTAGTTTTAACTAATAATGATGCCCAAGGATGCGCAAAAGTTTTGTCTAAATTCGCCAAAGATAATCCTGATAATATAAAAATCAGAGCAGGTTTTTATGAATCTTTTTTAGATCAGGATAAAATTTTAGTGCTGGCGACATTGCCTTCTAAAGAAGTTTTAATTAGTAAATTTATGTTTGTTATTAAATCGCCTCAAGTACGTCTTGTGTTTGCTCTTAAATATCCGCAGATTAAACTTTTACAAGTGCTTTCAGCTCTTAAGCTTAAAAAGTCTCAAGCTTAATAATAACTTATAACAATTTATATAATTATATAAATATAAAATTAAAAATTTATTTATATTTTAAATTTGGAGGAATTTATAATGGCCATAACAAAAGAAGATGTTTTAAATTATATTGAAAGTGTGTCGGTTGTTGAGTTAAATGATTTAATTAAAGCAATTGAAGATAAATTTGGAGTTCAGGCTCAAATGGCTATGGCAGGACCGCAGGTTGCAGCGGCTGGACCTGCAGGCGCGCCGGCCGCAGAAGAAAAAACTGAATTTGATGTAATTCTTGATAATGCAGGAGCAAATAAAATTCAGGTAATTAAAGTAGTGAGAGAATTAACAAGTCTTGGCTTGAAAGAAGCAAAAGACCTTGTTGACGGCGCTCCAAAGCCTGTTAAAACAGGCATTAGCAAAGAAGAAGCAGATAAAGTCAAAGCTAAATTAGAAGAAGTAGGAGCAAAAGTAGAAGTAAAATAATAGTATATTATTAATATTACCGGGAGTAAAAATTTAAATGGCTAAAATAAAATCAGAAATATCACAATATGGTTTCGGGAATAGAGCATATAATTTAGAAAATTTAGATTCAATAATAATAAGAAAAGAATTTTCTAAAATTAAAAAAGTTATTGATATCCCGAATCTTTTAGATATACAAAGAAAATCATATGAAAGATTTCTTCAAAAAGATGTTCCTCAGGATAAGCGGTTAAATACCGGTTTACAGGGTGTGTTTAAATCAGTTTTCCCCATCAAAGGATTTAATAATAATTTTTCATTAGAGTTTATCGGATATACGATAGGCGAACCTAAATATTCTATTGAAGAATGCAAACAAAAAGGACTTACTTACAGCGCTCCTTTGCGAATTTTAGTTCATTTGATAACTTATGAAGAAACTGAAAGCGGATCTGATATTAATATTCCTAGAGATATAAAAGAACAGGAAGTTTATTTTGGTGAAATCCCTTTAATGACTGAAAACAGCTCATTTGTGATTAATGGAATAGAGAGAGTTATCGTAAGCCAGCTTCAAAGATCTCCCGGTGTAATATATGATAGAGACAAAATAAGAAATGACGCTCAAGGAAAATCATATTACACTGCCAGAATAATTCCCTACAGAGGGTCATGGCTTGATTTTGAGTTTGATCAAAAAGATATGGTTTTTGTCAGAATTGATAGAAAAAGAAAATTTCCTGTTTCTATTTTATTAAAAGCTCTCGGATACAATAAAGAAGAAATATTAAATAATTTTTACCAGGAAGAAATATATAAATATGAAGACGGAAAATTTTCAAGAAAGATACCTAAAAATTTTCTAAGTTCTATTAAAATTCCTGTTGATGTAAAAAATCCTGAAACAGGAGAAATTATACTTAGAAAAAACAAAAGAATCACCAAACTTATTATCAATAAATTAGAAGAAGCAGGCGTTGAATTTCTTCCATGCGACGAAGAAGGGATTGCAGGCAAGTATCTTATCAATGATGTTTTATTTGATAACGAAGTTATAGCAAAAGCTATGCAGCCGATTACACGCGATACTATAGAGTTGTTCAAAAAATACAATATAAATAAGTTTTCCGTATATTTTATCGACGATATAAATGTTTCTTCGTCTATATTGAATACTATATTGGCTGATAAAATAGATACAAAAGAAGAAGCTTTTATTGATATATATAAAAGAATGCGACCGGGTGATCCTGCTAGCTTATCGTCCTCGCAATCTTTTTTTGAAAATATGTTTTTTAACTCCGAACGTTATGATTTGTCGGAAGTCGGCAGGCTAAAAATTAATAACAAGCTTAATATGAATAAAAGCTTGAATGATAGAATATTATCTCCGGACGATATATTAAATGTCGTTAAATATTTAATAGATTTAAAAGACGGAAGGGGGATAGTAGACGATATTGACCATCTCGGCAATAGAAGAGTCAAAGCAGTAGGAGAGCTGCTTGAAAATCAATACAGGATAGGATTAGTAAGAATGGAAAGAGCTATTAAAGAAAGAATGAGCATTCAGCGTCCTGATTCATATATGCCGAACGATTTAGTTAATCCAAAGCCTGTAACATCTTTAATAAAAGAATTTTTTGGCAGAAGCCAATTGTCGCAATTTATGGATCAAACGAATCCTCTATCGGAAATTACTCATAAAAGAAGATTGTCGGCTTTAGGTCCGGGAGGATTAACTAGAGAAAGAGCGGGGTTTGAAGTAAGAGACGTTCATCCGACGCATTATGGAAGGATATGCCCTATTGAAACTCCTGAAGGTCCAAATATAGGACTTATTGCGTCATTAGCATCTTATGCAAGAGTTAATGAATACGGTTTTATAGAAACTCCTTACAGAAGAGTTAAAATAACCGATGAAGGCGCAATGATAACCGACGATGTTGATTTTTTGACTGCCATAGAAGAAGAAAAATATGTAATTGCTCAAGCTAATGCCGCGATAGACAGTGACGGTTATCTTGTTAATGAATTAATTCCCGTAAGAAGAAGCGGCGAAATAATTATGGCGTATCCAAATGAAGTTGATTATATAGACGTGGCTCCTATGCAGTTAGTTTCAGTCGCAACTTCATTAATACCGTTTCTGGAAAATGACGACGCAAATAGAGCACTAATGGGATCAAATATGCAGAGGCAAGGTGTACCTTTATTAAAACCGGATGCTCCATTGATCGGAACAGGTGTTGAGAAAATAGTGGCTCAGGATTCAGGTGTTTGCGTTGTGGCACGTAATGACGGCGCAGTTAGTTATGTTGACGGAACAAAAATAAATATAAGGCGCGATATGGCGGTGCTAACTAATGCCGTCGAAGAAATAGCGCCGATAGATATTTATAATTTAACAAAATTTGAAAGATCTAATCAAAATACCTGTTTAAATCAAAGGCCGTTAGTAAAAATCGGTCAAAAAATAAAAAAAGGCGATATAATTGCAGACGGTACTTCTACAGAATTTGGAGAATTAGCTCTCGGTCATAATGTTTTAGTTGCTTTTATGCCATGGAACGGCTATAACTTTGAGGATTCTATATTAATAAGCGAAAGAATATTGCAGAAGGATAGTTTCACTTCAATACATATTGAGGAATTTGAAGCTATATGCAGGGAAACTAAATCTGGAAAAGAAGAGATAACCTCAGATATACCTAATATCGGCGAAGATGCTTTAAAAAATTTAGATGAAGACGGTATTATAAGAATAGGGGCAGAAGTAAAAGCGCAAGATATTTTAGTCGGCAAAGTCACGCCTAAAGGCGAAACTGTTTTAACCCCTGAAGAGAAACTTTTGCGTGCAATATTTGGCGAAAAAGGAAGAGAAGTAAAGGATACTTCTTTGCGAGTGCCTCCCGGCGTTGAAGGAGTTGTAGTAGATGTCCGAATATTTTCAAGAAAGGGTATAGACAAAGATTTGAGAACTAAAGAAATTGAAAATTCTGAAATTACCAAACTTTTAAAAGAAGAAAGTGACGAAGAAAAGGCATTATTAGAAAATGCTTTGAAAAAAATGCGGATTATTGTTTTAGATAAAACTGTCAATGCTAAAATTGCTATAGCGCAGGGGCATAAACAAATTATTTTAAATAAGGGCGATAAAATATCGGAAGAAATAGCTATAAAATTAACTCGAAACGATATTTTTAACTTAGAGTTAGAAGAAGGATCTAAAAATATATATGATAAATTAAAAAAAATTGATGACGAAGCTCAGGACGGAGCTGAATTTATTAAAAATACATATGAAGAAAAAATTAATAGAACGCAAAAAGGAGACGAATTGCCTCCGGGGGTTTTAAAAACTATCAAAGTATATGTAGCAATGAAAAGAAGATTGTCTGTAGGGGATAAAATGGCAGGAAGACATGGAAACAAGGGTGTCGTTTCTAGAATATTGCCGTTTCAGGATATGCCCTTTATGAAAGACGGCAGAATAGTAGATATGGTTTTAAATCCTTTAGGTGTTCCTTCAAGAATGAATGTAGGACAAATTCTTGAAACGCATCTCGGATGGGCTGCTCATAATCTTGGTATTCAAATTAATGAACTGATAGAAAAGAATTTCGGTGCAGATGCCGTCAGAGAAAAACTATTATCCATTTTTGCAGATTCGTCTGTTGCTCAAATAATAAAAAATTTGAATGATGAAGAAGTCATAACTGTAGCTAAAAAATATAAAAACGGCGTTCATATGGCTACGCCGATATTTGACGGGGCAAAAGAATCGGATATTAATAAATATTTAAAACTTGCAGGTGTTGATGAAAGCGGGCAGGTTGATCTATATGACGGAAGATCGGGAGAGAAATTTGATAGAAAAGTTACAGTCGGAATTATGTATATGCTTAAACTGCATCATTTAGTAGATGATAAAATACATGCGCGTTCAACAGGACCGTATTCATTAGTTACACAGCAGCCTCTTGGCGGTAAAGCTCAATTTGGAGGTCAAAGACTTGGGGAAATGGAAGTATGGGCAATGGAAGCTTATGGCGCCGCAAATACTCTTCAGGAGTTCTTGACGGTTAAATCAGACGATGCTGTCGGCAGAACTAAAATGTATGAGGCTATTGTCAGAGGCGATACATCCTTTAAGGTTGGTTTGCCTGAATCGTTTAATGTTCTTATAAAAGAACTTCAAAGCTTATGCCTTAATGTGGAATTATTAAAGGAGGCAGATAATGTTGTTTGAAAATGAAACAAATGATATAGAAACTATAAGTTTAGAAGATATTACAAATGATTTAGAAAAAAAAGAAAGCGGAATTCATTTTGGAAAAGAAATGAATTTTAAAAAATTTTTTAATAAAGATGAAAGATTTTTTAATGAAGAAAACGATATTAAAGACCCACTAAGTTTTAATAGAATTAAATTGAGCTTAGCTTCGCCGGAAATAATCAGAAAATGGTCCCATGGAGAAGTTAAAAAACCTGAGACGATTAATTATAGAACTCTAAAACCGGAAAGAGACGGATTGTTTTGCGCTAAAATATTCGGTCCTATAAAAGACTATGAATGCAATTGCGGAAAATATAAAAGAATGAAGCATCGCGGCATAGTATGCGAAAAATGCGGTGTGGAAGTTATACAATCTAAGGTACGCAGAGAACGGATGGGGCACATTGAATTAGCTTCGCCTGTTGCTCATATTTGGTTTTTTAAAAGTCTTCCGTCAAGAATCGGCAGTTTGCTTGACATGACTTTAAAAGAAATTGAGAAAATTCTTTATTTTGAATCATATGTTATTTTGGATGCAGGAGATGCAGCCAAGGCAGGGATTAAAACAAAGGATGTAATAACCGAAGAAAAATACCTTAAACTTAAAAAAGAAGGGTATAATTTTACCGCAGAGATAGGGGCTGCCGCCATAAAAGAGCTTTTAAAGATGATAGAGCTTGAGTCAATGTCTAAAAGCTTAAAAGAAGAAATTAGAATTTTGCCAAACGGAGTAAAAAAGAAAAAACTTGCAAAGCAGCTTAAAATAATAGAAGCATTCAGAACATCAGGAAATAAGCCTGAATGGATGATTCTTGACGTAATTCCTGTTATTCCGCCTGATTTAAGGCCGTTAGTGCCTTTAGAAGGAGGCAGATTCGCAAGCTCAGATCTGAACGATCTTTACAGAAGAGTAATAAATAGAAATAATCGTTTAAAGAAGCTGATAGAACTTTCGGCACCCGATATTATTATAAAAAATGAAAAAAGAATGCTTCAGGAAGCCGTTGATGCGCTATTCGATAACGGCAGACGCGGAAGAGTAATAATGGGCTCTAACAAGAGACCGCTAAAGTCGTTAAGCGAAATGCTTAAAGGAAAGACCGGCAGATTTAGATTAAATTTGCTGGGCAAAAGAGTGGATTATTCGGGGAGGTCGGTAATCGTTGTCGGACCTGAATTAAAACTTCATCAATGCGGATTACCCAAAAAAATGGCTATTGAACTCTTCAAGCCGTTTATTTTTCATCAGCTTCAGCGCAGAGGCATTACGGATACTTTAAAAACTACTAAAAAATTAGTGGATAAAGAAACCCCTGAGGTTTTTGATATATTAGAAGAAGTCATAAAAGAACATCCGATTTTATTAAACAGAGCACCGACTTTACATAGATTAGGCATTCAAGCATTTGAGCCTATATTGGTTGAAGGTAAGGCTATACATCTGCATCCATTAGTTTGTTCCGCATTTAATGCCGATTTTGACGGCGATCAAATGGCCGTGCATGTTCCTCTATCCGTAGAGGCGCAAGTTGAAGCTAGAGTGTTAATGATGTCAACGAATAATATCCTTTCGCCCGCGAACGGAAAACCGATTATTGTACCATCTCAGGATATGGTTTTAGGTTTATATTATATGACACGTGAAATGCCATTTGCGAAAGGGGAAGGGAAAATGTTTGCAAATGCGGATGAAGTCAAACTTGCTTATGAAAATAAGAATATAGATTTGCATTCTAAGGTAAGGGTGAGAATAAACGGAAAAATAGAAAATACTACTCCGGGAAGGGTTATTTTGTATGAAATAATACCTGAAAAATTAGATTTTTCGTTAATTAATAAGTCAATGACAAAAAAAGAAATTGCAAATCTTATAGACTATGTGTTCAGGATTTGCGGACCCAAAGAAACCGTAATTCTTGCCGATAAATTAAAATCTATGGGTTATCAATATTCTACAAAATCAGGAATATCAATTTGTATTAACGATATGGAAATTCCTAACGAGAAATATAAAATGATAAAAGAAGTTACGTTAAAGGTGGAAGAAATTGAAAATAATTATAAAGAAGGATTAATAACCGACGGAGAAAGATACAATAAAGTAGTTGATACATGGGCAAATACTACCGAAGAAATAGCCAAGGTTATGATGGATAAACTCGGCTCCCAATCTTTTAAAGATGAATCTACTGGAAAAACAATAGAAGGTAAAAGTTTTAATTCTATTTATATGATGGCAGATTCAGGTTCAAGAGGTTCAGAAGCTCAAATTAGACAGCTCGCAGGTATGAGAGGACTTATGGCGAAACCGTCCGGCGAAATAATTGAAACTCCTATTACCGCGAATTTTAGAGAAGGACTGACAGTTCTTCAATATTTTATTTCAACACACGGAGCAAGAAAAGGTCTCGCAGATACAGCTTTAAAAACTGCTAACTCAGGCTACTTGACAAGGAGACTTGTTGACGTAGCTCAGGATACAATTATATCAGAACACGATTGTCATACTATTGACGGTATAATCGTATCAACATTAGTTGAAAGCGGAGAGATTATAGAGCCTATAGAAGAAAGAATTTTAGGAAGAGTTGCCTTGGAAGATATATTAGATCCGTTTACGGGCAATCTTATAGTTAAAGCTAATGAAGAAATAACAGAATATCATTTGCCGGGAATAGAAAATGCGCATATTGAAAGTGTAAAAATAAGATCCGTGTTAACATGCACGTCAAAAAACGGAGTTTGCGTAAAATGTTACGGGAGAGATCTTTCCACTGGACATTTGGTAAATATCGGAGAAGCAATCGGCGTTATGTCCGCTCAATCTATAGGTGAGCCGGGAACTCAATTAACTATGAGAACATTCCATGTCGGAGGAACCGCATCCAGAAGAACGGAGCAGGCCAGCATAGAAAATAAATATGCGGGCATTGTTAAATTTAATAACATGAATGCGATAAAAAATAGATACAATGAGTATGTCGTTATAAATAGAAACGGTGAAATAATAATTGTAGATGAAGCAGGAAGAGAACTTGAGAGATTTAAATTAGCTTACGGTTCTAAGATTAAAGTAGAGCCTGATGCTAATATTAAAGAAAACACGCTTATAGCAGATTGGGATTCATATATAAATCCGATAGTGACTGATATTTCAGGAAAGGTAAGATTTGAAGACATTAGGGAATCCGAAAATATGCAGGAGCAGGTTGACGAAGCCTCAGGCTTGTCCAGAAAAGTTATTGTAGATTCAAGAGATCAAAGTTTAAAACCAAAAATAATAGTTAAATCGCAAACTGAAGAAAAAACTTATTTATTGCCTATAGGCGCGCATCTTTCGGTTCAGGAAGGCGACGAAGTATATGCAGGCGATATAATTGCGAGAATTCCAAGAGAAACTACTAAGACAAAAGATATAACAGGCGGATTACCTAAGGTTGCAGAATTATTTGAAGCAAGAAAACCTAAGGAATTAGCGGTGATTACCGAAATAGACGGAACAGTTACTTTTGGAAAAGATTTTAAGGGTAAAAGAAAAGTCGTTATAGAACCTCCGCATGGTGAACCTAGAGAGTATCTGATTCCAAAAGGTAAGCTTGCAAGCGTTCATGAAGGCGACTATGTAAAGGCAGGCGAACCGTTAATGGACGGGTCTCCTAATCCGCATGATATTCTTAAAGTTCTTGGAGAAAAAGAGCTTGCAAAGTTTCTTGTTGATGAAATACAAGAAGTTTATAGGCTTCAAGGAGTTAAAATAAATGATAAGCATATTGAAGTTATTGTCAGACAGATGCTTAAAAATGTCAGAATTAAAGATTCAGGGAGTTCCCGTTTCCTTGAAGATGAAATAGTTGAAAAAAGCATTTTTGAAGCAGAGAATAGAAAGGTAATTGAAGAAGGTGGAATTCCTGCATCCGCAGAACCTGAACTAATGGGTATAACTAAAGCTTCATTAAGTACGGAAAGTTTTATTTCTGCCGCATCATTTCAGGAAACTACAAAAGTATTAACCGAAGCTGCATTGCAGGGTAAGGTTGATTATTTGCGTGGCTTAAAAGAAAATGTAATAATGGGACGACTGATACCCGCAGGAACAGGTTCTAAAAGGTATATAGATATAGATATGAAAGTCGTATAACATAAATTATTATATAAAAATAAAAATATTTTAAATAATATTAAAAAAAGTATTGACAAAATTTAAATTGAGTAATAAAATTAACAATTCCACTAAATAATGTGGCGATTAATAATCAATAAAAAAGATATTCAAAATATCATATCTTAAAAAGACTAAAGTTATTTATTTTATTTTATATAGTTAAGGGAGATAATTAATAGTGCCTACAATAAATCAATTAATAAGGAATGGCAGAAAAAAGATAACAAAAAAGACTTCTTCGCCTGCCTTAAGAAGCTGTCCTCAGAAAAGAGGCGTGTGTGTAAGAGTTTATACAACAACGCCTAAAAAGCCTAATTCGGCTCTTAGAAAAGTAGCAAGAGTAAAACTTACCAACGGAATGGAAGTTACTTCTTATATCCCGGGTGAAGGACATAATTTACAGGAACATTCCGTAGTTTTAATCAGAGGCGGAAGAGTTAAAGATTTACCTGGCGTCAGATACCATATTATTAGAGGAGCATTAGACTGCGTCGGTGTTAACGGAAGAAAACAATCAAGGTCAAAATACGGCACAAAAAGACCTAAATAATTTATTAAGTCAAGGGAGCTTAAATTGTCAAGAAGAAAAAGAGCGGTTAAAAGGGTAATTGAAGGTGACCCAAAATTTAACGATAAGGTAGTTCAAAAATTTATAAATAAAATAATGTACGACGGCAAGAAAAGTATAGCCGAAGGATTATTTTACAGATCATTAGAAATTATTCAAGAAAAAACTAAAGAAGACGGGTTTAAAATGTTTAAACAGGCAATAGATAATGCAAAACCTGTTCTTGAAGTTAAAGCGCGCAGGGTAGGCGGCTCTAATTATCAGGTTCCTATAGAAGTGAGAAGCGATAGAAAACTTTATCTTGCTATAAGATGGATTGTTACATACGCAAGAATGAGAAACGAGAAATCAATGGAAGAAAATTTAGCTTTAGAAATATTAGATGCTGCCAATAACAAAGGCGGTTCAATTAAAAAGAAAGAAGATACTTTTAAAATGGCGGAAGCTAATAAAGCGTTTGCTCACTTTAGATGGTAAGCGGGGAAAATAATAATGGCAGATAGAACATCGCTAGAAAAAATACGAAATATAGGAATAATGGCTCACATTGATGCCGGTAAAACTACGACCACCGAAAGAATTTTATACTATACAGGCGCCAATTATAAAATAGGAGAAGTTCATGAAGGAACTGCTACTATGGACTGGATGGAGCAGGAGCAGGAAAGAGGAATTACAATTACTTCTGCTGCAACGACATGCTATTGGAAAAATCATAGGATTAATATAATTGATACTCCGGGGCATGTTGATTTTACTATAGAAGTAGAAAGATCCCTAAGAGTTCTAGACGGAGCTGTTGCAGTTTTTGACGGCGTAGCAGGCGTTGAGCCTCAATCGGAAACTGTATGGAGACAAGCAGATAAATATTCAGTTCCAAGAATTTGTTTTGTCAATAAAATGGATAGAACGGGAGCAAATTTTTTCAGATGCGTTGATATGATTAAAACCAGACTTAATGCAGTTCCCGTTGTTATGCAAATTCCATTAGGATTAGAAGATAAATTTAAAGGCGTTATAGATGTAACGTTAATGAAAGCATTGGTCTACACAGATGAAAATTTGGGATCGGAATACGATACAACCGATATTCCTGAAGATTATATTAAAGATGCACAAAAATACCATAACGAATTTATAGAAAAGGCATGTGATTTTAATGATGAACTGATGGAAAAATATTTAGCAGGCGAAGAAATTGATGTTAAAGCCGCTAAAAAAGCTATCAGACAGGGAGCATTAGAATTTAAAGTTGTTCCTGTATTCTGCGGATCAGCTTTTAAAAATAAAGGCGTTCAGCCTTTATTAGATGCGATAATAGAATATTTGCCGTCTCCTTTAGATGTTCCTTCTATTAAAGGAATTAATCCCGATACGGATAAAGAAGAATTTAGAAAAGCATCTGATAGCGAACCTTTTTCTGCGTTAGCTTTTAAGATTGCATCAGATCCATATACGGGACAATTAACATACATACGCGTATATTCAGGTGTATTAACTTCCGGTTCATATGTTTTTAACTCAGTAAAAGATACAAAAGAAAGGATAGGCAGACTTTTAAGAATGCATGCAAATAAAAAAGAAGAAATAAAAGAAGTTTATGCTGGCGATATTGCAGCAGCCGTTGGACTTAGAAGCACTACGACAGGCGATACGCTATGCGATGATTCAAATCCTATAATATTAGAAGCTATGGATTTTCCGGACCCTGTTATTTCAATTGCGATTGAACCTAAAACGAAAGCAGATCAGGAAAAATTGGGATTATCTCTTCAAAAATTAACGGTAGAGGATCCTTCGTTCAGAGTTAAAACAGATGAAGAAACAGGGCAAACTATCATATCAGGCATGGGAGAATTACATCTTGAAATTATTGTAGATCGTCTTTTAAGAGAGTTTAAGGTAGATGCCAATGTAGGTAAACCTCAAGTTGCATATAAAGAAACTATAAATAAAAAAGTACAATCCGAAGGGAAATTTATTAGACAATCAGGCGGTCGCGGACAATATGGTCATGTGTGGCTCGAGATTGAACCGCTTGGAAAAGGGTCAGGATTCGAATTTGAAAATAAGATTAAAGGCGGAGTTGTTCCGACGGAATATATTCCAGCTATAAATAAAGGAATAGTGGAAGCTATGACTAGCGGCGTTATGGCAGGTTACCCTGCCGTAGATATAAAAGTTGCAGTTTATGACGGATCGTTTCATGAAGTTGACTCTTCTGAAATGGCATTTAAAATAGCCGCTTCTATGGCTTTTAAAGATGGATGCAGAAAAGCTTCTCCTGCTCTTCTTGAACCGATTATGAAAGTTGAGGTGTTAGTTCCGGAAGATTTTATGGGTGACGTTATAGGTGATTTAAATTCTAGAAGAGGAAGGATTTTAAATTTAGAAGCGAGAGCAGGCATTCAAGTAATTAATGCTGAAGTTCCGCTGGCTGAAATGTTCGGATACTCTACCGACTTAAGATCCAAAACTCAAGGTAGAGCTAATTATTCAATGGAATTTTTAAAATATGAACAGGTTCCTAAAAATATTTCAGAAGAAATTGTCGCAAAGTCGCAAGGTAAATAAACATTATTTTCCAGGAGGATTAGATGTCCAAAGAAAAATTTGACAGATCAAAGCCGCATGTCAATATAGGCACAATAGGTCACGTAGATCACGGCAAAACAACTTTAACGGCAGCTATTACTAAAGTTCTTTCAAGAAAAGGAAAGGATTTTGCCAATTTTAAATCTTATGATCAGATAGACAACGCCCCTGAAGAGAGAGAAAGGGGAATTACGATAGCGACATCTCACGTAGAATATTCTACGGATAAAAGACATTACGCGCATGTCGATTGCCCTGGTCATGCCGATTATGTTAAGAATATGATAACCGGAGCAGCTCAGATGGACGGCGCAATTCTTGTTGTTTCGGCTGCAGACGGACCTATGCCTCAAACAAGAGAGCATATTCTTTTAGCCCGTCAGGTCGGAGTGCCTTATATCGTCGTATTTTTAAACAAAGTAGATATGGTTGACGATCCTGAGCTTTTAGAACTTGTTGAGTTAGAGGTAAGGGAGCTTTTGACATCTTATAATTTTCCGGGTGATACCGTTCCCGTCATAAAAGGTTCTGCCCTTAAAGCTTTAGAAGCGGATACCGACAATGAATGGACTGCAAAAATAATAGAGCTTATGGATGCTGTAGATGAATATATACCCGTTCCAAAAAGAGATATAGACAAACCTTTCTTAATGCCCGTTGAAGATGTATTTTCAATATCAGGCAGAGGAACTGTCGCAACAGGCAGGGTAGAAAGAGGAATAGTTAAAGTCGGAGACGAAGTTGAACTCGTAGGTATTCAGCCCACATCTAAAACTGTCGTAACGGGTATTGAAATGTTCAGAAAGCTTCTTGACGAAGGCAGAGCGGGAGATAACGTAGGCGTCTTATTAAGAGGAAAAAAACGCGAAGATATAGAAAGAGGCATGGTTTTAGCTAAACCCGGTTCTATTACCCCGCATAAAAAATTCAATGTTGAAGCTTATATATTAACTAAAGAAGAAGGCGGCCGTCATACTCCGTTTTTCAACGGTTATCGTCCGCAGTTTTATTTTAGAACTACGGATGTTACAGGAGTTTGCACATTGCCGGAAGGAGTTGAAATGGTAATGCCTGGAGACAATGTATCCATGGCTGTCGAACTTATAACCCCTATAGCCGCCGAAAAGGAATTGAGATTTGCTATCAGAGAAGGCGGGCACACCGTAGGTGCAGGCGTAGTAACAGAAGTTGTAGAATAAAAATATTATTGCATATAAAATAAAATATTTATGTATTTCAATAATTAATGTTTATTATTTATATTATAAGGAGTTATGGCGTCGTATTAATACGCGCTATATAAAAAATGGAAATTCAAAAAATTCGTATAAGATTAAAAGCGTTTGACCATAAATTATTAGATCATTCAGTTGAAGAAATAGTTGATACCGCAAAAAGAACGGGTTCAAAAGTTAGCGGACCGATTCCTTTGCCGACGAAGATCAATAAATATTGCGTATTAAGATCTCCTCATGTTGATAAAAAATCTAGGGAACAATTTGAAATGAGGACTCATAAAAGAATAATTGATTTGGTAGAGCCTACTCAGGCCACAATTGATGCGTTAATGAAACTTGATTTGTCATCAGGCGTTGATGTTGACATAAAACAGATATAATTGAATTTGGAGCGCTAAATATGTTAAAAGCATTAATAGGAAAAAAAATAGGAATGACGCAAGTATTTAATGAAGACGGCGGAATTGTGCCTGTGTCTATTTTAATGGCGGGTCCGTGCACCGTAGTAACAAAAAAAACTGTTGAAAAAGACGGTTATAATGCAGTGCAGGTCGGGTATGGAGAAATTAAGTCGTATAAAATAAATAAACCTGAACTCGGTCATTTTAAAAAAAATAATGTTAATCCTGTAAAAATATTAAAAGAGTTTAGAATACCGGATATTGAAACTGTTAATATCGGAGAAATTTATAACGTTTCAGTTTTTGACGGAATAAAAAATGTAAGTATTTCAGGTGTTACTAAGGGTAAGGGATTTCAGGGAGTTGTTAAAAGATGGGGATTTAAAGGCGGAAAAGATACACACGGATCAAATTTTCATAGGGCGCCGGGATCAATCGGTCAATCTTCATATCCTTCAAAAGTTTTTAAAGGATTGCACATGCCCGGACATATGGGGACTGATAAAATAAGCGTATTAAATTTAAAAGTTGTTAAAATTGATGCGGATAATAATTTATTATATGTTAAAGGAGCTGTACCGGGAGCAAACGGCAATATTGTATATATCTATGCTGCTGACAACTCCGGAAGGAAAATTGTAAAATAAATTAACAAATAATAACTTCATATAAATATTTAGTATTAAAATTTATTAAATTTATAAAATAAAAAAATTATTTTTATAATTTATAATTATCTATATATAAATATATAACTAAAGGTGTAAAATGTCCCAAACAGTTGAAATGGTTAATATAAATAATGAAAAAATTGATAATATTGTATTAAACGATGCAATATTTTTAAGCCCTCTAAACGAGGTTCTGATTAAGCAATATGTTTTATTGACGCAAGCCAATAAAAGACTCGGTCTTGCATCTACAAAAAATAGAAAGATTGTTTCTGGCGGAGGCAAAAAGCCATGGAAACAAAAAGGAACGGGAAGAGCAAGAGCAGGTTCTATTCGTTCCCCATTGTGGAAAGGCGGAGGTGTTATATTTGGACCTAATTCTGAAAGAAATTACAATATGGATATGCCAAAAAAGGCTAGAAAAGGCGCCTTAAAATCTGTTTTTGCAGAATTATACAAAGAGAAAAAAATAATTTTTATAGAAGATTTTGAAATAGCGGATATTAAAACCAAATTAATGGTTAATATTTTTAAAGCATTAAATATAAAGAAAGGTATGCTGATATTACCTGAAAATAACGATAAAATTATAAAATCAGCTAGAAATCTGTATAAATATAAAGTTTCTACGGTTGATAATTTTAATATTGTAGATTTATTAAAATATGAGAATATTATTATCAGCAAATCAGCGCTTAACAAATTAGAGGTGAAATTACTACAATGAAAGAATTGCATAAAATAATAGAAAGGGTAATACTTTCCGAAAAGAGTTTAGGATTACGGGAAACTCAAAATGTATATGTGTTTAATGTGAATAAACATGTTAATAAAAATGAGATAAAAATTTCGGTAGAGAAATTTTTTAACGTTAAAGTTGACAGTATAAAAACATTAATAAATAGAGGAAAATTTAAAAGAATCGGCAAGTACACAGGTAAATTATCAAATACTAAAAAGGCATACGTTAAATTAAAAGAAGGTCAACGTATAAAAGCGTTGGAAGTATAATAGGAGAATTAAGTTTATGCAGATTAAAAAATATAAACCTACATCAAGCGGGCGGAGATTTCAAAGTGTTTCCGATTTTTCTGAAATCACGAGGGAAACTCCCGAAAAGAATTTGACGACCGCCTATAAAAAACAGGCAGGAAGGAATAATTATGGCCGTATTACCGTCAGGCATCAAGGAGGGGGGCATAAAACACGATATAGAATTATTGACTTTAAAAGAAATAAAAGAAATATTCCTGCTCTTGTTGCTGAAATAGAATACGATCCGAATAGAACTGCTAGGATTGCTTTATTGCATTACATTGACGGTGAGAAAAGATATATATTATGTCCGAACGGACTTAAACAAGGCCAGCATGTTATTGCTTCGGAAGAGGCAGATATTCAGGTAGGCAATAGTTTACCGTTGTCTAAAATTCCTGTCGGAACGATGATTCATAACATTGAACTAAAGCCGAACGCTGGCGGACAATTAGCGCGTAGCGCAGGGGCTTATGCGCAATTGATAGGAAAAGATAATGGATATGGTCAATTAAAAATGCCTTCAGGCGAGTATAGGATAGTTCCTGAGGGTTGCTATGCAACAATCGGGCAGGTAGGAAATATTGACCATGAAAATATAAGCATTGGAAAGGCGGGAAGATCAAGATGGTTGGGGAAAAGACCTTCAGTAAGAGGCGTTGCTATGAATCCTGTTGATCATCCGCATGGCGGAGGAGAAGGAAAGACATCCGGAGGAAGACATCCTGTTACACCATGGGGTGTTCCTACAAAAGGTTATAAAACAAGGAAAAATAAAGCAACATCTAAATATATAATAAAACGAAGGAAGCCGTAATTTTGGAGGATTATAGTGGGAAGGTCTGTTAAAAAAGGTCCATTTATTGATGAATCTCTAATAGAAAAAATAGATAAAGCAAATTCAAATAATGATAAAAAAATTATTAAAACATGGTCTCGAAGGTCGGATATAATTCCAGATATGGTTGGTCATACATTTGCAGTTCATAACGGCAAAAAATTTATACCCGTTTTTGTATCCGAAAATATGGTGGGACATAAGTTAGGCGAATTTTCTGCTACGAGGACGTTTACAATGCATTCGGGCGATAGAAAAGCTAAAGTAAAACAAGGGGCCGGAAAGACAGGCTCAAAATAAAATAAGAGAGGGTTTTATATGCAGTTTCAAGCAGAAGCTAAATATATTAGAGTTTCACCGCAAAAAGCTCGATTGGTTATAGACTTGGTGAGAGGAAAAAAAGTTTACGAAGCTCTTAATATTCTAAAATTTACAAATAAAAAATCATCAAATATTATATATAAATTATTAAAATCGGCTATTGCAAATGCTTTAAATACTGGAAAAGTTGATGTTGACAATCTGTTTATATCTACCGCATATGTAAATATGTCATTTTCTTTAAAAAGAGTTATGCCAAAAGCAATGGGCAGAGCGGCAACTATAAAAAAAAGAATGAGCACAATAAAAATTATACTTGATGAAAAATAATATCGGAGGTTAATTTGGGTCAAAAAGTTAATCCAATAGGTTTGAGGTTGGGAATCAATAAAACATGGGATTCTAAATGGTATAATAAAAAAGATTATAGCATAAATCTTCATGAAGATATTAAAATTCGCGCATTCTTAAAAAATAAATTGTATTCGGCCGGAGTAGGAAAGATAGATATTGAACGTAAGGCCGATAAGCTTATTTTAAATATTTATACTGCAAGACCGGGTATGGTAATAGGAAAAAAAGGTTCGGAAGTTGATACTTTAAAAGCTTCAATCTCTAACTTTATAAAGGTAAAAGATAAAGATTTAAATATTAACATAATGGAAATTAAAAAACCCGAAGTTAATTCTATATTAGTTGCGGAAGGAATTGCGTCACAGCTTGAGAAAAGGATTGCTTTTAAGAGAGCTATGAAAAGAAGCGTTAATTTAGCATTAAAAAGCGGAGCTAAAGGAATTAAGATTTCATGCGGAGGAAGATTAGCCGGCGCCGAAATTGCACGAACTGAATGGTATAAAGAAGGCAGAGTTCCGCTGCATACTCTTAGAGCTGATATTGATTATGGAGTTGCAGAGGCTAATACGACTTATGGGAAAATCGGTATAAAAGTGTGGATATATAAAGGGGATATTCTTTAATATTATATATTTTTTGATTAGTCTGCAGTTTTTATATTAAAATTTTAATATTAAAATTTATTAGAATTTAAACAGTATTATGCTAATTGAGTTTAATAAATTAATAAACAAATAGGTGAATTACGATGTTAATGCCGTCTAAAACTAAGTTTAGAAAACAAATGAAAGGCAGAATGAAAGGTGTAGCTACCCGCGGTAATTCCATAGCATTCGGGGATTTTGGCTTAAAAGCATTAGAATGCGGATATATCACTTCTCGGCAAATAGAAGCTGCAAGAATTGCAATGACTAGATTTGTAAAGAGAGGAGGGAAAATATGGATAAAGGTATTTCCAGATAAGCCGATAACAAAAAAACCTGCCGAAACAAGAATGGGTAAAGGAAAAGGAAGCGTTGAAGAATGGGTCGTTGTTTCTCGTCCGGGATTAGTTTTATATGAAATGGGCGGGATTTCCAAAGAAGTAGCTAAAGAAGCATTAAGGCTCGCATCCCATAAATTGCCGATTAAGACTATTTTTATTGAGAGAGGGGAATTTTAATAATGAAATATAAATATCAAGAAATAAAAACTCTGGGATTGGAAGAGATTAGAGTAAAAGAAGATGACATAAAAAAGGAAATATTTAATCTTAGAATACAAAAGTCCATCGGTTCTTTAGAAAATCCTAAAAGATTAAAGCTATTAAAAAAACAAATTGCGTGGATTAAAACTTCATTAAATGAAAGAAATAGAGGTGTAAAATGAAAAAGACGTTTATCGGCAATGTATCTTCTGATAAAATGGATAAAACTATTGTTGTTTCTGTGTCTAATTTAGTTATGCATCCTCTTTTTAAAAAATTTATAAAAACTGTTAAAAAATATAAGGTACATGATGAAAATAATATAGCAAAGATAGGAGATAAAGTATTATTTTATGAGTCAAGACCTATATCAAAAGATAAAAAGTGGAACCTTAAAGAAGTATTAGATAAATGATTTAATGGAAAATAAATTTAGGGGAATAAAAAATGATTCAGATGCAAACAATTTTAACCTCTGCTGATAATTCCGGAGCTAAAAAGCTGATGTGTATTAAAGTATTGGGCGGTTCAAAAAGAAAATACGCTTCTATCGGCGACACGATTGTTGTTTCAATTAAAGAAGCCGTGCCTAATTCTAAAGTAAAAAAAGGGGATGTAGCAAAAGCTGTAATTGTAAGGACGGCAAAAGAAACAAGACGTCCTGACGGTACATATATTAAATTTGATAATAATTCTGCAGTTTTAATTAATGCTCAAAAAGAACCTATAGGAACTCGCATATTCGGTCCTGTCGCAAGGGAATTAAGAGCAAAAAAATTTACTAGAATTATATCTTTAGCACCTGAGGTTTTATAATATGACTATTAAATTAAAAAAAAATGATTTAGTGCAAGTGTTGGCAGGTAAAGAAAAAGATAAAACGGGTAAAATACTGCGGATTGATAAAAAGCGTAATAGAGTTGTAATTGAAAAGATTAATATGATAAAAAGGCATATTAAACCTCGAAGCGCTCAGGAACCGGGCGGTATTATAGATAAAGAAGGATCAATAAATATCTCTAATGTTGGAATTTATTGTCAAAAATGCAAAAAAGCCGTTAGATATTCAATTAAGTTAAAAGATGATAATAAAAAAGTCCGCATTTGCAAAAAATGCGGAACTGAGCTGTAATCGGGGGAATTAACGTGATATCAAGATATATGGAATTATATAATAAAGAAATAATACCTCAATTGATGACGGAATATAAATATAAAAATATTCACCAAATTCCGAAGGTAGAAAAAATAGTAGTCAATATGGGATTAGGTGAAGCTACGTCAAATCCTAAAATAATAGAAAAGTCTACTGAAGAGCTAACCAAAATAGCAGGACAGCATCCTGTCGTTTCAAAAGCTAAAAAATCAATTGCCGCATTTAAACTTAAGGAAAAACAGGAAATTGGGATTTTTGTTACATTACGCAGCAAAAGAATGTATGATTTTTTAGATAGACTGATTAACATAGCATTGCCTCGGGTTAGAGATTTTAAAGGTGTTTCAAGAAAATCATTTGACGGCAGAGGCAATTATACTTTTGGAATCAAAGAACAAATTATTTTTCCTGAAGTTAGCTATGAACTTGTTGAAAAATTAAAGGGATTCAATATTACAATTGTAACTACAGCAAAAACAGATGAAGAAGCTTATAATTTATTAAAAACATTTAAATTTCCTTTTAAAAATTAGAGGATCGGTGTATGGCGAAAAAATCATTATTCATAAAAGCTTTCAGAAAACCAAAGTTTAAGGTAAGGCAGCATAATAGATGTCCTATTTGCGGTAGACCACGGGGCTATTACAGAAAATTTGATATGTGTAGAATATGTTTCAGAACTTTATCTAATAAAGGTGAAATTCCCGGTGTTACAAAATCTAGCTGGTAAATTTTATTTTAATAATATGAGTACTTTAAATATTCAGGTATATTTTACAATAATGATTGTTTATTTAAATAAATTAGAATATAATGTCACTTCAAAATTATTTATTTAATATTTTTATTTAATTATTATATACTTTATAGTTTAATTTTTCAAAATTGCATAATGGGAGATAATAAATGCAGGACCCTATTTCAGATTTAATCATCAGAATTAAAAATGCTTCTACGGCAGGAAAAAAATCTGTGGTAATTCCATATTCAAAAATAAAAGAAGAAATATGTCTTAATTTACAAAAAAATGGATTTATTGAATCTACTACCATAACTAATTCGGAAAATATTGCAAAAAAATCACTTGAAGTATTATTAAAATATACTAATAAGAAGAAACCTTTAGTTATAGAAATGAAAGTGACAAGCACTCCCGGTTTAAGGCAATATAAAAGCGTTAAAAATATCAAACCGTATAAGAATGGATTAGGAATGGAAATTTTTACTACATCTAAAGGCATAATTGCAGATTATGAATGCTTGGAACAAAATGTCGGCGGATTATCATTATTAAAAATTATGTAAATATATATTAATAAAATAGGATATAAATATAATGTCTAGGATTGGGAAAAAACCGGTTAATATACCGGCAGGAGTGAAAGTTAAATTAGAAGATAATTTGTTCACATGCACAGGGCCGAAAGGGTCGGTGTCTAAAAAATTACCGGAAAAATCTTCCGTAGCTATTAACGATTCCGTTATCACGGTTAGTTTAGCCGATAACGATAAAAATAATGAAAAATTTACAGGATTAACTCGGACAATTATTGCAAATTGCATAGAGGGTGTCTCTGATGGATTTTCTTTAAATATGGAAATTATAGGGGTTGGATATAAAGCTGAAGTCAAAACAAATGCATTGAATTTAAATATAGGTTATTCCCATCCGATTATTTTTAATATTCCGGAATCAATTTCCATAAGTGTTGAAAAGAACACTTTGTTAAAAATTACAGGAAATGACAAAGACCTTGTCGGTCAGGTTGCGGCTAAAATTAGAAGTTATAGAAAACCTGAGCCATATAAAGGCAAGGGCATAAAATATAGCGATGAAATTATAAAAAGAAAAGTCGGGAAAGCTTCAGGAAAATAATTTAAAAGGAAAGCATAAATATGAAAACGAAATTTGAAAAACGATTGAGAAGAAAGGTTCAAATTAAAAAAGCTATGCGTAATAATAAAAGACCTAGATTATGCGTTTATAAAAGTCTTAATAATATTTATGCTCAGGTTTTTTCTTTGGACAATAAAGTATTAGCGCAGGTGTCTACATTGTCTAATGAAATAAAAGACGAAATCAAAGGGCATAAGGGTAATATCGAATCTGCAAAAATAATAGGTGCAAAGATTGCTGAACTTTGTAAAAAAAATTCTATCAATGAAGTTGCTTTTGACAGAAATGGATATATATATCACGGCAGAGTTAAGGCGTTAGCCGATGCTGCAAGAGAAAACGGATTAATCTTTTAGTTTCAGGAGGATATTTTGGAGTTACTTAATGCAAAAGACTTAAATTTTAAAGACAAGGTAATACATATATCTAGGGTAGCCAAAGTTGTTAAGGGCGGTCGCCGGTTTGGTTTTTCCGCTTTAGTTGCAGTCGGAGATGAAGGCGCAGGATATGTCGGGATTGGACTTGGAAAAGCAAAAGAGGTCCCAGAAGCAATCAGAAAAGCGACAGAGCAGGCTAAAAAAAATCTATTGAAAGTAAAAATTTTTAAAAATACCATTCCTCATGAACAAGATGCGAAAGCAGGAGCAGGATATGTTTTTATGAAGCCTGCGCCTGAAGGAACAGGAATTATTGCAGGCGGTGCAATGAGGGCAATATTTGAATTAAGCGGTATAAAAAATGTATATGCAAAAAGTATAGGCTCGTCAAACCCTCATAATGTTGCGAGAGCCACTATAAAATGTTTGTCTTCATTATATTATAAGAAAGAATTAATAAATAGAAGATTTGAAAATAAGGAAAAATAAATGATAAGCTTAAACAAATTTAGCAAATTAGGAAATAAAAATAAAAAAAGACTCGGCAGGGGTCAGGGGTCAGGTCATGGCCAAACGTCTGGCAAGGGCAATAAGGGTCAGAATGCGCGTGCGGGCGGAGGTGTCAGAACAGGATTTGAAGGCGGACAAATGCCCTATATCCGCAGAGTTCCCAAAAGAGGATTTAATAATCCATTAAAAATAGAATATATTATAGTAAATTTGAAAGATATTATTGATTTAAAAGAAGATAAAATTGATGTTAACATATTAAAAGAAGCTGGTTTAGTCAAAAATATCAACGGTAAAAAATTTAAAATATTGGGTGTAGGCAATATTGATCGTAAAATTAATATAACTTGTAATAAAATTTCTAAAAGCGCTAAAGATAAAATAGAAAAAGCTGGCGGAACTGTCGAGATAATATAATGGCGCAAAGTTTTGAAAATGTAGGCAAAATTCCTGAATTGCGCAATAGAATATTATATACATTATTGATGTTTATAATATTCAGGCTTGGCGTGCATATTACTACTCCCGGAGTCAATGCTGTTGCTTTATCCGCATTTTTTAATAAAGCGAATAGTAACTTGTTCGGAATGTTTAATATGTTTACCGGCGGTGCTTTATCTAGATTTTCTATATTTTCTCTAGGTATAATGCCGTACATAAGTTCATCTATTATATTTCAAATGCTCCCGATGGTTTTTCCTTCTATGGATAGACTGCAAAAAGAAGGGGAAGCAGGAAGAAAACGTTTAATGCAATATATAAGGTATGGAACCGTAGGATTAGCACTGCTTCAATCCATAGGTATCAGTTATGGGATTCAAGCAATGAAAAGTCCAAACGGAATACCTATTGTACCTGATCCGGGATTGTCTTTTATGATCATATCCGTAATTACTTTAACTGCGGGCACGGTTTTTGTAATGTGGATTGGCGAAGAAATATCGGAAAATGGCATTGGAAACGGAATATCGCTAATTATTTTTGCAGGAATTGTTGCAGCTTTGCCTGCGGCTGCTATAAATACGTTTAAACTTGTCGGCGCTGGTGAATTAAGCCCTATGCTGCTTGTTCTAGTTGTCGTTATGATGGCTTTTGTTATAGGATTTATTGTTTTTGTCGAATCTGCTCAGCGCAGAATTCCTATACAATATCCTAAAAAAATGGTAGGCAGAAAATTATATTCGGGACAGGTAAGTTATTTACCTATTAAAGTTAATACGGCAGGAGTAATTCCTCCAATTTTTGCTATGTCCATATTACTTTTTCCTGCTACTATTTCAAATTTTATTAAAGATCCGTTTTTTGAATCTGTATCTCAATATTTGAATCCGGAAGGTTTTTTATATAATTTAATATTTGTTATTTTAATTTTTTTCTTTTGTTATTTTTACACGGCGATAACTTTTAAAGTAGACGAAGTATCTGATGACTTGAGAAAATATGGCGGGAATATTCCTGGAATTAAACCTGGAAGGTCAACCGCAAATTTTATAGACAAAATTCTTAACAGAGTTACATTTATAGGTGCCGTATATCTTTCGGCAATATGTTTACTGCCTACTATTTTAATAGACAAATTTCACGTCCCTTTTTATTTTGGCGGAACGGGGCTATTAATAGTAGTCGTAGTTGCAATGGATACTATTGTTCAAATTCAGTCGCATTTATTATATCGGAATTATGACAGTCTATTAAAAAAAGCATCTAAGAAAAAATGAAAGATAATTTAGTTTGTATACTAATAGGGCCGCCTGGTGCAGGGAAAGGTACGCAGGCTAAAAATATAGCGAACAGGTATAAATGCAAATTAGTTTCAACAGGTGATATACTTAGAGAAAATGTTGAAAATAATACTGAATTGGGAGTTCAGGCAAAAAATTATATAGACAATGGAAATTTGGTACCTGCAGAATTAGTTGCTGCTATGATAAAAAATACCATGGAGTTATATGGAATAAATATAAATTATTTATTTGACGGTTTTCCTCGAGATATAGAGCAAAATGTACTTTTCGAAAAAATATTGAACGAATTTGATTTATCAGTTAAAGCTATGATATATATAAATATAGAAGATGATGTTGTTTTCGATAGACTAACAAATAGAAGAATATGTCCTAAATGCAATAGAGTATATCATTTAAAATTTTATCCGCCTAAATTTGATAATTTATGCGACGATTGTAAAGTTGAGTTAATAACAAGAGACGACGACAAAAAAGATGTTATAAAAAAAAGATTAGAGGTTTTCCAAAAATTAACGCATCCATTGGTAGAATATTATAAAAAACAAAATAAAGTTATAGAAATTAATGGAAATAAAAATTCCGAAGATGTTTTTAAAAATATTATTTCAGGAATAAATTGTTTTAGATGATTAAATTAAAAAATAAAAACGATATTGCAGAAATTAGAAAGTCCGGTAAAATTGTTAATGAGGTATTAAATAAATTAGCAGAAATAACTAAACCCGGTTTAGCAACAAAAATATATGATAAATTAGCAGAAGAGATAACATGGTCATATAATGCGAAATGTGCATTTAAAGGATATAGGGGTTTTCCGCATTCTGTTTGCGTATCCATAAACGAAGAGGTTGTGCATGGTTTTCCTTCTGATAGAAAATTACACGAAGGGGATATTGTGAGTTTAGATTTCGGCGTTTTATATAATGGATATTATGCCGATTCAGCTTTAACTGTTCCAGTCGGTTCCGTTTCAGATAAGGCTGAAGAATTAATAGATATTACAAGGAAATCTTTGTACGAAGGTATATCTAATGCTAAAATAGGAAATAATTTAAATGAAGTAGGCGGATCTATTGAAAATTATGTTTTAAAGCATAATTTTTCAATCGTGCGGGATTTCGTAGGTCATGGTCTAGGATTTGAGTTGCATGAAGATCCTCAGGTGCCTAATTATATCATTAAGACTTCTAACGTAATTTTAGAAGAAGGCTTAGTTATAGCAATAGAACCTATGGTGAATGAGAAAAATTTTAAAATAAAAATAAAGAAAAATCATTGGACGGTAATAACTGCAGATAAGGGCTTATCTGCCCACTTTGAGCATACAATTGCTATAACGGAAAATGGACCTGAGATTTTAACTTAAAATTTTTAATTTTAATAATCTATTTAAATTAATTATAAAAAATGAAATTTATATAAATACTAAATTAAATAAAAAAAATATGGCAAAAAAAGAGGATTTAATAGAAGTTGAAGGAATTGTTCTAGAGCCCTTGCCTAATGCTATGTTTAAGGTAGAATTAGAAAATGGACATAAGGTTCTTGCTCATATATCCGGCAAGATGAGGATGCATTATATAAGAATTTTGCCGGGAGATAAGGTTACGGTTGAGCTTTCGCCTTATGATCTTACCCGAGGCAGGATAATATTCAGAACAAAATAAAAAAATTAAATTGAAATAAGATAAATAATTAGATAGGAGTAAAAAAATTGAAAGTAAGATCATCGGTAAAAAAAATTTGCGACAAATGTAAAGTAATTAAAAGAAAAGGCGTTGTCCGAGTTATTTGCGAAAATCCAAAACATAAACAGCGTCAGGGATAAATAGGAGGAACATATGGCAAGAATATCGGGTATTGATTTACCAAAAAATAAACGGATTGAAATAGGATTGACTTATATTTTTGGAATAGGAAAATCTACCGCAAAAAAAATATTATCCAGTACTGGTATTGATTTAAATATTAAGGTTAACGATCTTAGCGAACCCCAAGTTAATTTGATACGTCAGGCTATAGATAAAGAATTTAAAGTTGAAGGAGACCTCAAAAGGGAAATCCAAACCAATATTAAAAGACTTATAGATATAGCTTCATATAGGGGGCTTCGGCATAAAAAGGGGCTGCCGGTAAGAGGACAAAGAACAAAAACAAATTCTAGAACTAGAAAAGGACCTAGAAAATCCATAGGGTCATTGAAAAAGGCTTAAATAAAGGCTTAAACATAGCTTAAATTAAATAGCTTACTTTATTAATTGAAATTATAATAATTTGAATTCTTTAAGAGGTTTAAATGGCTGAACACAAGAAAAAACTTATTAAGAAAAAAAAAGAAAAGAAAACAATACAGAATGCAATTGCTCATGTAAAATCAACTTTCAATAATACAATAGTAAGCATTTCCGATTTAAACGGTAATGTTATTGCCTGGGCAAGCTCAGGCAGTTCTGGTTTTAAAGGTTCTAGGAAAAGTACTCCTTATGCAGGTCAGATAGCTGCAGAAAATGCCGCTAAAAAAGTTTCTGAATATGGAGTATCAAATATTGAAGTATATATTAAAGGTCCAGGCAGCGGAAGAGAGTCGGCTTTAAGAGCGCTGCAAAGTTCAGGGCTAAATATTACCGTTATAAAAGATGTTACGCCCATACCTCATAATGGATGCAGACCATCTAAAAGAAGACGGGTATAAAATATATACAACAAATATATACAACAATTGTTTAGTTTGATTTATATTAAATTTCAACATATAGTTTATTAATAACATTAATTTTAATAAAATAAAGAGGTTAATAAATGGCTAAATATACTGAAGCCAGATGCAGATTATGCAGAAGAGAAGGATTAAAGCTTTTTCTAAAGGGTGAAAGATGTCTTACAGATAAGTGCGCTATTGAAAGAAAAGCTTACGGTCCCGGTCAGCATAAAGGAGGAAGAGGCAAGTTTTCAGAATTCGGCGAACAATTAAGAGAAAAACAAAAATTAAGAAGAACATATAGTCTTATGGAGAAACAATTTAAAAAAGTTTATCGCTTAGCTGAAAAAATGGAAGGTATAACAGGAGAAAATTTATTAATATTACTTGAAAGAAGATTAGACAATGTTATTTATGAGATGGGTTTTGCAAGTTCACGTTCGTTTGCAAGACAGCTCATAAGACATAAGCATGTCAGTATTAACGGAAAAAAATTAGATATACCGTCTTATACCGTTAATATTGGAGACGAAATAACACTTTCTGAAAAAAGCAAGAAAAATGATTTGGTAAATAAATCTATAGAATTGTCTATTAGAAAAAATACTTATAATTGGTTAGAAGTTGACAAGGATGCATATAAAGGTATTTATAGAAATTATCCTGAAAGAGATGATATTGCTACTTCAATAAATGAAAAGCTTATTGTTGAGCTATATTCTAAATAAGGAGCCTAATATAATTTTTTTTTGGAGGCAATATGAAAAAAAATTGGCTTTCACTTATTAAGCCAAAGAGAATTGAATTTGAAAAAGATACATATACTGATTATTACGGAAAACTGATAGTTGAACCATTAGAAAGAGGATTTGGAATTACCGTAGGTAATTCTTTAAGAAGAATATTATTGTCATCAATAGTAGGGCACAAAATATCAGAAGTAAAATTTGATAACGTATATCATGAGTTTTCAACTATACCGGGCATTATAGAAGATGTTACCGAAATTATTTTAAACTTGAAAGAAGTAGATTTTAACTTATTGTCTGATGGAGCTGAAACGGTTTATTTAGATATAGACAGGGAAGGGGATGTGTTTGCGGCGGATATAAAAACCTCTCACAATATTGAAGTTATAAATAAAGAAAAAAAATTATTCACAATATCAAAAGGCGGTTATTTTAAAGCCGAAATGTTAGTTACAAGCGGAAGAGGATATGTTTCAAGCGAAGTTATCAAACGTGAAGATACGCCGTTAGGTACTATTACTCTTGATGTTGCATATTCGCCTATTAAAAAAGTTACCATTGATGTTTCATATGCAAGGGTCGGTAAAATCATAGACTATGATAAATTAGTAATGGAAATATTTACAAACGGATATCTAACGCCTGAAGATGCATTAAAAGAAGCATCGTGGATTATGCAGGATCAATTGTCTGTTTTCGTATCTTTTGAAGAAATGGAGCAAATGACTCCAAAAAATATTAATGCAAGTGAAGAAACAGTTAAAGAAGAAAAAAATAACGATAATCTTAATAAAAGCGTAGATGAATTAGAATTATCCGTAAGGTCAGCTAATTGTCTAAAGAATGCAGATATAAAAACATTATATGAGTTAGTTCAAAAATCCGAAAATGAAATGTTAAGAACTAAGAATTTTGGGAGAAAATCGCTTAATGAAATCAAAGAAGTTCTTGCTACCATGGGACTAAGTCTTGGAATGAAATTAGATAATGTTAAAAATATTGAAGAAAAAAAAGAAAATAATCAGGAATCAAACATATAGAGGTCAAAAATGCGTCATAGAAAAATTAAATCGAGACTAAATAGAACATCATCGCATAGATCTGCGCTATTACGAAATATGGCATCATCTATGATAGAACATGAAAAAATTGAAACTACTCTTCCAAAAGCTAAAGTTATAAGAAGTTATGTAGAAAAACTTATAACGCTTGGGAAGAACGATACTACTTCAAATAGAAGATTAGCCTTCTCAAGATTGAGAAATAAGTCGGCAACTAAAAAATTATTTGGGGAATTAAGTCCAAGATTTAAGGAAAGGCCGGGCGGCTATACCAGAATTATAAAAACAGGATTTAGGGCAGGCGACGCTAGTCCAGTCGGATTTATTGAATTTATTACAGAAGAAAAAGAAAAAGATAAAGATAAAAAATAACCCTCCTTATATTTATTATTGGCGTAAAATATTGGAATAATAAGTTTAATCCTGTAATAGAACATTGTATAATAGATGACCGTTTCGATCTCGGCTTATAGCTATATCGTCGCGAACAGAAACGGCGTGTATTTCTATCTTCGGAACTTTCCCGCCTACGCGGGAATCTTTGTTGGATTTCAAAAGTTCACCTATCGGGTGTCATTCCTGCGAAAGCAGGAATCCAGCGTTATTAATGCATTGCGGTATATTTAACAATCTCTATCGGCAAATTTGGGGGCAATATATAAATATGTCCAATTAAATAAAATTGTGATATAATTTCCTAATTATGTCAATAATAAATAATGCCTTTATTAAAAAAAATAAAAGAAAATTACACGCCTTTAATTTTTTCTATAATTTATACGGTTATTTTTTCAACAGCCACAATATTAAGATACAGGACGTTTCATTCATCTTTTTTAGATTTAGGCGTAGAAATGCATGTGATTTACCGTATCGCTCATGGGCATTTCACAAGTTACGGAACTCATATTATTTATGGAAGCGGTTATATAGAACCGCTATATTTTTTGCTTGGTTTTCTATATAAATTAATCCCGCATGTTTCATTTTTGTTAATCCTGCAATCTTTTTTAATAGGAATAAGCGCTTTCCCTTTTTACTGGCTATATAAAGAAATAATCGGAAATAAAGGAGCTTATCTTGCCCCCTTACTCCTGCTTTTAAATCCGCAATTACATACGGGGAATATGTTTGACTTTCATGTTTCGGTATTTTATGTTCCGTTCATATCTTTTGCATTATATTTTGCAAAAAACAAAAAATATTTTTTACTTTATTTATTCTTATTTCTAATTTTAATTACCAAGATAGATTCTTTTGTTTATGCGATAGGCGTATGTGTGTTTATGGTATTGTTGGATTATAAAAATAAACATGCCTATATATTAGCCGCTATCTCTTTAGCTTACGGACTGTCCGCAATTTTTATTATTTTGCCTTATATAAATTATGATGCGTATAGTGCGCTTATAACGAACGGCGGAACTTATATGGGTAGGGTAAGATATCCTGTTCTTGATTACGGTATAAAGGATTTATTGCAGTTTAATCTCGCAGGTTTTTTTAAATCCGTATTTATACCGCTTTATAACAATATTCATTTGTATTTTAAATTTATTTTATTTCTTTTATTATCTTTAATCTTTCTTCCTTTATTTGCAGGAAAGTATTTGTTGATAGTCATTCCCGCGCTAATGGTGAACTATTTAGTTAATTATTCGTTTCAGTCGGAATTTGTGTTGCAGTATTCGTTTTATATAATTCCGTTTTTTGTTTTGGCAAGCATATACGGAATAAAAAATATTAAACAAAATTTTTTACATAAATTAAATAATTTACTAAATTTACGTAAGTTACATAATAAAAAGATAAATAACAATGATAATTTTTTATCGGGCATAAAACTTTTTAATATTACATTATTAGTTATGCTTATTGTAATACCATATATAATTCAGAATTATTCCCAGTTAAATTACAACAAAGATGATAACATCTTTAACCTTAAAATTTATACCTTGGATAAAAATATTATAGGCAATGATAATAGTTACGGTTATAGTTATGAATCCGCATTAAAAAAGATACCCTACAATTCTATAATTTCCGTCAATGAATATGCATATCCGTGGGATTTCAAGGCGAAAAAGATATATCTGCTGCCGCAAATGAATAAAAGCGTAAAATATATAATTGCATCAACCTGTGTTCAGCAGCAAATATATCATAACAACAATAAAAAATTAATTAAAAATATAAATAGCATTATTAAGCGGAAAAAATTTAACATAATTTATCGGAATCAATGCAGCGTTATTCTTAAAAGAAAAATATTTTGATTGTAAAAAAAACTTGACAACGCTCATTGATTTATTTTATTAATATATATATAATAAAATACTATAAAAATTATTTTACAAATAAAAACTAAATAACAAATGCCCATACCGCCAACATTCAGCAATGAAATTATATAAAGGTAAAATATCTATATTAATGCCCGCCTATAACGAAGGCGAAAAAATATATCAAAATTTAATTTACGCTTATAAAATATTTAAAAAGTTTAGATTTCCTTTTGAAATCATATTAATTGACGACGGCAGCGCCGATAACACGAAAGATATGGTTTTAAAAGCGGCTGCGGAGCATAAAGAAATTAAATTAGTTTCCAATATACATAACGCAGGTAAAGGATTGGCGTTAAAAAACGGTTTTGAAAATTCCACAGGCGACATAATCGTATTTTTAGATAGCGACCTCGAAATAAACCCTTTTCAAGTCGGCAGATTGCTTAAGAGTATGAGGGATAATAACGCCGATATCGCGGTAGGTTCAAAAAGACATAAAGATTCAAATGTAAAATATACATTTCAAAGGACGATATTAAGTTTAGGCTACTACTTAATGATTAAGTTTTTATTCAATCTCAATGTTACAGATACGCAAGCTGGCATAAAAGTATTTCAAAGAAAGGTATTAGAAAATATTTTTCCTAAAGTATTATGTAAAAAATATGCGTTTGATGTCGAAATTCTTGCAGTGGCGGCTCAAAAAGGATTTACAATAGTTGAAGTGCCAATTGATGTTATTTTTTCACGAAATACTCCCTGGGGGAGAATAAAAATTAAAGATATTATAGATGTCGGGGTGGACACAATTGCTATTTTTTATAGGATGAAAATATTAAGTTATTATAACTAAAATATATTCATTATTATAATTTATTTATATTTAATATATTTAAATTTTCGCTTTCATTTAAAATACTTTATTAAAAAACTACATTAAAAAATTATACTTAATTATACAGAAATAACAAATAATTATAATATTTTAATCTTTTTTTATTATTTGATTGTTATATTATGGCGCTTTTATTATAAATGAAAAATATATTAAACGACAGTTTGTTCAAAAATGGAATTTATATCTTCATCTTTTCCATGTCGGCTAATTTTTTCAATTATCTATTTCAAATCGCAATGGGCCGTTTATTAACGGTATCCGAATACGGCATATTAAATTCATTATTTTCAATCCTTTTGATAATCTCGGTTCCAGCCGGCACCATAACTATAATAGCCGCAAAAAATATATCTCATAATCTGGCAATATCTAAATTTAACGAAGTTAAAAAATTTATTAAAAACATATCCTTAAAGGTTCTTTTTTTTGGACTAACCGTTCTTACCGTTTATTTTATTTTTATCCCGTATTTAATGGATTTCATGAAGATAAATGTTTTTTTATATTATGCTATATTGGGCGTTATATTATTGATAAGTTTTTTTTTCTCATTATTAATGGGCATACTTCAGGGAACAAAAATGTACGGCATCTACGGACTTACAGGAAGTCTGTCGTCCGCGTGCAAGTTTGTTATCGCCGTTGTTCTGGTATTGCTGGGTTTGAATATAGCGGGCGCTCTTCTTTCAACTTTTATTGCCCAGATTGCCATATCGTTAATAGCTGTTATCTTTATTTATAATTATTTTAAAAAAATTACCTCAAAACAGACCATTAATGAAAATAACGGCGAGGTTTCGGAAAATGTTTTAACGATTAAATATTTCTTGCTTGTGCTTTTTTCCTTGTTTTTTTACACTTTTTTTACAAATATAGATTTAATTATGGTAAAGCATTTTTTTTCGTCAAAAGAAGCGGGTATTTACGCGGTAAGCGCTTTACTCGGAAAAATTATATTATATCTGCCCGCCAGTTTTGCAGTCGTAATGTTTCCAGAAGTATCACATGCACATGCTTTAAATGATAAAACGAAAAGGATTTTATTTAAAACTATTATCATCACTACTTTATTATGTTTTTTCGGTGAAATTTTTTATATCCTTTTTCCCAATTTTATAATATCCACTCTTATGGGAAGTAAATATTTAAAGGCATCTCCTTTATTAAGTCTCTATGGTCTAAGCATGTTTTCTTTTGCTATTTTAAGCATAATGGTTAATTATTATATGGCTGTGCAGAAATATTTTCTTTTATTTTTAATGTTTTTATTCGCTATATTAGAGGTTGTTTTAATAAGCTTGTTTCATCAAACAATGGTATCGGTTATATTTTGTGTAATGACCACGGGATATTTACTTGCGTTTATATCATTGATAAATATTTTTTATGATGATATACTTATTTTTTTAAAAAAGATACATCTAATGCCTGTTTTTAAAAAACGCGAAATATAAAAATATTATAGAATGAACACAGTCAAATACAACAATAACGATAATAATATCAGAGACCATATCATTAATAATAACGGCAATATTTCTGAATCTAAATATTGCCCGCCCGCTATTTTTGTTTCGATAATAATACCGCTGCAGGATATGAATGATTATCTTTTGGAAACTTTAGACTATATATTTAAAATGGATTTTAAGAATTTTGAGGTTATTATTTTGCCTGACAGCAAACTTAAACTTAATTATCCGAACACAACTATAATAGCAACGGGGAAGATTAGCCCTGCAAAAAAAAGAGATATAGGCGCTAAATATTCTAAAGGCAATATTTTAGCTTTTATTGACGATGACGCATATCCCGATAAAATGTGGCTGACAAATGCTCTGCCGTATTTTAATGATGAAAATGTCGGAGCGATAGGCGGTCCAGCCATAACGCCGAAAAATGACGGATTCTGGCAAAAAGTCTCGGGAGGAGTATTTCTTAGCAAATTAGGCGGAGGAAATCCTGCAAGATATTATCCGATAGGCTCAATTAAAGAGGTTGACGATTGGCCAAGCGTTAATTTACTGATTAAAAAGGATGTGTTTAACAAAGTTAAAGGTTTTAATTCCGAATATTGGCCGGGCGAAGACACCAAGCTGTGTTTAGATGTTATTAACGAAGGAGAAAAAATTATTTACGCTCCAAATGTAATAGTTTATCATCATAGAAGGTCTGGTCTTTTAAAACACTTAAGACAGGTAGGAAATTACGGTCTTCATAGGGGATATTTCGCAAAAAAATATCCTAAAAATTCTTTTAAACTTTATTATTTTTTCCCCACATTTTTAGTTTTTTATTTTATTTTATTTTTAATGTTTGCAATTACCGACAAAAATTCATTATTGCCTTTTTCAGTCGGCTTGTTAATATATATTTTAGCTTTATGCTGCGCATTTTTTGATATTAATAAAAAAGTTAAAAATTTTAAAATCTCGCTTTTTTCCGTTTATTACATTTTTTTAACGCATATATGGTACGGCATAAGGTTTTTTTACGGTTTTTTCATATTAAAAGATTTAAAAAGCAAGTTAAGCAGATAAATTAAGTCAATACAATATAAATATATAATAATTAATATAAATTATGAAAATATCAATATCGTATCCGCCCTTAGAATCGGAAAAAGGAATTGCGCTCCTTTCTCAAAACAGGCAGTTCCAATGGTTTAAGGATCCGACTTATATTTATCCGGTGGTTCCCGCTTACGCTGCTACTCTTTTAAGCAAAAGCGGATTTGACGTGTTCTGGGACGACGGTATAGCCGAAGGACTTTTATATAATGACTGGCTTGATAGGATTATAAAAGAAAAACCGAACGTTATAGCGATAGAAACAAAAACGCCGGTCGTAAAAAGACATTGGAAAATAATTAACGATATAAAAGAAAACTTTAAAAAAACTTACGATGGTAAATTTGAGCCAGCCGTTGTTTTAATGGGTGACCATGTGACTGCGCTGCCAGAAGAATCTTTGCTAAATTCAGATGCCGATTTTATCATGACTGGCGGGGATTATGATTTTTCTTTACTCGGTTTATGTAAAAGCCTTGACAATGCTAACAAACCGGAGTTGTCTTCAAATCAAAAAGTTAATTTGCCGAAAGGCATTTATTACCGCTTAAATAATGAAATTAAAAATACAGGCAAAGCAAACATAGAAGAAAACGATTTAAACTTACTGCCGTTTATAGATAGAAATCTAACTAACTGGAAACTTTACGCATATAAAAACGGCAATTTTAAATTTACCCCGGGCACCTATATGATGACGGGACGGGATTGCTGGTGGGGAAAATGTAAATTTTGTTCATGGACTACGCTTTATCCTGCAAAAACATTCAGAACGCTATCCGTAAAAAGATATTTAGATGAAATAGGCTATCTTATAAATGATTTAAAGATTAAGGAAATATTTGACGACAGCGGATGTTTTCCTAAAGGCAAATGGTTAAAAGAATTTGCTTTAGGCTATATTGAAAGAGGGTATAATAAAAAAGCCGTAATGGGTTGTAATATGCGGGTTGGAGCATTAAATAACGAAGAATGGAATCTGCTTAAAAAAGCAAATTTCAGATTTGTTTTAATAGGTCTTGAATCTATGACCCAATCGACTTTAGACAGATTAGATAAAGGGATAAAAATTGAACAGATTGAAGAAACTGTGAAATCTGCAAAGAAAGCTGGGCTTCAGCCTCATATTACGACTATGGTGGGTTATCCCTGGGAAACTAAAGATGATGCGGTTAAAACTATTGAATTCGCAAAATATTTGTTTAAAAAAGGCTACATTGACACACTTCAGGCAACAATTGTTGTTCCGTATCCTGGGACTCCGATGTTTGAAGAAGCCAAAAAAAACGACTGGCTTTTAACGGAAGACTGGGACAGATATGATATGAAAGAATCCGTTTGGAAAAGCCCGATATCAAATGACGATGTTTTAAAATTTACCCAATCGCTTTATACATCGGCGTTAAACCCGGCTTTTGTAATAAGGAAAGTTTTTTCTATAAGAAATATTTCGGATATAAAGTTTTTATTTAAAGCAGGTAAAAAACTAATGGCCCATTTTACGGATTTTAAAGGGTAATTGATGTCAAATCCTTTGGTTTCGGTTATTGTAACGACAAAAAATGAAGAAAATAATATTGAAATATGCCTTAAAAGCATAAAGTTTCAATCTTATAAAAATATTGAAATTATTGTCGTCGATAATTATTCAAATGACAAAACAAAAGAAATAGCGAACAAATATACTGACTTAGTTTGCGATAAAGGTCCCGAAAGGTCGGCTCAAAGAAATTATGGAGTTAGCGTCAGTAAAGGAGAATTTATTTTATATATAGATGCCGACATGATTTTTGCTCCGTTTGTAATTGAATCATGCGTTATTGAAATTAAAAATAGCCCTTTAACTGTTGGTTTATATATACCTGAAATAATATTAGGAAATGGATTATTCTGTAAAACAAGAAGATTTGAAAGGTCTTTTTATAACGCTACTCCGATAGATGCAATAAGATTTGTGAAAAAAGATATTTTTATTAAAGTAAATGGTTTTGATGAAAGTTTTTCAGGACCCGAAGATTGGGATTTTAATAGAAAAGTTTCAGATTTAGGAGAGCTTGAACTTTTAGGCAATTATAAAGTTTTATCTGACGCAAAAGAAAAAGAAAGCGGTTTTTCAAAAGAAATTGCAAATTTCTTAATTTCAAACGGAATTAATTCTAAAGATTTATACAATAAATACAATAATATAATATTTCATAATGAAACAAACATAACTTTATCTAAATATCTTAAGAAAAAATCATATTATATTAAAAATTTTGATAAATACATAAATAAATGGGGTAAAAACGATATCATCATTAAAAAACAATTTGGTTTATTTTATAGATATCTATGGGTTTTTATCGAAAAAGGCAAATGGGGAAAATTATTAAGGCATCCGCTGTTAACGGTTTATATGTATTTTTTAAAAGGAGCGGTGGGGTTTGCGTATATTAAACATAAGCTATTACAAAACTAAGTAGTTAATTTTAGTATAGATATGACATTAATATAACTTTTTATAATATTAAGAACATTAAATGAAAAAAACTATATATAAAAAAATAGAAGAAAAATTAATATTGCTTGTTGCCAAAAATCGTTATGCATATAAGTTTGCAAGATTTATTGGCACTCCAATATATAATTTTTTCATTTTCCCAAAATATTTTATAATAAAAAATTTTAACCAAGAATTAAAAATATTAACCATTAAAAAAACCCGTGAAAATTTTTATATTAGAAAGAATAATTTTTACAACGATTTTCGGTATGCTTTATGCTAAAAATTTATCTTAATTAATTATTAATAAAAATAATGACATCAATATATAAATATAATTGGCTAAGTAATTAATAAATAAAAAAATGAAAATTATATTTTCAGTAATTAATAATAATGGTGAGATTTTAAGCGGTGGAGATAGAATATGGATTGAATTTATAAGAAATTGGGGTAAAAAATTAGACATTACTATATTGGAATGCGAAGAATCGCATAATTTAGCTCAGAAATATTGTATAGCAGATAACATAAATGAAATTATTGTAGATAAAAAATTCAATAGAGATATTGGTTCTTTGTTAAATTTAGCAATATTTAATATAAAAAGATCAGTAAAAGGCATTTTTTATATTATAAAATATACTTATCTTATTAAAAAATCAGATTATATTTACTCCGCATCCGATTTCTATCCTGACTTTTTACCGGGATTTTTATCTAAATTAATTAATAAAAAAATAAAATGGATTGCTGGTTATTATCTTATAGCACCTTTTCCTTTTGGTAAAGAAACGCCATATAAAAAAAAGCATAAATTGAAGGGTCTATTGTATTGGTTAATGCAGAAGCCTTCATTGTTTATTGTTCGCAGATATGCTGATTTTATATTTGTTACAAGCGATTCAGAAGCAGAAAAAATTAAATCAAGAAAAAAAAACTTGCCTAAAATTATTGTTGTAAAAGGCGGCGTTGACATTGCACAATCAAATGAGTATTTAAATTTTAAGAATGTAATTCCTATTAAAGGCAGAAAATATGATGCTTGTTTTGTAGGAAGGTTTCATATGCAGAAAGGTGTTTTGGAACTTATTGACATTTGGAACATAGTTGTAAAAAAAAAAAATAATGCAAGATTAGCGTTAATCGGAGATGGAATATTAAAAGATGAAATAGAATATAAAATTAATAAATATCAATTAAATAATAATATTGAAATTATGGGATTTAAAGATGGTCATGAAAAGTTTGATGTTTTTATGAACTCAAAGATAATTTTGCACCCCGCAATTTTTGATAGCGGTGGAATGGCCATGGCTGAAGGTATGGCCTTTGGATTGCCAGGAATAAGTTTTGACCTTGAGGCTTTAAAGTCCTATTATCCAAGGGGTGTTATTAAAATACCGTGTTTTGATATAGAAGCTTTTGCCAATGCAATCATTGATTTATTAGAAAACGAAAAACTTTACAAAGAACTTTCAAAAGAAGCTTATGAATATGCTAAAACTTGGGATTTTAAAGAAAGAGCAAATGATATTTATAAACAGGTTTTTGGAAAACCTTATATATATAATAGATAATTAAATAAATTACTTATATTTGCTTTGTGAAAAATTTAAATTACAATATTAACTGAAATAAAGAATAAACTGTTAGAATAAAAATATAAAAAAACACTAATTGATAAATAATACTATCATTAGCATATAACAAAATACATATATGGCTAAATTAGAATATATTAAATGCGCAATTTGTGATGAAAATAACGAAAGCCTGTTAATAAAAGTTAAAAATACTCATGGCACATCTTATATCTCAGATGAAGAGTTTGATTTAGCCCAATGTAAAAAATGTGGCTTAGTTTATATAAATCCAAGACCTATTAACAAGGAAATTCACAAATATTACAGCGATAATTATTACTCCCCTAAAAGCAATATCAAATCTAAAATTGAAAAATTAGTATTACAACCTTATTACATGTTTTTAAGAAAAACATATATTGAACAATTTTTAAAAAAAGGAAAAATATTAGATATTGGATGCGGTAGTGGAGGCTTTATAAATTCATTATCTAAAAATAATTGGGAAATATATGGGATTGAGCCAAATCAGACAGGTTTTGCTTTAAGCTCTGCAATCTTACATAAAAAAATTAATTTATACAATAAACCTCTGTCGGATTGCAAATTTCCGGACAATTATTTTGACATTATTACTATGTGGCATGTATTAGAACATATTCATAAGCCAAATAAAGAGCTACAAGAAATTAAAAGAGTTTTAAAAGATAATGGTATACTCATTATAGCAGTACCAAATATAAAAAGCTTTGGTTTTAAAATTAGCAAAAAGCATTGGTTTCATCTTGATGCTCCGAGGCATCTTTACCATTATGATTCAACAACAATTAAGAAGATATTAAATCATAATAAATTTGAAGTTATTAATACTGCTTTTTCTTTTACCGAATATCCATTAGATCTTTATCATAGCTTGATGAACTCGATAAACATAAGCAAATATAAGTTTATTAAAGTATTATTTATGCCATTAATTTTTATTTTTTCATTATTATTAAAGTTATTTGGACCTTTGTTTAAATCTTCTGAAGTTATGACAATAATCAGTAAAACAAGGAAGGGGGATTAAATGTCGATAGATATATGTTTAGTGTCACCACCGCAGAGGGCTTATAATCATTACCGCCCACCTTTATCTCTCATGCTTATTGCCTCTTTTCTTGAAAAAAACGGCATAAAAACTGAGATAATTGATCCAAAATCAATTGAACCTGTTTGTGGATATATCAAAGATATTATTGCCGATGAAATATTACATCAAATTAGTCAATTCAATCCAAGAATTGTGGGCATTTCTTGTTATACTCCTGAATTTAACGATGTTATAAAACTTGCAACAAAAATTAAAGAAAAAAAGACTGATATCAAAGTCATTGTGGGTGGTGTTCACCCAACATTATTTCCTAAAGATTTTTTCTTTAAGGATAGCCCTATTGATTTTGTTGTAATAGGTGAAGGAGAAATCACTTTATATAACCTAATTAATGCAATATTAAAAGAAAGTAAGAATATTAGTGATATATCTGGAATAGGATATTATGACAAAGCAACAGGAGAATATTATCAAACTAAACCAAGACATTTAATTGAAGAACTAGATAGAATGCCTCTTCCAGCTTATAACAAAATTGATATGAAGTACTATACAACCCCAAATCCATATGCTGTCAGGGGTTTGTTTTTGTCCTCATTTTATATACTTGCTGGAAGGGGGTGTCCTATGCAGTGCACCTTTTGTGTAAGTGCAGAACTTAGCAAAGTTGTTGAATCTAAGAAATATTTACGCTTGAGGAGTGCCAAAAATGTAGTTGATGAAATAGATTTACTTAAAAGAAAATATTTAATAGATGCCTTTTATTTCATTGATGACAATTTTACCTTAAAAAGTGAATTAGTTTTTGAAATATGCGATGAATTAATTAATCGAAAATTAAATCTGTTATGGGGTTGTTCTGCTAGAATAAATAATCTATCTGAGAAACTTATCATTAAGATGAAAAAAGCTGGGTGTATGCAAATTGATTTAGGGGTTGAATCTGGTTCTGATGCTGTTTTAAAAAGACTTAAAAAGGGAATTACTATAAAACAAGTAAAAGACATTTTTAAAATTTGCCATAAAATTGGAATGCGAACATTTGCTAATATTTTGATTAATATTCCAGAAGAAACTGAAGAGGAGATTAAGGATACTTTAGAACTTTTAGATGAAATAAAGCCCTCCGTTACCTCTTTTAATATATTCACTCCTTATCCAGGAACAGAAATTTACAAAAAAAGCGGTTTAAATCTAAGTTCTGATGAGTATGGTTTAACAGGGGAAACACCTTTAAAACTAGTTGAAGATCCGAGATTTAGATTTGCGAAACATTCTTTGAGCTTCAATAAATTTTATGCAGTTAATCATAAAAAATATAATTCACCATTTGTTTTTCTGCCAGATTATCTTTCAACTCGTTATTTAAGCCAGATAGTCAAAAGTCATAAAAAAAAGGATTATTTTTTGCAAATAGGAAATCTTTTAAAAGAATTTTTAAAGCAGGTACGGATAAAGTAAAAGGATAATCATGACACAAAGTAATCTATCTCATTTTATAATTAGAGATATTGCGTATTGCATTATATATTAATAATTGTTTGTAAGAAAATTAAGATTAAACAATGAAGATTTTAAACAAAATAATAAATAAAATAAACCATCATAAATTTCCACTACTTGTTTTTATAATTTTATCTTTTGTTCCATTTATATGGTTATATAATAAAAATGGAACATTTTTTGCTTTTGGCGACCAGGGGTTATATCTCGCATTTTATTCTCCAGAATATATATTAAAACTATCTCGCTATTTAATTTCATCTAACAATATTGGCATGTCATCGTCTCTAAGTTTTGTGTTTTATCCTTTTGCTTTAATTTTTTCTTTTATTCTTTCCATTGTTGGTCATAACTATCAATATGCACAAATAATTTTATATAATTTAATCATATTTATTTCTTTATTATTTTTTTATTTATTTATTTTAGAATTATTTGAATATAACAATGATAAGAAAATTATAGCTTTTGTTTCAGCTATATTTTATGTATTTAATTTTTTTACAATATATTATCTATTAGGTGCGGTAATTTATATGTTTCCGTTTATGAGCATTATTCTTTATTGCTTAATAAAAATATTAAAACATAAAAATCTATTTTATTTTTATTCCTTAATTTTGTCATTAATTATTTCACTTTTTGTCATTAATGCGGGTTTCTTTTCAGTTTATTTTTGTATATCATGGATTATTTTATTTTTTATTTTTTATTTAATTTTACAAAATAACAATTTAAATTGGAAAAAAGAAATAAATTACCTATCGAAGATGCTTTTTATGATTTTTCTAATAAATAGTTGGTGGGTATTTCCATTTTTAAATCAGATGTTTAATAGATATTCATTCAGTAAAAATATTATAATAAGTTTTAGCCAGCTATATAAAGGATTTGCGGGAAGTATTAACCTTTTAACCATTCTTAGAAATGCGCAAGTAAAAAATTCTTTATGGTATTTTCATCTCGAGTATGAAAAAACTTATCAAGACACACTTTTCATCTTATTAGGATTTTTTATTACCTTTATAATATTAGTTCCTGTTATAAAATATCCTAAAAAATTTTTTAGTTTTGTATTGCTATATTTAATTGGTATTTATTTTTATTTAGCTTATAATCATCCATTTGGAAATCTTAAATTATGGTTTTTAGAACATTTACCGTATCATTATGTTTATATTGATAATTATAACTTTATAATGATTGTAATTATTTCCGCTTCTATTTTATTTGGCTCAGGTTCAGTCATGATATATAAGTTTATAGAGAAAAATATTGGAAAAAAAACAAGTATTGCTACCTTATTTTTCATAATGTTTATCTCTTGTGTAGTGTATGTTTATCCAGCATGGTCTAATAAAATTTTTAATGGTTATACAAATTTTAATAATAGAAAAGTTACTATGCTGGCAAAGGTTCCACATTATTATAGTAGAGCAAAAAATTTATTTAATAGAACTGATATAAATTATAATATATTTATTTTACCAAATGTATATTCTAATGTTAATCTTAATTGGCATTTTGGTTACGATGACGGAGGACTATATTTTTATTTATTGTATAAGCATAGCGAATTTTCAGTTAATATGAATTATTCTAACAATTTGTTTTATGATTTGCAAGATTATAATTATCAGAATTTAAGATCTTTTTTAGCTATGACTTCAACAAAATATGTCATCTTACAAAATGATGTTTTACAATCTAAAAGCAACAAAATAGGATTTTTTAATTATAGCAAATATTTAAAATATATCTCAAAGCCGGAATTACGTTCCATTTTAAATACTTCAAATGGCCTAAAATTAGTGAGAAAATTCGGCAAACTTGACATATACAAACTATCCGATAAATATTTTATTCCAAGGATTTGGATGCCAAAAAAATTAATATTTGTCAATAATGAGCTAAAATTGCATGATTTGGACAATTATATGGTGCCGATTACGATGCAAAATAGCTTTAAAGTCAGAACTGCGGTATTTGCGAAGTTATTTTCTCAAAACAGGCATTCCGAAAGAATAAAAAACTATGAATTAAACAATATTGCCGATAAATATTCAAAACAATATTCATTAACCAATAAAATATTGGATATTCCAGCTTCTGATAAAACGCTGAAAATATCGGAGACCGTAAAAAAAATTACCGCTCCGACTATTGAATTTAAAGAAATTAATCCATCAAAATACGCGGTTATAGTTCATAATGCAAAGACAAGCTTTCCTCTTATTTTTAATTTAATGTATTTGAAAGGCTGGGATGTTTACCCGCAGATTTATCCTAAAAGAGCAGGCGTTGATTATTCAAGAGATAATTTTAATAAAACCTATAATTTGTTAAAGCAGACCAATGCTGATAAAAACATTGCATTTTTAGGCAATAAATTTATTTCCAAGGACATTAACGGAACTATACAGAACGACAACATTCCGGATGGACATATTCTTCAGACTTTATTTGAAAAACCCCTGCCCGCCAAATATCATTTTGTTGCAAACGGCTATTCAAATTCATGGTGGATTAATCTTGATTATATTAAAAAGCTGGGTCCGCGGTATTACAAAGTCAACAAAAACGGCACGGTCGATTTTGAACTGATAATTGATTATTGGCCTCAGAGGCTGTTATATATCGGTTTGATTATTTCCGGTTCCTCGCTATTTATTATAATAGCTTATTTGATTTACGACGCTACAAGAAAAAGGAAGAATAAAAAAGATACAAATAATAACGATGCAGCTGATACAAATAATATAAATAATATAAAAAAATAATAATAATATTTAAATTGATTTTTAGTCTTTAGTAAGTAGCATTTAAAATACAAAATATATAGATGCAAATACATATAATATAAATACGATATACGGTTTTTTTTATAAATCAATTATGGATATAGACAAAAAAATAATTTTGGATATAAAGGCGATATTCTCAGCGCTGTTTAGCATCGGTTTAAACTTATGGAAAAATAAGCTTAAAATCGGCAAATGGCTTGCTATTATTCTTGTCCTGTTTCTTCTTTACAGGGTTTATAAAATTTTGACGATTCATCATGTCGCAATTCAAAATCATGTTGTATCTAAAATAATTCGCGTAAAAAAATCCGGTTATTACAGGCTTGCGGTTTATATTAAACCAAAAACTGTTTACTTTCATAAAAGACGAATACTTGCCGAAACTAAAAACCTGCAGGCGCTCCAAGATTTAACTGTACATCATTATTTATACGCCTATAAGCCTAAAATTTTACTAAGTAAAAAAAATATAGCCAAATTTAAAAAAGACAGATACCGCCATTTAATATATAGAGCGAAAATTACGGGAAAAGGAAGCTCTCCTTTCGTTCTATTTTATGTTTCTTTTTCCAATCCTGATTTGCCGGATAGAATTATTTACACTCCGGTTAACATTCCCGTAAAAAACGTGCTTAGAAATTATACTGAATTGGGAAAATTTAGGAATAACGGATACATTGAACTAACTAAGAACCCGAATAAGAAAAAGCCTGAAGTCAGCCTGACTAAATTTTTATATCTTTATCCGCAATTTACTATAAAAGGCAAAGTAAAATACGTAAAAGCGTATATTAAATATAAGATTAAACACAAAGTTTATTTTTCCAGACGGTTTAATTTGCCAAGCAAGGGTTTAATAAATCTTTACGGCATACTTAAAAATAAAAAAATTAAGCGCTGGAGAGACGCTAATATTATTAAAATTTATTTTATCGTAAAAAAATATAAAAAAATAAAAGGTTCTGTTAAATTTATTAATTTAGGTTTGATATATCCAAATTACCTGCCTTTAAAAAAGGCGTTTGAAAGTTTTGTGTATAAAAGATATTTTACACGCTTTATACAAACAAGCAGACTGTTTAACAAAATACTCTTAAAGAACATTAGGCAGGCTAAAAAAAACGGCGCGTTTGTTTCGAAAAAAATAATAAAACAGGTATTAATTCATAATATATTAAATGAAATATTTTTAGTTGATTACAATATTAAAATAAAACATATAGGCAGTATTAAAAATAAAATAGTTAGACATTTTTACAGATTTGTTTATAAAAAATATCTGACGGAACAAAATTTTTTCAGTCCTTTATTGTCGTATTTTAATAAACCGAGGCATTTTTATAAAAATATCTTAATTCCTATCGGTTCAAAAGGCGTTAGAATAAAAACAAGAAAAGAGTTTAACGGAAATACGTCTTATTACAATAAAACAACTTATATATCCGTTCATTTTAATAAATTAAAGCTTTATAAATACTGGCCTGCGCATAAACATATTTTAAGGGGAATATTAAAAAAATATAATCTTAGCGCGAATAATTCTTCGCCTAAATCTTTTGTAGTTAGAGGCAATAACGACGATTACTGGCATGGCAAACATTATTACAGACGCTATCCCGTATTAAAAGGTTTAAGGATTTTTGCTTTTGACAAAAAAATAAATAAAATTAGCGGATATTTTTATTATAAAAGCCTTCCTGTGCAATATCCCGAATTTTTAAGTTTTTCAAAAAATACGCAGTTATACAACGAAGATAAAATAAATTTTTTTAATTTAATTGAAAACAAATTTACTTATAAAAATCAGTTAAAACTTATAAACTCTTTTAATTTAAACCCCTCAGGTTTTTTAAAAAAACCATTGTTTACTTTAATAACTTTAAAGAACCAAGAAATAATTAATATCGTAAAGAAAAATAAAAAAATTAAGCAAATAGGTTCAGGGCTTGTAGACGATTCTTTTTATCCCGTCACTAATATTACAACATATAACACAAGAAGATTTATTTTGAATTTTATAAATATTAATATAAGCAAAATGCGTTACGGTTTAATCAGATTTTATATTAACGGTGGATATAATGAAAAATTGGCGAAAAACTTTAAAAAATTACAATGCCTGCTTGTTAATTTTAATAAAACCCAAAAAATTAAAGTTCCCGTTAAATATTATTTACTGAACGATAATCTTTTTTTTATACTTAATTTAAAAAACATTAACTTGAAAAATGTCAATAAAATTATTATCAGTTTTAAGCAAAAGCAAATAGCAATACCTTACGGCTATAATTTTAGAGTAAACAAAAATATTTATCTCATTCATTATGCAAAAATGCATATTACATCGCTTAATCATATTATAAAAAACGATCCAGTATTTAAATTAAATAATAAAAAAATATTTTTAAAAAATTATGCGTTATCTTTGAAAAAAATCAATGACATTTTTAAAAACGACGGCAGTTTTATTTCGCAAAAAATTTATATTTATCTTAAGCAAGGCAACTATAATATAGCTAAAGTACCAAACGAAATTTTTAAAATTAAAATCGCATCTTTAGAAAAAATTAAACATAATAAAATTAACTATGTAAAAAAATCAAATTTAAATAAAACAAATAAGATTAAACCAGGAAAGCAAATTAAGCAAAAATGAATTACATAAAAATAAAATGAAAAATATATTAAACAATATTGTTTTTATTATACTGCATATAATAGGTTTTATATTCGCCGTGGATTTAATATTCAGAATTGCCCACGGTCAAATAGGTTTCGGTTTCCAATGGCTCGGATTGATTGTTGTTATCCTGTATGGTTTATGGGTTAAATATATATTACGGGAAAAATATTTTAATAGGATAGAATTTTTTAAAACAAGGCTGTCGGCTCCGTATTCTCTTGGTGCGGTTTTAGTGCTTTTTATAGCTATGATTATTGATCTGGCAGGAAACGAAAGACTTGCCAACGGTTTTGCAATTATTGTTTTTTATCTTTTAATTGCTACGGTAGCGGTTGAAGGCATAGACTCATTTAAACAAAAATTTATACATAAATCGTAAAGCTATAATTGACGAAGCCCAAAAAGAGCCGTCCTTATTTGATAAAGTCAAATATGCTTATGACCTCCCTATTATTTTTAATCGGCAAATTTGGGGGCAATATATAAATATGTCCAATTAAATAAAATTGTGATATAATTTCATAATTATGTCAATAATAAATAAAAAAAATATAAAAGATATTGCTTTATCATACAATGTCATTCCTATAATAAAAGAAATTAGCGGAGATATGGAAACGCCGATTTCTATATTTTCTGCATTTTCTAATGAATCTTCTGCATTTTTTTTTGAAAGCGCCGAGGGTGTCGGTAAATGGGGAAGATATTCTTTTATTTGTTTAAATCCGCATTTCACCGTCAGTCTTTTAGATAAAAAAATTACACTTAACAAATTTGAAAAAAAAAGCATTATTTCATCGGATTATTATAATTTAGACGAAATAAGTAAAGATGTCTTTTCTTTTCTTAAAGATCTAATTTCAAAATATAAAATATATAATAAAGATCTTCCCGAGAATTTCACCGCCGGTTTATTTGGATATTTAGGTTATGAAATCTGCAGTTTAATTGAAAAACTTCCTCCAATAAAAAAAGATATAACCAAGGTGCCGGATCTTTTTTTTATGCTGCCTAAAAATATTATAATATATGACTCCTTACTGCAAAAAATACTAATCGTTGTTCTTCTTATAAATGACGATTTATCTGAAGAAATAAAATTATTAGAAGATAAATTTGATAATGCAATTAATGACATAGATAATCTTATATCTTTAATTAAAAAAAATAGAAATAAAAATTATGCAAATTTACCTGAAAAATTATGCGATAAAAATCCTGAATCTCAAAATATAGAAATAGTTGATGAAGTTGATTTTAATTCGTATAAAGAAAAAGTATTAAAAGCGAAAGATTATATTTGTAAAGGAGATATATTTCAGATTCAAATTTCCAGAAGGAAAAAAATTTTAAATTCTCCCGACCCGTTTTGTTTTTATCGCGCCTTAAGATTAGTTAATCCTTCCCCTTATATGTTTTATCTTAAAATAAATGATTTTGTAATAGCAGGATCTTCGCCTGAAAATTTAGTAAAATTATCAGACAATATAGTAGAAACAAGACCTATTGCAGGAACTATTATAAGAGGTTCTAATCCTGCAGAAGATGAAATACTCGCTTCTAAGCTTCTGAACGACCCCAAAGAAAGAGCAGAGCATGTGATGCTTGTTGATTTAGGAAGAAATGATATAGGACGGGTATCTAAAATAGGCACTGTTAAAGTAGATAAGTTAATGTATATTGAAAAATACTCGCATGTTCAGCATATAGTCACAAATATAGTATCTGAATTAGAAGATAAGTTTGATGCATTTGATCTTATTAGAGCAGTTTTTCCGGCAGGAACTCTAACAGGAGCGCCAAAAGTAAGAGCAATGGAATTGATTAACGAACTTGAAGATTCTAAAAGAGGCGTATATGGAGGAGGAGTGGGATATTTTGGATTCTTAAATAATGCCAAATGCGATAAAATGGAATTTTGTATTACAATTAGAACCGCGTTATTTAATAAATCGGCTTGTTATATACAGGCTGCAGGCGGATTAGTGTTTGATTCTACGCCTGAAAATGAATTTGCGGAAACTGAAAATAAATTAAAGCATCTTATAGCCGCTTTTAATATGGCGAACACTCTTGACGATAATATACTTAAATAGATAAAAATAATTAGTTTTGTTTACAATAAGAAAATTAGGTATTAATTATGATATTAATGATAGATAATTATGATTCGTTTACTTACAATATAGTGCAGTATATAGGCGAATTAGGACATGAAATAGTTGTATGTAGAAATGATGAAATTAGTATTGACGATGTTAAAAAAATAAATCCCGATAAGATTGTTATATCGCCCGGACCAAAATCTCCTTCCGAAGCCGGAATTTCTGTTGATATAATTAAAAAGTTTTATGATAAGCTGCCTATACTGGGAGTATGCTTAGGACATCAGGCGATAGGATATGCGTTTGGCGCGGAAATAGTTCAGGCGTCTAATATTATGCACGGAAAGGTTTCACCTATAAAGCACAATTCAACTTCTATTTTATTCAATAATATCCCCGATACCTTTGATGCTACCAGATATCATTCTCTTATAATAAGCAAAAAAAATATTCCCGAGATTATAAATGTGACGGCTTATTCGAAAGACGACAATGAAATTATGGCAATAGAACTTAAGGGTTACAACGTGTACGGCGTGCAATTTCATCCTGAATCAATTTTAACTTTTCAAGGAAAAAATATAATTAATAATTTTTTAAAAATTTGAGATATATGGAAATCAAAGAAATTATTGAAAAATTAATAAATCGTATTGATTTGACGGAAAGCGAGACTTTTGAAATTTTTAATAAAATATTTCTTGGAGAGCTTACTAATGCGCAAATAGCCGCTATTTTAACAGGATTAAAAGCTAAAGGCGAAACTGTTTTAGAAATAGCGGGAGCTGCTAAAGCTATGAGAGGCAATGCCGTTTCAGCAATAATACCTGAAGATGCCGCATTTAATCTTGTGGATACATGCGGAACGGGAGGAGATTATAAAAACACTTTTAATATTTCTACCTGTGCTGCAATTATAGCAGCCGGAGCAGGCGTTAAAATTGCAAAACATGGAAATTATGCAGTTTCTTCTAAATCAGGGAGCGCGGACGTTCTTCAAGAATTGGGCGTTAATATCCATGCAGACTTAGATATTATTCTAAAATCTATTGATGAGGCAAATATAGGTTTTTTATTTGCGCCAAAATTTCATGGAGCTATGAAATTTGCGGCTCCCGTCAGAAAAGAGTTGGGAATTAAAACAATATTTAATGTACTCGGTCCTCTAACAAACCCTTTTAATGCAAAAAATCAGGTAATGGGCGTTTATTCTGAAGAAATAGGGAAAAAAATTGCCGGCGCGGTCAGATTATTGGGAATCCAAAGGGTTTTTATAGTGTATGGCAAAGATGGAATAGATGAAGTCAGTTTGTCTGATAAGACAATTATATACGAAATTGATAACGAAAAAGATATTTTCTACGAATTTAATCCCGAAGACTTAGGTTTTAAATTATGCGATATTAAAGAATTACAAGCATTTTCCGCTGCCGAAAATGCTGCTATAATTAAAGATATAATTTCAGGTAAAAAATCGCCAAAAAGCGAAATAGCAATTTTAAATGCAGGATTTGCGATTAAAGCTTCAGGCAAAACTAATAAACTGGAAGATGCGATTTATTTAGCAAGAGAAAGCGTTGAATCAGGCATGGCTAAAAAAACTCTTGAAAAATTTATAGAAGTATCTAATAGAAAAATATAAATAAGGTAAAAACAGGTTATTTATATTTTTTAATTTTATTAATTTATATATAATATAATATTATGTTATGATATATGCGCAAATATAATAATAATATTTAAATTTTCAAATTAGAACAAATAAGAACTGTGAAGAGTAATGCAAATATAAATATAAATCATATGGAGTTTTATCTGTGATATTAGACGAAATATTAAAAAATAAAAGAGCTGAAGTTGAAAAGCTTAAAGAAAAAATAAATATAAAAATTTATACACAAGAAGCATTTGAAACTTTTTATGATGCCAGAAATTTCAAAAAAGCTTTGAAACCACGTTCTAACGGTGAAGCAGTTGCTTTTAAAATTTGCAGTATAATAGCAGAACTTAAAAAAGCCTCTCCTTCAAAAGGCGTATTTATTAATGATTATAACCCTGAAATGCTGGCAATAAAATATGAACATGCCGGTGCAAGCGCTCTTTCCGTTCTTACGGATAAAAAATTTTTTATGGGCGATACTAAAGATATTATTAAGGTAAGGAATGCCGTAAAATTGCCTATTTTAAGAAAAGATTTTATAATAGATGAAATACAGATTTTTGAATCAAAAATTATAGGCGCAGACGCTATTCTTCTAATTTTAAAAGCGATTTCAAAAGAAAATTATTTAAATTTTTTATCGCTCGCCAAAGATCTATCTTTAGATGTATTAGTTGAAGTTTCGGATGAATATGAATTAGACACTGCATTAATGTCCGGAGCCGAAATCATCGGAATAAACAACAGGGATTTAACGACGTTTAAAACCGATCTTTCTAAAACTATTAATTTGGCAAAAAAAATTGCGCCCGGAAAAATTGTCGTAGCGGAAAGCGGCATACAAAAAAGACAGGATATTGAAATACTTATACATAGAGGAATAAATTCTTTTTTAATAGGCGAAGCTTTAGTTGCGTCAGAAGACGTTGAAATGAAGATTAAGGATTTTTTGGCCCCTTATCCTATTGAAAATTATAATTTGGATATTTAATAATTTGCCATATTACAATCTATCGGATAGCAAAAGCTATGCGTTTAAAATTAATACATAGCGGATATTAATAATTAATATATTGAATAAAATTTGATTTATACAGTATGAGTCTAAAGGTTAAAATTTGCGGTATAACTAATTTTGAAGACGCTTTCAATTGTATAGAAGCAGGAGTTGATTGCCTCGGTTTTGTTTTTTATGAAGATTCTAAAAGAAATATTGATTTAAATAATGCAAAAAAGATTATAAATAAAATTAATAATCTTAATTTAAATTTAGAAAAATTTTTTTTAAAATCAAATAATACGATTTTAACCGCAGGAGTATTTGTCAATAAAGACATAAACGAAATTAATAAAATTATAAATGAAACAGGGATTGATATTATTCAGCTTTCAGGAAATGAAACTGCGGAATATATAGATAAACTTATTAAATTAGATAATTTTGAACATAAAATTTTAAAGACGGTCCATATAAAAGATAAAGCAGATATTGATAAAATAAGTTATTATGAAGATTTAGGCGTAAATATTTTGCTTGATACTTATGTTAAACAGGGTGTTTACGGAGGAACAGGAACGGTTTTTAATTGGGAAATTCTTGACGGCGTGGATTTGTCTGATAAAATTATCGCAGGCGGAGTTTCTTATGAAAATATTGCTTATATTAAAAATATATTAAAACCGTATGCCGTTGATCTTTCAAGCAAAGTTGAAAAATTTCCGGGTAAAAAAGATCACGATAAAGTAAAATTATTTTTTGAAAATCTAAAAATTACCGCCAATACTGATGATAATTAAATTTTTGTTGAATTTATTTTTTGAAATAAAATTCATATGATATTATTATTTATTTTATTTATTGTATAACTTAATTATCTTAATATTTTTCAACATATTAATTTTTAATTTATTAAAAACGATTTGGAGATAAAATGAAATATCCTGATAGTAAAGGACATTTTGGAGAATATGGCGGAAGATATATTTCTGAAACATTAATGCCAGCTATATTGGAATTGGAAGAATTTTATAAAAAAATTAAAAACGATAAAGAGTTTAAAGATGAATTTAAAGGCTATTTAAAAAATTATGCAGGCAGACCGACGCCTCTTTATTTTGCTTCAAGACTTTCAGAATTATATTCTTCAGACATATATTTAAAGAGAGAAGACTTGAATCATACGGGTTCCCATAAATTAAATAATACCTTAGGGCAAGCCTTGCTTGCCGTAAAAATGGGTAAAAAAAGAATAATAGCGGAAACGGGAGCAGGTCAGCATGGAGTTGCTACAGCAACGGTATGCGCTTTATTCGGTCTTGAGTGTGAGGTTTTTATGGGCACCAAAGATATTGAAAGACAGAAACAAAATGTTTTAAGAATGGAAGTTCTCGGCGCTAAGGTCACCCCTGTGGACGCAGGTTCGTCAACATTAAAAGATGCTATGAACGAGGCTATCAGAGATTGGATTACCAATGTAAGAACAACATATTATATGATAGGCACTGCGGCAGGACCGCATCCTTATCCTGAGATAGTCAGGGATTTCCAGTCTGTTATAGGAAAAGAGGTTTTAAAGCAAATAGATAAATTTCCGGATATTTTAATTGCCTGTATCGGAGGCGGCAGCAACGCAATCGGTTTATTCCATCCTTTTTTAAAATATAAAGAAGTCAAAATGTATGGAGTTGAAGCGGGCGGATTAGGTTTAGAAACAGGAAAACATGCAGCTTCTATATCCGGCGGAAAGCCCGGTGTTTTGCATGGCAATAAAACTTATTTATTACAGGATGAGGACGGAAGAATTAAAGAAGCGCATTCAATTGCGGCAGGATTAGATTATCCGGGAGTAGGACCCGAGCATAGTTTTTTTGCCGACAAGAAAAGAATAATTTATGATACTGTAACCGATAAAGAAGCGATAAATGCTTTCAAATTGCTGTGTAAATTAGAAGGCATTATACCTGCGATAGAAAGTTCGCACGCAGTTGCATATTTAGAAAAGATTAAAGACGAAGTTAAAGGCAAAACCGTTATAATAAACCTTTCAGGCAGGGGCGACAAAGATATAGATACAATAGCGAACTATTTATCACAGAGCTAAACCTGAAACCGGGGATTTAAATTTAATCAATGATAATATTATAATGGCAATATTAAGGGTTAATTTAATATGAAAATCAATGTAAATAAAATAGACGATCTTTTTACAAATTATAAAAAATCAGGAAAAACCGCATTTATTCCTTTTATTTCAATAGGAGACCCTGATATTGAAACCTCATTTGAAATAGCAAAGACATTAATCTCTAACGGGGCTGATATGATTGAACTGGGGTATCCTTTTTCTGATCCCATGGCAGACGGTAAGGTGATACAAAAATCATATGAAAGAGCTTTAAAAAACCGGGTGTCTATGGCTGATGCTTTTAATTTTATAGAAAGACTAAGGGAAATTTCAGAAATCCCGGTGATATTTTTTACTTATTATAACCCTATTTTTGCCTATAATCCTTCAAAATTTGCCGAGGAAGCATCGGCTGCGGGAATAGACGGTATTTTAGTCGTTGATTTGCCGCCTGAAGAATCCGATGAATTAAAAAAATTTACCGACGAGAAAAATTTGGACCAGATTTTTTTGTTAGCCCCCACTTCAGATGCGTCAAGAATCAAACTTGTTGCTTCATACGCAAAAGGTTTTGTATATTATGTTAGTGTTACTGGAGTAACCGGCGCAAGAAAGAGTTTGCCGGCGGAAATGCGCTCTAAAGTAAATGAGATAAAGAAGATCAAAGATATTCCCGTGGGTATCGGATTCGGCATATCTAATCCTGAACAGGTTAAAGAAATAAAAAACTATGCCGACGCAATTATTATCGGTTCAAAAATAATTCAATTTATTGAAGATAATTTAAACGACAAAAAAAATATTATTAAAAATATTGCAGAATTTTCATATAGTATAAAATCAAGCCTCATGTAAATATTAGTTGAAAAATAAACAAATATAGCAATAGGTTTGGCGAAGTATAAAATCAAGCATTATGTTGCAATCTGCAACATAAATAATATAATATAATATATATTTTATAGCATATATGCATTTATTTAGATTAAAAAATAATAATAAAGACAAAAAAGACAAAAAGGATGCAGGCAAACCCGCAGGTATTCCTGAAGGTTTATGGGTTAAATGTCCCGGATGCAGCGAAATAATTTACAAGAAAGAGCTTGAAAGAAACCTTGAGGTATGCCCTAAATGTAATTATCATTTTAGAATAAATTCTGAAAACAGAATTAAAATAATTTTTGACGAAGGCAGTTTTGTACGTTTGTTCGATGATTTAAAGCCTACGGATATTCTTGATTTTAAAGACACAAAAAAGTATAAAGACAGATTAAAAGAAGACTATGAAAAAACCGGATTGTCTGATGCAGCCGTTGCAGGATACGGTTTAATAGAAAAGATAGAAGCGGCATCCGTTATTTTTGATTTCAATTTTATGGGCGGCTCTATGGGGAGGGTCGTCGGAGAAAAAATAACGAAGACATTTGAGTATGCTATTGAGAAAAAGCTGCCAGTTATAATATTCACATCTTCAGGCGGCGCCAGAATGCAGGAAGGTATTTTTTCATTGATGCAGATGGCTAGAACTATTGCAGTAATTTCAGAATATGAGAAAACAAGACTCCCTTATATATCCGTTTTAACGGATCCTACCACCGGAGGAGTTTCGGCAAGTTTTGCAAGCATAGGAGATATTATGATAGCCGAGCCTAAAGCCCTAATAGGATTTGCAGGTCCAAGAGTAATTGAAAAAACTATACATCAAAATCTCCCCGAAGGCTTTCAAAGAGCGGAATATCTTTTGGAACACGGTATGATAGATATGATAGTAGAAAGAAAGGATATAAAAAACACCATTAAAAATCTTTTAAATTTATTAATTAATGATTAAATTTTATTAATTAAAAAATATATAAATACCTTAAATCACAAAAATAAATTTTATATCGGCAATTTTGGGTAACAATATAGCAATGGTTATCCCCATATTAAATTTAAATTATTAAAGAAATTAAATTGTTAAACAATAAATGTTCAAAGAAAATGCGCTTAGAAATAATCTTGATTCGGTTGAAAAATTATATCAAAAACAAGGTTTTAAAATGAATTTCGGTCTCGGCAGCATTGAATATTTATTAAATTACGCAGGCAACCCGCAGAAATATATTAATTTTATTCATATAACGGGCACTAACGGAAAAGGTTCGGTAAGCCGTATTATTTATGAAATTATTAAATCGCATGGTTTAATTGCAGGAATATATACTTCGCCTCATCTTTTAAGATTTAATGAAAGAATAATCGTTAATGATGAGCAGATAAGCGATGCGGATTTAGACGGTCTAAAGAATTATTTTTTAGCAAGCGGACTTAAATGCAGTTTTTTTGAATTGACCACTGCTATTTGTTTTAAATATTTTAAAGAAAAAAATGTTGATATTGCCGTTATAGAAGCAGGTCTCGGCGGAATGTTAGATGCCACCAATGTTATTGAAAAGCCGTTGATGTCAATAATTACAAACATATCTATAGATCATTCTGAAATTCTCGGTAATTCATATAAAAAAATAGCTCTTGATAAAGCAGGTATTATTAAAGAAAATTCTATTATGATAACAGGCGAGAGAAAAACAGCCGTAAGAGAGATTCTGATAAATGAAGCAATTAAAAAGAATGCTTTGTATTTTTCGACAAACTTTATTAAAATAACGCATATAAAGAATATATATAACTATTACGGATTATATAGTTCATTTGAAAATATTTTATTTCCTTCTTTTGCGTCGTATCATAAATACAACTTAGCTATAGCTTTGCTATCAATTGAAATTTTATTTAAATATTATAAAGATAAAATTAATAAAAATTTATCTGAAGAGTCGGTTAGAAAAGGAATATCTTATTTTAAGAATGAAGGAAGATTTGAAATAATACATGTAAAAGATAAAACTATAGTTCTTGACGGGGCGCATAATCCGGACGGAATAAAGAATTTAATTATATCTTTAAAGAATATTTATAAAAATTGTAATTATATATTTATATTTGGAGTCATGAAAGATAAAGATTATAAGACGATGCTCCGGCGATTGTCGAAGATGGATAGGGTAACTTATAAGGCGGATATAATATTTACAAATGTTAACAATGAAAGGTCTATGGATTCTAAATTACTGCAAGAATATTCGGACAATTTAAAATATTTTAATAATTCTTATGCAGTAAAAAATATTAAAGAAGCTATAGATAAAGCATTCCGTATATATTCAAATAATAATAAAAATGAAATTATTGTGATTTGCGGCTCACTATATCTTTTAGGTGATTTTAAAAAAATAAATTAATAAAAGCTATATTAATTATATTTAAATTTAAATTATGCGGAATTTTTTTTATAAAAAAGCTATAAAATTAAAAGCTATAAAATTAATATTAGCGATATTAGTTTTTCTTACTGTTTTTTTTGGGATTTTAAAAGTTAATAATTCCTGCGCAGTTGTGTTTTCAAACTGCTCAAGCGGCAAGATTAAGATGCATAAAACAGAGGGCAAAGCAAAGAACAAAACAAAAATAAAAAACAAAACAACAGAGATTAAAATTACTGCAGATAAAATAACATATTATAAAAAAGATAATAAATATGTTATGACGGGAAGTGTTTTAATAACGAGACGCCATTTTCGTTTATATGCAGATAAAGTCGTATATTTCTATAAAACAGGGTTTGCAGTTGCGACGGGTCACGTTATCGCATATTCTAAGGGTAGCGTTACTAAAGCTAAAAAGTTAGACTTATATTTAAAAAATAGATTTGGAAGTATTTATGATTCGCATATACATTATTTAAAAAAAAATATTTTTATATACGGTCAAAAAATTACACATAAAGCAAAAGGATTTTATCAAGTTAAAAACGGTTATTTAACATCTTGCAGAAGAAACCCGCCGTCATGGAAAATATCTTCTTCATTTTCAAATATATACGTAGGCCAATACGCATTTTCTTATAATTCATTTTTTTATATACATAATGTGCCTGTTTTATATTTTCCTTTTATGGTAATGCCGATTAAAACAAAAAAATCTTCGGGATTGCTAATACCTACGGCAGGATACAGCAGTCTTACCGGTTTTCAGGCTGGCGACGGCTATTATTTTGACCTTGGAAGAAGTCAGGATCTTACATACAATTTAAATTATTACAGCTATCTCGGGATAGGAAATTCGCTAAAATATAGATATAGTTTAAATCAATTTTCGCACGGCTCTATATACGGTTTTTATATTCACGAAAGAAGCGGTCCTAAAAGTCTTGCTTTATCCCCGCATTTATCCCGTTATTTGCTGCTCTCTCATAATGCAGATTTTATAGACGGTTTAGCAATCAAGACAAATTTAAATATTCCAAGCGACCCTGCTGTTTATATAGATTTTTCAACAAATGTCTATCAAATGACCAAAAATAGGCTTTCTTCTAATTTTTCAGCGACAAAAGATTTCGGCAGTTTTTCGTCGAGAATAAATTTTTTAAGATTAGATAATTTATTTTTTCCGAATTATGCTACCGTTGACGAATATCCGAGACTTTCGCTAAACGGCGAAGAAGAGCTTAAAAAGTTTTATTTTGCACCTTTATATTTAAAATTTAATTCATCTTTAAATGTTTTAAGAAGCGCGAATTATTATAGCGCAAACAGATTAGATATTTTTCCTGATTTATATATGCCTTTTAAATTATTAAGCGGCATAAATATTACTCCTTCGGCAGGTTTCAGATATACGGGCTATGATGATATAAAAAATGCGGGAGTTAGCAGCGAAAATTATCCAAATAAAAGCAGAGAAGTATATTATGCAGGCATTTCAAGTAATGCAACATTATTTAAGAATTATAAAAATAATAAAAACGGCAGCGGATTAATTTCTTTTGTAAAACCTTATGTTAACTACAATTTAATCAGACCGGTAAATCAATCGGGACTTCCTTTATTTGACCAGACTGATTATATACCGCCGCAAAGTGCGGTTAAATATGGATTTAGCTGGGATTTAGAAAATTATTCAAAAACTAATATATCAAATTTGTTTAGATTAAATATTTATCAATACCATTCATTTTCAGGCAATTTTATTAATCCGGTTAATTATTTCAACTATAATAATTTAAATTCAGATATTATTGGCAGACTAAGATATCATCCGTTCGGCAACATTCATTTTATAGCTTCATGGAGTTACGACGATAATAATTATGTTTTTAATAATTATAATTTAGGCACGCAATTAACTGATTTTAGAAACGATTCTTTAGGATTTGGATATACCGCGGTTAATGATATTCAAGGCTACCTGGGGGCGCTGGATATGTTTAATTCGGGCAATCCTTCATTGTTTCCGCAGGGTCTTTCTTTAATCGCTCCTACAAATACATTGGCGTATGCAAGTATAGCCGCTAATTTAAATATTATTGACGGATTCAGTCTGAACTTGGCAGAAAATTACGATGTTACAACTCATAAAGATGTTTCAAATTCTATCGGAATAATATATAATCTGGGTTGTCTCGGGTTTGTTGCAAGCTATACGAATATGCCTTATTTTCATCAATGGGCTTTTTCATTCGGTCTGGTGCTTAAAGGAATAGGAACTTACGGTTTCGGCAATATGATTTCGCCGGGGGCAAACGCAAGCGGAGTTAGCGTAATGACGCCTAATTATGCTTTTAATCCTTGATGCGATAATACTAAGCGTTATTATAAAATTAACTATAATTAACTATCAATATGAAACCAATATTAAACATTTTTTGGAACTTAAATTTTATTTAAGAATTATATTTATTTAAGAATTATATTTATTTATAATTTTATTTTATTTTATTTTATTTTATATTATCAGTTATATCTTTATTATTAATATTTTTAATTTAATGGTATTTGGGGATTCAAAATTATGAAAACATATCTTGTAACCGGCGGATTAGGTTTTATAGGAACAAATTTTATAAAATATGTTGCAAGCAATAGAAAAGATATAAAAATTATAAACATTGACAGTGTTACCTATGCTGCAAACCCGGATAATATAGATGAAGAAAAAACAATTAATTATAAATTTTATAAAATTGATATAGCAAATAACGATGAGCTCTCAGAAATTTTTAAAAAAAATAAAATTGATTATGTTGTTAATTTTGCGGCAGAATCCCATGTGGACAGATCAATTTTAAATCCTTCTATATTTATAAAAACCAATGTTGAAGGAACATTAAACTTGCTTAAATTGTCTTTAGAATATAAAATAGAAAAATTTCTTCAGATTTCTACCGATGAAGTTTATGGTTCATTGGGGAAAGAAGGTTTATTCACGGAAAAAACCCCATTATCCCCAAGAAGCCCTTATTCTGCTTCAAAAGCATCAGCCGATATGCTTGCAATGTCATTTTTTCATACTTACGGTATGCCCGTTTTAATTACAAGATGTTCAAATAATTACGGTCAATACCAGTTTCCTGAAAAACTGATACCGTTGACTATAATTAATGCATTAACGGGAAAAGACATTCCTTTATACGGCGATGGTAAAAATATCAGAGACTGGGTATATGTGGACGATCACGTAAAAGGGGTACTTGCCGTTCTTGAAAAAGGAGAATTCGGGGAAGTTTACAATATAGGCGGACGGAGCGAAATGCAAAATATAGATATTATTTCTTTAATTCTTAAAAAATTAAATAAACCTCTATCTTTAATTAAATATGTTAAAGATAGAGCCGGACATGATAGAAGATATGCCATAGATTTTTCTAAAATTAATAAAGAACTAGAATTTAATCCCCAATTAAATTTAGATAAGGGATTAGACTTAACCATTAATTGGTATTTAGAAAATAGGAAATGGTGGGGAAAAATAATTTCAGGAGATTATAGAAATTATTATAAAATTATGTATGAAAGGGGAAAATAAAAATTATTGCTTTTTTGCGAACCTTGCAGTTGGCAAAAGAAGGGATTTTACGGCAATTATGAGGTGATTTAAATGCAAAAAGTTATTGCGATTATAGGTTCTACGGGAATGCTCGGAATAGACGTCAATGCAGTTTTAAAAGACGAAAATGCTGCAATTCATAATTTTAATTCCATAAATCTTGATATTACGGAATTAAACAATGTTATGAATGCGCTGATTAAGTTTAAACCTAATTATATAATAAACTGCGCCGCATATACAAATGTTGACCTGGCGGAAACCGAAAAGGATAAAGCCGATAAAGTTAATCACGTAGGAGCATTAAATCTTGCAATCGCATCGAAAGAAATTAATGCAAGATTGATTCATATAAGCACCGACTATGTTTTTAACGGACTAAAGAAAGCGCCTTACAATGAAAATGACGATGTTAATCCTGTCAATGAATACGGTCTTTCAAAATTAAAAGGCGAAAATGCGATTAAAGATTCAAAAGCAAGCTATATTATATTAAGAACCGAATGGCTTTATGGTAAGAACGGCAAAAATTTTGTTAACACGATATTAAAATTGGCAGATACTAAAAAATCAATAGAGGTTGTAGATGACCAGTTTGGTTCACCTACGTATACTAAAGACGTTGCTTTTGCAATTAGAGACATAATTGCTAACGATAAAGGAAACAATGGAATATATAATATAACTAACGCAGGTTATGCTTCATGGTATGAGTTTGCGGCAGAAATTATCAAGGTTTTTAAAAGAACTAATTGCGTCATAATTCCTGTTTTATCCGATAAATTTGTAAGACCCGCCAAAAGACCTGCCGATAGCAGACTTGATTGCTCCAAAATTAAATTAGACTATAAGATTGAATTGAGAAATTGGAAAGATGCGTTAAAAAAATATTGTTATGATATAGGTTATTTTATCCTATAAATAAAAGCCGTTATATTTAAAAAATATTTATGTATTTATGATTTATTTATATAAATTTGAAAAATTTAATTTTATGGATATAATATAACTATATAGATAAAGTATGTAATTTATTTTAAATATATAAATTAATACAAAGTAATATAAATATAATTTTAAAATAATTTATGGAGGATACGATGAAGAAATTTTTAGTTCTTGTTCTTTTTTTAGCTGCTTCAGTAATTTATTTGCCTTTAAATTCTGCAAATGCAATAGGTTCCACACTTCCCAGTGTGGAGTCGTCGCATGGAACTATGCATCATAGATATATGCAGCATAAAATGACTGCCAGAAAAGCAAAACTTATAGCATACGGTAAAAAACTTTTTTATTCTAAATCTATCGGCTCTAACGGTTTTTCATGCGCTACCTGCCATGTTTACAGTGTAGATACATATATTAATATGCACGGCAAGGGTATGGTTATTATGACCGTAAAGAATGCCAAGCAAAAATTAGCAGCAATGAATAAAATGAACCACACACATATGACTCTTGTCCAACGCGTTAAAATGTGCGACAGAATGGCATTAAAAGGTCACGTAAGAGGAAGGAAGCTTAGAGCTTTAGTAGCTTATATTAAATCTTTGTAATTTAAATTTATACAATCAATATTTTTGAAAGTTCAATAATAATAAAATAGGCGTTTTTTATTAGATATTTTAATAAAATACGCCTATATATATTTAATTTGATTATAATTATAAAAAATATAATATAATAAAATTATTTCAAAAATTTAATTATATTGAAATTAAATAAACATATAGCATAAAAATTATCTTATCATACTGCCGTTTTGTTATTATAAATACGCTATTAAATTTTATTGCGGGCACTTTCATAAATAAATTTTTTATCATAAATTAATGTATGACGGTATAAATTTAATAAATTAAAATAAATCAATATAAAATACAATCAAAATTAATGAGCACGTCTTTTGGCAATAATATAAAAAAAAAGTTTCTGGCGGGATTAACAATAATTATTCCTGTTTTAGTAATAATATTTGTTATTGTATGGCTTCTTGATGAAATAAATATATTATTTAATCCTTTTTCATTAATTATAAAACATTATTTTCACGTATATATACCCGATATAGGTTTGATACCTTTTATAATTATTATATTTATTGTCGGATTTCTTGTTGCAAATGTAATAGGTAAAAATATTATAGGTTTTTTTGAAAAAGGAATTTTAAAAATTCCGCTTGTAAATCTTTTATATCAATCTACAAAACAATGGATTGATATATTTTCTTCCGATAAAGCTTCATTTAAAAAATTTGTTCTCGTCAGATATCAGGATAACAAGTTTTTATACGGGTTTTTAACTTCCGAAACAAATATCGGAACAAAAGAAAATAAGAATTCATATTGCGTGGTATATATACCTATGAATCATCTTTACATTGGTTTCAGCATGATTGCAAAAAAGGAAGATGTTATAGAAACTGATATTAGTATTAAAAACGGCATACAGATTATACTGTCTGCAGGTATTTCTTTCCCAAATTATATTGAGTTATAAGGTGTAATATTAAAAATATAATATTTTAAATTATTATAAATATTGTAATTTAAAACAATAAATTTAAAACATTAAAAATAAATAAATAAATAAATAAATAAATAAATAAATAATAGATTAATAAAATTTATGAAATTAAAAACATCTCCTTTATTTAACCCGATATTTTCATTTATATTAGATAATCCAGCAAGAAAATTTATTGAAAATCCGGAAAAAAAAATAAAACTAATGGGCGTAAAATCAGGAATGAAAGTTCTTGAAGTCGGCGCCGCCAACGGTTTTATAACGCCTTATCTTTCAAAACAGGTCGGTGTTGACGGCTCCGTAATATCAATAGATATTCAGAAAAAATTGATAGATAAAGCATTGAAAAAATTTTCTTTTTTGAGCAACGTTAGTTTTAAAACTGAAGATGCGGCTAATTTAAAATCAATTAAGAATAATGAGATTGATTTAATATTTCTTTATTATGCGTTTCATGAAATTAAAGAAAAAGAAAAAGCCGTTAAAGAATTTTATAGAGTTCTTAAAAATGGCGGTATTTTATCAATTAAAGAGCCTAAATTTGAAATTAATAAAAAAGATATTATAGATTACAAGAATATTATTGTAAGCAGCTCTTTTAATGTTATAGAAAATGAAAAGGATAGTGATTTATTAGGGCGTTATATTAAATTTATGAAATATTAAAATATTAATAATTTTATTTAAATTTTAATCGCAGTATTTATATTGTCGGATATAATTTATAATTAACTTTTTATAATTAGACAATTTATTGAAATATTAAATTTACAATTATTGTAATCATGTCTTGTCTAAATATTATATTATAAAAATTATTTTATATAATGCATAATAGATTTTATGTTAATGATTTATCAAATAAATTAATAGGCAAAGAAATAGATTTACCGTTAATATTAAATCATGTTAAAGCACTAAGATTAAATAACGGTTCGGAAATAAAACTTTACGACGGCTCAGGGATATTATGTACGGGAATTATAAGTTCTATTTCAAAAAAAAACATTAAAGTCAAAATTTTGTCTTTTGAAAAATTTACGGAAAAGCCTGTCAGAATTCATCTTTTTTTACCGATTATTGCTTCAAATTTAATGGATATTATGCTTTCAAAAATTTGCGAGCTTGATATTTATTCAGTATATCCGCTAATAACCTCGAGGTCAATAAGACATTTAGATAGTTCCGATTCTAAAAGCAAAATTGATAGATGGAAAAAAATCTCTGCATCCTCAATGATATTATCAGGCAGAAATAAAATGACGAAAATACTGCAGCCTATTGATTTTAAAGAAGCGCTTTCTTTATGCGTCAAATTTGATATTAAATTTATAGGCGCCTTATCTTCCAATAAATTATTAAAAGATTATTTGTTAAATCATTTATCATTAAATAATTTAAATAGTAATGAGTTTCAAAATAATTATTTCAATATTGCTTTGTTTATAGGACCTGAGGGAGATTTTTCCGATGAAGAATTAAAATTGGCGGAAGAACAATCTTTTATTCCCATAAAATTAGCAGATTATGTAATGAGTTCTTTCAGCGCAGCTATATTTTCCGCTTCGGTGCTTGTTTGTTTTTTTATGTAAAATAAAAATAATAGATTATTTATGCAATATAATTATTATGAAACTTAAACATATTGAACTTTTCGGATTTAAGACTTTTCCAGATAAAGTCAGAATACAATTTGACGAAAAAATTAGCGTTATAGTAGGACCTAACGGCTGCGGCAAAAGCAATATCGTGGATGCCGTCAGGTTTATTGCCGGAGAACAGAATTTAAAAGAATTGCGTCTTAAAAATATGAATGAACTTATATTTAACGGTTCTGCTTCAAAATCAAAAAATGTATCTTCCGTTGCAGTTGCAAAAGGCGTCTTTTTAAATGACGGCGAAATTGATTTCAAATACAAAGATTTTTCTGAAATTATGGCAGAAAGAAGGCATTATAAAGACGGAGAAAGTGAATACCGGATAAACGGCACCATCGTATCATATAGGGATTATACAAATTTTTTTATTGAAAGCGGAATATCATTCAAATTCTATTCTATTTTAGATCCTCTTAAAATAAGTTCTATATTAAACTATAAGCCTGAAGAGATGAGGCTGCTTTTTGAAGAGGCTTCCGGCATTATAAAATTTAAAAACCAGAAAAAAGTTGCATTAAGAAAATTAGAAAATACAAATACAAATTTAAATAGAATACAGGATATATATAATGAGGTAGAGAAACAGGAAAAAGTTTTAAAAATTCAATCGGAAGCTTTGGAGAAGTTTAAAAAAATCAGTGAAGAAAAAAGATTATGCGAATTTGTTCTGTATGACAGATCTAGAAATAAAGCTATTTTATCTATTGATGAAAATAAAAAGACGGCTGAAAAATTTAATACGGATATTCAAAATTTTGATAATGAAATAATTTTAAATGAGAATTTAATAATAAAAGAAAAAACTTATTTTGATGAACTTAACGAAAAATTTAAATTGGCGGAAGGCAACAAAAATAAGCTTATTATAGAAATAGCCGGAATAAATTCAGATATAAAATATGCCGAAGAAAAATCGGCAATGTTAAATTCGGAAAAAATTAAGAAGGAAAATGAATTAAAAGAAAGCGAGACTTTTAAAAGCAGAAATGTTTCAAAATTAGAAGATTTAAAAAATAAAAAAGAAGAATTTGTATCTGTTTTAAAAAAAAATAAAGAAAAAATGTTATTTATAAACAATGAAATACAGCAAAAAAGAAAATATATAGAAGAAATAAAAAATGAAATTGAAATATTAAACGATGATATTTTAACGACTATTGAGAAATCACAAATGTTAAATAATAAAATAGCGTTTAATAAGAAAAATATAACGGCGTATTTTTCAAGAATTTCAAATTCTGAACAATTAATTGATAAAATTAATCAGGAAACTATAGGTGACGAAGAATTACTTAATTCAAAAAATAATTTAATAAATGATATACAGAATACATTAAATGAATTAGAAAACAAATTAAGGTCAAAAAATGAAGAATTGGATATAATTATAAAACAAACCGAAGAACTAAGACTTGCACACAACAGAGATGAAAAAGAATTAATAGAATTAAAATTACATATAACAAGATTAGCGGAGTTTTTAGAACAGCATGAAGGTTTTTCCGAAGGTTCAAAAAAACTTTTAAGCAAATCTGACGAATTTAACATATCAGGAAGTTTAGGGGATATGTTAGAAGTCTCAGGCGGGTTTGAAAAAATAGTATGGGAAGCGGCAGGCTGTAAATTGGAAACTATATTTATTTCAGATATAGAAGATGCAAAAAATGCGGCGGCATATTTAAACCTAAATGATTCAGGTTCGGCGGAATTGTATGTTTTAAATAATAACGGCAATAAATCTGATGGCGTCAATAATATTGACGATGCAGACATCGAAATTAAAAATTTAATTAATCGGCTCGGGCTTTTACCTCTAAGGGATAAAATGAAATTTATAAATTTTACGGAAAAATATAAGGAAAATAAAAATAAAGATAATAACAAAGATAATAATGATGTAAATAATGCAGAAAATAAAGATACTTACCCCGCCCAATTTAATTCAATATATAATTATTCTATAATTGAAAAATTAGATTTTAATTTTTATTATACGGAAAATACTAATGCAATATTTGCTTATATAAAAAACGAAGGTCATTTTCCAAAAATAAATATTATTTCTCAAGACGGAACTATTTTTCTACCTTCAGGGCTTATTAAAGCAGGAAGGGATAAAAAAGCTGAAAATGAAAATATTTTATTAAATAAAAATAAATTGGTGCAATTTAAAGTAAAAATTTCAGAAATAGAATATAATATTAATCAAAAAATATCTGAAATTTTAATTAAAGAAAATAGTATAAAAGAAATTAAAAAAGAGACGGAAAGCATTAAGAATAATATTCAATCCGGAAAAATGCAAAAGCTGACGGAAGAGAATGATATAAAACATATCGGTAGCCGTATAATACAGTCTAAAGAAAGATTGAATATTATTAAAAAAGAATTAGAAAATATAATTACCGATAAGAATAAACTTGACGATGATACGGAAAAATCAAAACAGGAATTAAATAGTTTAGAAGTAATTTCGTCGGAGCAAAACATTCAAAAAAAGGAATTTGATAAAAAATTAATAATTAAGGAAGATGAATTTGAAGAAATAAAAGAAAAGGAAGTTAAGCTGAGAATTGAATTATCTTCAGCCGAAAATAATTTAGCCTATTTAAATAAAGAAATCGGGAACATTGAACTAAGTATTAAGAATGGAATTTTTAGATATAATAAAATAAAAAATGAAATAAATGACGTAAATAAAACAATTGAATCAATTAATGAAAATATTTTTCTAAAAAAAGACAAAATTAATAATTTGAATATAAAACTAATTGAAATTAGCGATAGCATTAAGCAGCTTGATTCTGATTTAGAAAAAATAAAAATTACGATTGAAGAAAAAACTTTAATTTCCGGAAAATTAAAGCGGGAAAAAAATGAAGCTGAAAAGAAAAAAGACAACGCTTTAACTTATATTAAAATGTTTGAAGAAAAGCTTAATGAATTAAATGTTTTCGGTTTTACTGAAGAAGAAGAAAAATATTTAAATATATTAAATGAAAAAAATGAAGAAGAAGATAAATTTCAAAATATAAGCGACCAGGAGCTTAAAAAAAAGATTAATGAACTTAAAAATGAAATAGATAGCGCGGGAAATATCAATATGAACGCATCTCATGAATATACGGAAGTTTTAGACAGGCTAAATTTTTTATCATCGCAAAATAAAGACTTAAATGAATCAATCAGTTCATTGGAAGATATAATAAAAAAACTTGATACCGTTTCAAGAGAAAAATTTAATTCAGATCTCAATAAATTTAAAGAAAAATTTAATGAACTTTTCAATTTTTTATTTGGCGGGGGGCATGCCGATATAGTAAACGTAAGAAGCAAAAGTTCATCAGCCGGCGTTAATATTGCAGGCGAAAAATTTTTCTCTGACAATAATACTATAACCGATTTAAGTATTAATAAAAGTAATACTGCAGATACTTCAGGAATAGAGATAAATGTTCAGATACCAGGTAAAAAATTATCAGGACTGAATCTTTTATCGCAGGGCGAAAAGGTATTGGTTATAGCCAGTCTTATTTTTGCTATTTTTCTTGTAAAAAAAAGTCCGTTTTGTGTTATAGATGAAGTTGACGCTCCGTTAGATGATGCAAACAACGCAAGATTTAATAAATTAGTAAAAGAAGTCTCAAATTCATCCCAGATTATTATAGTAACGCATAATAAGAAAACTATGGAAATAGGAAACTATATTTTTGGTATTACGTCAAAAGAACCCGGTATTTCTAAAGTGGTTTCCGTAGCTATGAATTAAGCCAAAAGACTTGTAAGTTCTTAATAGCTAATACTGCAGACTGCAGCAATTGCAAGCATTAAGATTTCAAATATATTTTTATAACTATGCATGACCATGACATGAATTACATCAATTTAATTTATATATAAGCATTTAGCGTGGATTAATTAGGAGTTTTCATAAATGAAAATATTTGATAAATTTAAAAATTTTAGTTCGGCATTAAAAAAAACTAAAAATAGTATTTCGGAAAAAATCAATTCTGTGTTTAGTTCTTCAAAACTTGATGATGATTATATAGAAAAGATAGAAGAGGCTTTAATAACTTCAGATATTTCTTTTGGGACATCAAATGAAATTATAGAAGATTTAAAAAAAATGATTTCAAAAGAAAAAGAATTGAATCAGGACAAAATTCAAAATGCTTTGAAAAAAGTTATTAAAGACAAAATATCTAAGGATTTTCCTCTTATTGATTTTAATAATAAAAAAACAATATTTTTAATTGTCGGAGTAAACGGCGCAGGTAAAACTACTACGGTAGGAAAACTCGCCAATTTTTATAAAAACGAAGGCAGAAATGTTTTAATTGCGGCTTGCGATACATTCAGGGCGGCAGGCAAAGAACAGATGGAAATATGGGGAGAAAAAATAGGTATTCCCGTGGTAACAGGCAAAGAAAATCAAGACCCTGCTTCCGTAGCACACGATGCATCAATAATGCTTAAAGAAAAGGATTTTGATGTTTTAATAATAGATACGGCGGGAAGACTTCATAATAAAAAACATTTAATGGAAGAACTTGCCAAAATTAAAAGAACCGTTTCTAAAGCCGCAGGAATTTCGCCCCAAGAAACCATTATAGTTATTGATGCAAGTTTAGGGCAAAATTCTATTGCCCAGATAGAACAGTTTAAGGAATTAATAGATGTTTCAGGTATAATAATAACCAAGCTTGACGGTTCGGCAAAAGGCGGAATAATTATAGATGCTATTTCAAAATTAAACCTTCCCGTCAGATTTATAGGGACTGGCGAAAAAATAGACGATATATCGGAGTTTTCTCCTGAAATGTTTGTTGATAATATTTTTTAGATATTTTTATAATTTTTATATATTTAAATTTGTTTTTATGGTTTAATTTTTGTATTAAATTTAAAAAAATTTAAATAATAGATAATAATATAATAATGGATAACAGAAGGTAATAATAAATACAATAGTCAATAATAAATAAAAAGAAAAATAAATAAAAAGAAAAATAAATAAAAAGAAAAATAAATAAAAAGAAAAATAAATAAAAAGAAAAATAAATAAAAAGAAAAATAAATAAAAAAGAAAATTTCAGTAAAATTAATTTTATTTAAGGACGTTAATAATGGATTATAAAAATGCAGGAGTTGACATAGAGGCAGGAAAAATTGCCGTTGATTCAATATCCGATATAGTTAAGAGTACTTTCAGAGATGAAGTTGTTGATAATTTTGGGTCATTCGGTTCTTTATTTTCCCTTTCTAATTTAATTTTTAAGTATAAGGAACCTGTTTTAGTATCAGGTACTGACGGTGTAGGAACAAAACTTAAAATTGCTTTTGATGCAAACAAACATAATACTATCGGATTAGATCTCGTGGCTATGAGCGTTAACGACATAGCATGTCTCGGCGCAGAGCCGCTTTTTTTCTTAGATTATATTTCTACATCTAAACTAAACCCTGAATCTATAAAAGAAATTATAACAGGTATTGCCGCCGGATGCAAAATTGCAGGCTGTTCTCTAATAGGCGGAGAAATGGCGGAGATGCCTTCTTTTTATAAAAATAACGAGTACGATCTTGCAGGATTTGCCGTAGGAATAGTAGATAAAAATTCAATTATAAACGGCTCAAACATCAAAGAAGGAGATTCTGTAATAGGTATTGCTTCAAGCGGGCTGCATTCAAACGGGTATTCCCTCGCACGTAAAATAGTATTTGATACGATGTCTTTAACCATTGACGATAAATTTTTAAGCGACGGCACGACCGTTGCAGGTGCCTTGTTAGAGCCTACTATTATATATTCTGGTCTTATCAATAAATTGGTAGAAAAATTCGAAGGAAAACAAAATATTAAGGGTATAGCGCATATTACAGGAGGAGGCATCCCTGAAAACTTAAAAAGAATTATACCTGATAATGCCGCAGCCGAAATTAATAAAAATTCATGGAAAATCCCCGAGATTTTTAATATATTAAGAGAAAACGGAAATATTGAAGAAACTGAATTTTATAAAGTTTTTAATTGCGGGATAGGTATGATAATAGTCGTAAATAAAGACGAAGAAAATAAAGTTATTGATTTTATAAATAATTTTAATAATTTAGATTCAACCGGCGGTGTTAGTCAAAATTTTTATAAATCATTTAAAATCGGAAATATAATTAAATCTTCCCCTATAGAATCTTCTATGAATATTAAAGTAAAATTTATTTAAACTAAAATTTTAAAATATATGAAAAATTTTCATAAAAATATCATAATACTTGCTTCAGGTAACGGCTCTAACGCCATTAATATAATAAATAATTTTTCAAGCGCAAATAGTAGTGTATCTAAAATTAGCATTAAAGCATTAGTATGCAATAACCCTGATGCTCCGATAATTGATAAAGTCAAAAATATGTATGCGGATATAAATTTATATTGCCTTCCTTTTAAAAAAGCGGCTGAAAGAACTTTATTCGAAAAAGGATTAACTGAAATAATCAATAAATATAAAATTGATTATATTATCCTTGCAGGTTTTATGAAAATATTATCTAACGATTTCGTTTTAAAAAACTTAAATAAAATAATAAATATTCATCCTTCGTTATTGCCTGCTTTTAAAGGAACACAAGCTATCAAAGATGCTTTTGATTACGGAGTAAAAGTAACGGGCGTAACCATACATTTTGTGATACCTGAAATTGATTCGGGTCCCATAATACTTCAAGAACCGGTTTTTATTGAAGAATACGATACTATTGAAACCTTGGAAGAAAAAATTCATAAATTGGAACATAAAATGTATATTAAAGTTCTTGAATTAATTTCATGCGGAAAATTAAAAATTGCAGATAATAGAGTAAAAATATTTTAATCATAAAATTAATCTTCGTTTATAAATCTATAGCCTGCGCCTCTTACAGTGTCTATAAATTTAACGGTTTCATCTATTTCAATATTTGAGCGGAGCCTGCGAATGTGTACGTCAACCGTCCTTGGCTCTACAAATGAATCGCTGCCCCATATATTGTCCAATAATTTTTCTCTTGAAAAAACTTCTCCTGCATAAGTCATTAAAAATACAAGCAGCTTAAATTCGGTAGGACTTAGTTTTATTTCTTTATTTTTAACCATTACGCTATGTTTAGACACATTGACATTGATATTTCTAAAATTGAATTCATTTGGCATAGAAGGCTTGCCGCCGTCGGAATCAAGCAAATGATTTATCGTGTTTGCGTATGTTCTTTTAAAAATAGCTCTTATTCTTGCAATAAGCTCATTAATAGAAAAAGGTTTTGTCATATAATCTTCCCCGCCTGCTTCAAATCCAAGAATTTTGTCAACTTCTTCCTGCTTAGCCGATAAAAATATAATAGGAATTGAACTTGTTGCATAATTTGCTTTAATTCGTTTGCAAACCTCGTATCCTGTTAAATCCGGCAGCATTAAATCAAGTACAATCAAATCCGGTTTTGTTAATTCGGCGAAATGTATTCCGTCATAGCCGTTTAAGGCAAATTGTATGTTATATCCGTCTTTTGCAAGGTTATATTTTAGTAATTCTATCAGGTCTATCTCATCATCTATTACGAGTATATTCCCTTTTTTGTTATTGTTTGTCATAATTAGATTATTTATTAATTATTATTTTTGCCACAATATTTGACTAAATTCTAACGGAGCAACCGCATCCGGATGATAAGGAATAACTCTTATAGTATAATCGTTCGGCGGGACTTCGGCAGTAACTTGTGCTTCATAAATAAATCCGTTGATTGCCCCCGTTATGCTTTTGTTTATTTTCATATCGGTAATGAGCGGTTTTCCGTTTAATATAGTATATAATTGAACCTTTACAGTTTCAGGTTCAATTATGCCGAGCCAAATTGTACACTTTACATTATATATAGTATTAATTTTTTCAAATGAGGGATTTGCAAAATGTATTCCTTTCCAATTTTCATTTAATTTATTTCCCCATTCTACTATTTCAAGAGCGATTTTCCCGCCGTTTTCATTTCGTTTCGCATAATTTTCAGACATAGGTATGTAAGCTTTTTCAATATATTCTTTCATCATCCTGTAAGTAGAAAAAGAAGGCGTTAGCGTCGCCATGCTTTGTTTGATTTTTTGTACCCATTTTGCAGGAATACCGTTTTTATCCCTGTTGAAAAATTCAGGAATAATAGTATTTTCTAATAAACCGTAAAGCGCTTCCGAATCAGCTTTATTGTCATTAAAATACTGAACTGTTTCAGACTTTCCTCCGATTGCCCAGCCAACGTTTTCATTGTAGGCTTCACCCCACCAGCCGTCTAATATTGAGCAATTAAGACCTCCGTTCGAAAGTATTTTCATTCCGCTCGTGCCGCTGGCTTCCAACGGTCTTTTCATGCAATTAAGCCAAAGGTCTATTCCACCTGTAAGTTTTTGGGCAATGTCCATATCGTAATCAAGCAAAAAGAAAATTTTGTCGTTTAATTCTGGTTCTGATGCGAATTCTATCCATTCTTTTATATGCTCTTTTCCTTTAGCATCGCTCGGGTGCGCCTTACCGCCAATTAAAATTCTAACGGGATAATTAGTATTTGTTAAAATATTTCTTAATCTGTTTTTGTCGTTAAGCAGTAAATTTAATCTTTTATATTCGGTAAATCTGCGGGCAAGACCTATATATAATGCATTTGGATCAAGAAAAGAAGGTTTTTGAGTTAAGTTGCAGCATACCTGCATTTTATTCATATGTTTTTGAATTTCATTAATCATATAAAGTCTGTTTTTCATTTCAAAATCCCATATATCGGAGTCTGAAACTTTTAATATAAATTTTGAATTTTCAGTTGAGAATTTTTTATGCTCAGGCAAACCATCGCAATATTTTGTCCAAAATTTGTTTGATTCTTCAGATATCCATGTAGGCGTGTGTATTCCGTTTGTGATATAATCTACAGGGATTTCATCAATAGGCCATCTGTCGAATAAATCGGAAAACAAATCTTTACTGACCGATTGATGTATTTTACTGACCGCATTGACAAAATTGCTGCCTCTTATGGCTAAATAAGCCATATTAAAAGGTTCATTGTTATCGGCGCCGGGGTTCTTTTTTCCAAGGTTAATAAAATTTTCTACGGTTATATTACATCTTGTAATATAATGAGACAGATAATGATATATAAGAGAAGGATCAAATAAATCAAAGCCTGCCGCAATAGGCGTATGCGTTGTAAAAATGTTTCCTGCTCTTGTTGAAGCCAATGCTTCATAAAAATTTCCGCAATTATTTGTTATCATCCAGTCGTAGATTCTTTCAAGAACTACAAAAGCGGCATGACCCTCATTCATATGGCATAAATTAAAATCTATTTTTAATATTTTTAGCAGTTTAAAACCGCCTATACCGAGGATCATTTCCTGTATAAGTCTTATTTCTTTCCCCGATTCGTAAAGGTCGCCCGTTATACCTCTATCAATGGGTAAATTTACTGGATCATTCGAATCTAAAAAAAATAGCTGCGTATTACCTATTTTTGCAAACCATACCCTAAGAGTAATAGTTCTTTCGGGAAGAGTAAGAGCGATTCTGAGCCATTCACCTGAATTGCCTCTGAGAGGAGCAATCGGTAATGAATGAGGGTCGTTGTAGGGATAAACTTCGTTTTGCATTCCTGAGCTATCGACAATTTGATGAAAATAGCCCTTTTGATATAACAAACCTATTCCAATTACGGGAACACCTAAATCTTCTGCAGTTTTAAGATAATCTCCTGCCAGAATTCCAAGACCCCCCGCATAAAGAGGCAAAGATTCATCTATGCCAAATTCCATACTAAAATAAGCAATATTTTTAATTTTTGTGTCCGGATAATTTTTTGCAAACCATGTGGTGGAGGAATCAAATTTCATCCACTCCTCTTTAATATTGTTAAGATTATTGATAAAAGTTTCATCTTTTGCAAGATTATTACAATGGTCCAATGATACGGTTTCAATTATAAGATAAGGATTATGTGTTAATTCCCAAAGGTAAGGATCAAGTGCTTTAAAAAGTTCATCGGCTCTGTGATTATATGTCCATCTAAGATCAAATGATAATTCTGCTAAAAATTCAAGACCTGCAGGTAAAACTCTGGTAGAAAAATGTTGAAGCATTTTTTCTCCATTAAAAATTCATTAATTTAATCTTAATGTTATATTAAATATTAAACTTGATATGATATGTATGAAATAATTATTAGAATAATATATTATTATACCTGTGTCATCTATATATAAATATAATATAATTAACCATTATATATAGTATATATAGGATAATCAATAATTTAAATTATATCAAGACAAATATTTAATACTCAAAATTGCCGATATAAATCTTTAAAATAGCTTTAAAGTTATATGGAACAATAGATTCTATCTTTCGCAGGAATGACGCTATCATGGTGAAAAGCTAAATACCCGCAAAGTCATTCCTGCGTGTGCAAAGGAGAAAAAATCAGAAAATAATTTTCTATTGGCAATTTCGGGCTAATTCCGCAATAGAAAATTATATTATTTCATAATTCACCATTAAGGCAATCATTTAAATTATATCAAAATAATTGAAGAAAAATGAAACTTCAAATTTTGCGGATTCTAAAGAATCTGAGCCGTGAACTATGTTCCTTTCAATGCTTTCCGCATACATTTTTCTTATTGTTCCTTCAGCGGCATCTTTAGGATTAGTCGCACCCATAATTTCACGATTTTTTAAAATAGCATTTTCTCTTGACAAAACAATTGGCACTATAGGTCCTTCGGTCATAAAATCAACAAGACTTCTAAAAAACGGTCTTTCTTTATGAACATAATAAAAATCTTCAGCCTCTTCTTTTGTAAGAATTAATTTTTTTATTGCTTTAATTTCAAATCCATTGTTTTCAAATAATTGAATAATGTTTCCCGTTAAATTTTTTTTTACGCCGTCAGGTTTAATTATTGATAATGTTTGCTCAATCATTTATTCTCCACATTTTATAAACTTTTTATTTTTTTAATTTTTCTTTGCTTCATTTCCCAATCTAAAGCCAATTTCCAGCGCCTTTTTGTTATAATCTTCAAATCCTTTAGGCACTCTTTTCATAAGAGCTTTTTCAATAGAATCTTTAGATACTACGCCAGATATTTCAACCAAAGCTCCAAGAGCTATAACATTAAGTCCTAATAATTTTCCAAGTTCTTCTCTTGCGGATTTTACCATGTCTATAACATACAGCTTGCCTTTGGCTGCGGAAAAGTCGGTCACGAGTTCTTTATCTGTTATTATTGTGCCGGTATCTTTTAAATCACAGGCATATTTAGAAAAAGACTCCTGAGTTAAAGCAACCATATAATCTAAGGAGGTTGCCTTAGGATAAGCAATAGGTTCATTTGATATTACAACTTCCGATTTAGAAGAGCCGCCTCTTGCTTCAGGGCCGTAATTCTGAGTTTGAACGGCATTTTTATTTTCATAAATTGCTGCGGCTTCGGCTAAAATTATTCCTACTAATATTAAACCCTGACCGCCCGAACCGGCAAATCTTATTTCAGTTATATTATCCATTTGCCTTCTCCTTATTGTTTAATTAATTCTAATTGTTTATAAGTTTCTTCAACAAACTCTAAAGAGTCTTTTTTCTCATAGATAAGCCCTGTTTTAAATCTTCCAGTGAGTTCTTCCGGTGTCATATTAACTGCAGACCTGTTTGGAACGGCTTTTTCTTTCTGATATTTAATCATTTCAACGGGAGATTTCATTTTATTTCTTCTTCCGTATGATATATGGCAGTTAGTTATAACCTCGAGTACTGAAAAACCTTTATGGGTTAAAGCGTCTGCTATCAGTTTTTCAAGCTGAACGGCATGATAGGAAGTTGACCTTGCAACCCATGTAGCCCCCGCAGCTTTTGCAAGTTCGCATGTGTCAAAAGGAGGTTCAACGCTGCCGTAGGGAGTCGTAGTGGCATGAGATCCGTAAGGCTGAGTCGGAGAAGATTGTCCTCCAGTCATTCCGTATGTATAGTTGTTAAATACGATAAGAGTCATATCTATGTTTCTTCTTGCGGCATGTATAAAATGATTGCCCCCTATTGCAAGAGCATCTCCGTCTCCTGAAACGGTAATAACTTTTAATCTCGGCTTATACATCTTTATACCTATCGCAAAAGTAAGGGCTCTTCCGTGAGTTGTATGAATAGTATTAAAGTCTACATAGCCAGGAAGTCTTGAAGCGCACCCTATACCCGATGTTATAACTACATCATCTTTTTTATACTGAAGTTTGTCTATGGCTCTTAAAAGAGATTTTAATATTATTCCGTCTCCACATCCAGGACACCATATATGCGGAAGAGTATCTTTTCTTAAATATTTATCGTAATCAAATTTAATAGTGGTTTTAGGCATATTAGCCTCCTTAACAATAAATTAAATAAAAAAATTAAATAAAATTAAATATAAATAAAACGACCTATGATTAAATATAATAATGTAAATGTAAATAACTAACTATTAAAATAACTAACTATTAAAATAACTAACTATTAAAATAACTAACTATTAAAATAACTAACTATTAAAATAACTAACTATTAAAATAACTAACTATTAAAATAACTAACTATTAAAATAACTAAAGCTTATAAATTTATAAATAATATAAATACATATAAATTTTGTCGCAGCAATATTTTTATTCAATAACCGCTCCGGCAGAGGCAGACGGAGCGGTTAAAAATAATTATTACATCATTTCTTTAATTTTTAAGTATATCTTATCAGGCGTTATAGGTTCTCCGCTGACAATGTTAAGTCCTTTTACAATATTATTGCATGCTGCTCTTTGGACTTCCAATATTATCTGACCCATATTCATTTCAGGAACGAGTATTTTTTTTATTTTTTTAGATAATTCTTTAATTCTTTCCTCAGGAAACGGCCAAATTGTAATAGGTCTAAACAATCCAGCTTTTATTCCGGCTGCTCTTGCCATAGACAAAGCGGCTTTAGCGGAGCGCGAAACTGAACCGTAAGCTACTATTAATATATCTGCATCTTCGGTCATGGTTTCTTCATATTTTTCAATGTCTTTTATGTTATTATAAATCTTATCTATAAGCCAGTTTTGCGCATCTTGTATCACTTCCATTTTTGCCGAAGGAAAACCTGTTTCTCCGTGGCTGAGCCCTGTTACATGATAGCGGTAGCCTTCTCCCATAGGAGCTAAAGGCGTAACTTTGCCGCTTTTATAATTGTAGGGTTTGTATTCTGAAGGCGGCACATCCGGCAATTTTACGTCAATTATTTCCAAAGTATCTTTTTCAGGTATTATAACCTTTTCTCTCATATGTCCGATAATTTCGTCGGTTAATATCAATACGGGAGTTCTGTATTTCACGGCAAGATTTAAAGCTCTTATGGTTTCATAAAAAGATTCATTAACGCTTGAAGGAGTAATGGCTATTATAGCATGGTCTCCATGAGTCCCCCATTTTGCCTGCATAATGTCGGCCTGGGAAGGCAATGTGGGATTACCCGTAGATGGTCCTCCTCTCATAACATTAACTATGACGCATGGAATTTCACACATAGAGGCATAGCCTATATGCTCGGATTTTAAGGACATGCCCGGTCCCGAAGTAGCCGTTAAAGCTTTTGCTCCGCCGAGCGCAGCCCCAAGAACCGCTCCTAATGCCGCTATTTCGTCTTCCATCTGAATTACGATATGACCTTTTTTAGTAAGTCTTGCCGCTAATATTTCTGAAACTTCGGAAGAAGGAGTTATGGGATATCCTGCAAAGAAATCGCATCCTGCAATCATTGCTCCTTCGGCAATAGCTTCATTACCCTGCATTAATTTAATATTTTCGCTCATATTGTGTTTCCTCCTATTCTACAGATATAGAAAAATCCGGACAAAGATATTCACAGATATTACACTTTGTGCATCTGGAAATATCAATCACTTCCGCAACTTCTTTGTTCATAGCAAGAACTTCTTCAGGACAGAATGCAACGCATAATTCGCATCCTTTGCAATAGTTGAGTACTATGTCTATTTGCACATGTTCTTTTTTACCCATACCTGAATATTGTTTAATTTTAAGCTTGCTTTCAGGCTTAACGGCAATTTCGATTGAATTGCAAGCCCTATAGTTGGGAATAGTTACTTCTGCGGATTGATTTAAGCTCGGGTTATTGTTAGTTTTATGTTGATTATTCTGATTGGGCATATATACCTCCCTAAATTAATTAAAAAATTAATTAAAAAAATTTATTTTAATGCTTTTATCATAGTTTCAGCAATAACAGAGGGGTTTTCGGCAATATGAATCCCGTTTTTTTCCATTATTTTCAATTTTTCCGAAGCGGTACCTTTTCCTCCTGAAATTATTGCGCCTGCATGCCCCATTCTTTTTCCTTCAGGAGCAGTTTTCCCTGCAATAAACCCGACTACGGGCTTTTTCATGTAATTTTTTACATATTCGGAAGCTTCTTCTTCCTGAGTGCCTCCTATTTCGCCGATTAAAACAACGCCTTTAGTTTCGGGGTCGTTTTCAAAAATTTTTAAAAAAGTTAAAAAAGAAGAACCGATTATAGGGTCTCCGCCTATCCCGATGCACGTCGTTTCTCCCAGCCCTGCTTTTGTCAGCTGATTAACTGCTTCATACGTAAGAGTTCCGCTTCGAGATAATACCGCAATTTTACCTTTCTTATGAATAAAACCGGGCATTATTCCAATTTTGCATTCATCCGCTGTAATAATTCCCGGACAATTAGGTCCTATCATAATTGAACTAGAACCTCTTAATGCCGCTTTAACATTCATCATATCTACAGTAGGTATTCCTTCGGTTATGCAGACGATAAGAGGAATTTCAGATTCTATTGCCTCTATAACGCTTGAAGATGCAAATACCGCAGGAACAAAAATAACGGTTGCGTCAATTTTAACATTAACCTTAGCTTCTTCTACCGTATTAAATACCGGAATTGAATTGTTAAATAACGAGCCGCCTTTAAAAGGAGTTACGCCTGCAGTAATTTTAGTTCCGTATTCTAAGCATTTCAAAGCATGAAAAGAACCTTCTTTTCCTGTGATACCCTGTACTATAACCGATGTTTCTTTATTAACTAAAATGCTCATAAATTTATACCCTGCCTTACAGTAATAATTTATTATTTATTATTTATTTATATTTATTAGCTATCTATTATTTATTTAGTATTCAGTATCTCAACTTAATTATTAAAATTAAATCAAATTACCGTTTTATATGTTTTATATTATATAAATTAGCCGTCGGATTTTTTATTCAATTTTTATCGCTTTAATGCCAAATAAAAAAATTTAGGCTTTAACAATCTTTGACACTTTTTGAGCGCCGTCGGCAAGGCTATTTCCAACAATAAAATTTAAACCTGAATTTTCTAACAGCTCAGATGCCTTATCGGCATTAGTACCTTCAAGCCTTATAACGACCGGCAGTTTTAATCCTATATTTTTTGCAGCAGTAATTACGCCGTCTGCTACCATATCACATTTTACAATTCCGCCGAAAATATTAATAAAAATAGCTTTTACGTTTTTATCCGATAATAAAATATTAAAAGCTGTTTCTACTCTTTTGCTGTCGGCCGTGCCGCCTACATCAAGAAAATTTGCAGGCGCTGCACCGAATTCTTTGATTGTATCCATCGTAGCCATAGCAAGTCCCGCTCCGTTTACCATACATCCAACATTCCCTTCAAGCCTTATATAGTTAAGACCTACGCTTTTGGCTTTGATTTCAAGCGGATCCTCTTCGTCTTCGTCAATAAAATCGTTATAGTAAGGATGCCTGAATGCAGCATTGTCATCAAGCGCGATTTTTGCATCAAGAGGTATAAGACCCCCGCTTCCAGTTAAGATAAGAGGATTAATCTCAAGCATTGACATATCCTCGGCTAAAAATGCGCTATACAATAAATTGACGAGATTATTAAATTCGTTAAATATAGATTTATCAAGATTCAAAAATAAAAACATTTTTAAAACATGATATGATTTGATACCGTACGAATGATTTATTAAAACCGTAAGAATTTTACCAGGGGAATTTTTTGATATTTCTTCTATTTCCATTCCTCCTTCTGCACTAACTACAAATGCAATATTAGAAGTTTTCCTGTCAATAGTTATGGATAAATAAAATTCTTTTTTGATATCCGCACCTTCTTCTATGAGCACTTTACGGACGACCTTACCTTCTTTGCCTGTTTGGGCAGTTATTAATGTCATTCCTATCATTTGCTCGGTAATAGACTTAGCATCATCTGCCGTCTTAGCAATTTTAACCCCGCCCGCCTTGCCTCTTCCGCCTGCATGCACCTGAGCTTTAACTGCAACTACCTGTGAACCCAAATTAATTACCGCATTATAAGCTTCATTTCCGCTATGGCATAAAATTGAGCGTAAAATTTTAATATTGTTTTTTGTCAATAATTCTTTTGCTTGATATTCATGGATATCCATAATTAATTAAATCCCTATTATTAATATTTATTTATTTATTTAAATATTTAATTAAATAAATGCTTAAAAACTGAATCAAACAATTATATTAATTTATAAACATTAACACTTCCATAGGAAACTTCACGAGGCTATAAGCCGTGACCGAGAGCTAAACGGTCATCCAGAAAATAAATTTATATGGAAAAATTAAAGATAAAATTTAAATTTATTATTTTTTATAATTTATACTATTATGTTGTTATTAATTTAATAAAAAATTTTAAAAAAGTTATTTAAATTTGCCTGCAAATTTTGATTTTCCTTCATCGTATAAATCACCGCCGAAAATATCGTTTACTACTACCGCCGGAAAATCTTCAACCGTCAATTCCCTTATTGCTTCTGATAATAGTTCTTCATATGCAATAACCTTAGAAGATTTAATAGATTTTGCAATTAAAGCGCCCGCTCCCCCGATAGCGCCAAAATATACTGCTTTATATTTTTTGACGGCATCTTTGACTTCAATTGATCTTTTACCTTTGCCTATCATTCCCTTAAGTCCGTATTCCATGAGAACCGGAGCATACTTATCCATTCGGTAGCTTGTAGTAGGACCTGCAGAACCGATAACTTCACCTGGTTTTGCAGGAGACGGTCCTACATAATAAATAATTTGTCCTTTAATATCAAAAGGCAAAGGTTTGTTTTCAAAAATTAGAGCGGTAAGTCTTCTGTGCGCTTCGTCTCTTGCCGTATAAATAGTTCCGCTGATCAATACTTCGTCGCCTGTTTTGAGCCCCGCAATAACATCTTCGGTTAAAGGAGCCTTGATTTTTTTAAATTCCATTTTGTTTGTTGTTTTTTATAAAATAATTTCTGTATGTCTATGAGAATGACATTCTATATTAACGGCTACGGGCATGCTGGCAATATGACAAGGTTCTTTGATTATATGTACTGCAAGAACCGTACATACCCCGCCAAATCCCATAGGTCCCGTGCCTATATTATTGACCTTTTTGTATATAGTTTTTTCAATTTCAGCAAGTTCTTTGTCATGATTGATTGTCCCGATATTTCTAAAAAGCGCTTTTTTTGCTATTACGGCAGACCTTTCAAAGTTGCCGCCTATACCGATACCGATAATATTAGGCGGACACGGATTTGGTCCTGCTATTTCCATAGTTTCAACGGCAAAATCAATAATTCCTTTAATTCCGTCGGAAGGTTTCATCATTTTTATTCTGCTCATATTTTCGCTGCCGCCGCCTTTAGCCGCATATAATATTTTTAATTTATCTCCGCTGACAAATTCATAATGTATTATAGCAGGCGTATTGTCGCCTATATTTTTTCGAGTTAAAGGATCGCATGTTGATTTTCTCAGGTATCCGACTTCGTAACCTCTTCTAGTTCCTTCATTGATGCTTTCGGTTATAGTTCCGCCTTCTATTTTGACGTCGCTTCCTATCTCTACAAAAAAAACAGCCAAGCCCGTATCCTGGCATAGAGGCTTATTTTCATTTTTTGCTATTTCGGCATTTTTAATAATTTTATTTAAAACACTCTTTCCTGATTCAGAAATTTCAATATTTAAAGAATTACCGAGACTTTCGGCAACATCTTCGGGAAGATTGGAAGCCGCATGTGTAATTAAATCTATAACAGCGTTTGAAATTTGATCGTATGTAATTATTTTCATATTATCAATAATCCTTAAAAATCAATGTTCTTATTATTTTACACATTTATAAAATAATTTCAAGAAAAAAATAAAAAATAAAATAGTTTTTTAATTTTAATTAATTAATCGCCTTTATCTGACTGAATGATTCATGTATAATTTATAATTAAATCTATAACGGCGTTTGAAATTTGATTGTATGTAATTATTTTCATATTATCAATAATCCTTAAAAATCAATGTTCTTATTATTTTACACATTTATAAAATAATTTCAAGAAAAAAATAAATAATAAAATATTTTTTTAATTTTAATTTAATTTTAGATCTCAATCCTATAATAGAAACTACTATCCGTTATCCAGAAAATACCTTTATAGAAGTAATTATTTCCTATCGCGCAATTAAGAAAATAAATTTCTATTGCAGAATTAAAGTTAATATATTATATATAAATCATAATATATAATATATACGACAATATTAATAACAACAAGATGAAGACACATGAAAACTTTAAAATCTGATAATAAACCGTATAAAATTTTTATTGATGCAAGACTTATGTTTTATGCCGGCATAGGCAGATATCAACGAGAATTTATACTTAATGTTTTAAAGAATAATACAAATAACGAAAATAATAAAATTAACGCAAAAAATGAAATTAATCTAAAATTTTATTTGCTGGGAGATAAAAATAAAATCAATCAATTTATATCCTCAAATGATTTGCCGGAGGATAAATTTATCGTAATAAACAATACATCAAAAAAATATTCTTTTAAAGAACAGTTTTCCCTTTTTTTTATATTATTATATTACAGAAAAAAAATAGACCTGTTTTTTTTCCCGCATTATAATATTTCAATATTTTATATACCAAAAAATTCAATAGTTACAGTGCATGATTTAACTTTTTATAAATTTTATAATTATACGGATACAGGAAAATTTAAAACAGCCGTCGGAAAATTTGTTTTAAAAAGAGTTTTAAAAAAAACTAAAAAAGCGATAACCGTTTCTAATTATGTTAAAAATGATATAATAAATATGTTTAGCAATATCGGCGGATTAAATCTTCAAAATAAAATTAAAGTTATATATCCGGGATATAGTTTATTTTTTAGTAGCCATGCAGACAAAAATATAACTTATGCGATTAAAGAAATCAATGGCGCAGAAGACACAGGAAACGCTGAATATAAATATAAATCATATAAAAAAAAATTTAATTTTGACAATAAACTGCCGGATAGGCTAAAACAAAATATTTCCTTTCCTTATATACTTTATCTTGGAAACAGAAAAAAACATAAAAATATATTAAATTTAATTAAAGCTTTTAAATTAATAAAAGATATTCCGCAAAATCATAAAAATAATCAATTTGATATAAACAATAAAGTCAATAATGCTAATGATAATAAAGATAGTTATAAAAATACGCCAATCGGCAATGCTTATGAATTATGCGAAAATTTCCAAAATTTAAAACTTGTATTGATAGGTTCAAGATTTAAAAAATATGATTTTATTGACGAATTTATAAAAAAAGAAAATATAGGAGATATTATTCAGCTTTCAAATATTTCCGATGAAGAAGCCAAAATTTATTATGAAAATGCTAAAGCGTTTACATTTATTTCGATAAGCGAAGGTTTCGGTTTCGCTCCTCTGGAAGCCGCGGTTTGCGGCGCACCTTTAATACTTGCTAACGCAGGTGCGCTTCCGGAGGTATTTAAAGATGCAGCTCTTTTTGTAGACCCTTTTAATATTGAAGACATAGCAGATTCAATTAAAAAAGTGCTTACCGACGAAAATTTGAGAAATGATTTAAAGAAAAAATCTTTAGCCCTGGCAAATAAATATTCATATAAAAAAATGGCTTCCGAAATGCTGGATTATTTTATTTGCTATTAATAATAAAATTAAAATACATTAAATTTTAAAATAAATAAAATTTTTTAATAATTGTAAATTACAAACTAAAGCAAAAAGGAGAAATTAATATTATGGGGTTCAAAATCGGATTTATCGGGGCAGGAAATATGGCATTCGGCTTAATAAAGGGAATAATGAATAATAAAAATATAAAAGATGCCGATATATTTATATATGATCCGTCATTAGAAAGGCAGGAGTTTATGAAAGGCAGCTTTAACACTGCAATTTTAAACAGCGTAGGCGAAGTAGTCGAAAATGCGGATATTGTTTTTATAGCAGTCAAGCCTAATATGGTTGCAGATGTTTTAAACATAGCGGCGGATGCTATTATACGTATGTATAATGAAGTCTTTAGCAACGCGGATAACCCTGATAATATAAAAAAGGCAGGCCCATCAATAAATATATTAGATGATATTGTCGACGACGATAATAATAATGATAATTCTAATAATGCTGCAAACAAGACAATTAAAGATATTATTTTTGTTTCTATAGCAGGCGGCGTAAGGATAGAAGCGATTGACGGAGTATTTCATGAAAAATTCCGCGGCAAATATGATCCTAAAATTATCAGAATTATGCCTAATATAAATTCGCTTGCAGGAAAAGGTATGAGTGCTGTTTGCTATAATAATGCCGTCAAAGAAGAAGACTACAATAAAGTAAAAAATATTCTTGAAATGTCTTCAAAAGTTTTAGTCCTTGAAGAAAAATATTTTGATGCAGTGACCGCCGTAAGCGGAAGCGGTCCCGCATATTTCTTTTTAATTGCCGAAGGTTTTATTGAAGCGGCCGTTAAACTTGGACTGCCCAGACATATTGCGTCTATTCTATCTATACAAACGCTGGCAGGATCAGGAGAGCTTTTAAATTCCGAAGAATTTAGCAAATACTCAACTAAAGACCTTAAGGATTTGGTGACTTCACCAGGAGGCACCACGGCATACGGTCTAAGCAAGCTTGAAGAAGGCAGAATTAAATATGTTATAGATTCCGCCGTTAATGCAGCCTATTTGCGTTCCAAGGAACTTGGAAATTAAAAATGATTAAGCCGCGTATAATTTTAGCGTCGTCTTCGCCTCGCAGAATAGACATTTTAAAAGAATATAAAATTAATTTTATTTCTAAAGAACATAAAATTATCAATGAACCTGAATATTCAAGCGGCACTGAACCTTGCGAATTTGTAAAAAATATTGCGCTTGATAAAGCTAAAAGTATTGAAAACTATTACCCCGATGATTTCATTATAGGTTCTGATACTATAGTTATGTTTAATGCTTTAAACTCATTTCTTGCATCTTTAGGCAAGCCTACTGATGCAAGAAATGCTTTCAATATGATTAATATGCTTTCCGGTAATATTCATAATGTGTATACAGGCATTGCGCTAATTAATAAAAATAGGCAAATATACGAATCGTCTTATGATAAAACCGAGGTTAAAATAAAGAACTTATCTTATGAAGAAATATATAATTATATAAATCAATGTAAACCTTTTGATAAAGCGGGAGCATATGGCATTCAAGATTCTAAAGGTATTGTGGAATCATATTCTGGGTCTTACAAAAATGTTGAGGGATTATGCATAGAAAATTTAATCCCTCTTTTAAAAAAATATCATTTAATATAATTTATATATTTTTACATTTGTATTTGTGATTATTGCTGCTTTCCTTTAAGTATTTCTATAGCTTTTTTTAAACTTATCTTCATTCTGCTAAATGAGTCGGATAATTTTCCGATTTCATCATTTCTAGTAAAAGGGATTTCTTCATTAAAATTTCCTTTAGATATATTATCGGCAGCTTTTGATAATTTTAAAATAGGATTAATAATAGCGCTTTTTATTATTAGATAAAGAATTATAATAATTAATATAATAGAAATTAAAGCTATGATTATTGAATATTTAATAAAATATGATTGGGCAGTATTTAATGTTTTTAAAGAATAAATTATTTTTATTCCGCCTAAAACATTGCCGCTAACCGCATTTGTGTGACAAGCAAGACAATTAATCCCTCTGGAATCAGTTTTTGCTACAAAAGGAATACCGACCATTAAATATGTCGGACGGTCATTTTTATATATTTCTTTAGTGATAGGAACGCCTGAAGAAAGAATTGCTCTGTCAAAATTAGAATCAGGCTTTTCCTCATTAAGTCCAGCTCCAAATTGTTCATTCACAAGATTCCCCCTTATAACTTGGAAACCTTTTATTCCTTTTATCCTTTTGTATATTTTTATTAATGTTTTTCTATATGATGTATGTTGAATTGTTTTGGTGAGCATCATAGTATTAAGAGTAGAAAGAGCAGTTTTAGCCGTGACTTCGGCATCATGTTTAGTTAAAGAAATTGTGAGCTGTTTTTGAAGATTAAATGAAATGTAAGAAATTAAAATAATAGGAATTAAAATTAATACGATAAGAGGAACGATGATTTTAGTTTTAATAGAAATGTCCCTCAGCCGGCTAAACATTGTAAACCTCCAAATAGTAATTAAATATTTTATTGTTTTATTATAAGACTAATATTTTATATTGTATTTCATCATAAATAAAAATGAGCATATTATAAATTATAATTATTCAGATTTTGGTAATGTCCATGTTATATAATCGCATTTTGGATAATTTGAACAACCGTAAAATTTTCTCCCCTTTTTTGTTTTTTTTATAACAAGATAGCCTCCGCATTCATTTGGGCACGGTATATTAGATTTCAGGGGTATAGGTTTTGTATTTTTACATTCAGGATATCCGCTGCAGGCAAGAAATTTTCCAAATCTGCCTGATTTAAGCACCATAGGTTTTCCGCATTTATCGCAAATTATAGTAGATTCGACTATTTGCTGCTCCGGATTTACCGCATCGCCGGAGTTAGCCGTATTATTTTCAGAAATTGAAGAAAGCTCTCTGGTATTTTTACATTCGGGATATCCGCTGCAGGCAAGAAATTTTCCGAATCTGCCGAATTTTATCACCATAGGTTTTCCGCATTTATCGCAAATTATATCGGTAGGTGTAGACGTACCTTTTATATCTTTAATATTTTTTCCTGCACTTTCTAATCTTTCAACAAGCTTATCGTAAAATTCTCCAAGCAATGTATTTTTATCTAAAGTCCCTTTTTCTATTTCATCAAGTTTATTTTCCATATTTGCCGTAAATTTAATATCTAAAATATCGGGAAATCCTTCTTTTAAAATATCGGATACCGCAATTCCAAGTTCAGTAGGTTTAAATCTGGCTATAGAGCTTGTTTCCGTTTCCATTTCAACGTAATCTTTATTTTTAATGTTTGATATAATTGTCTGATAAGTAGACGGTCTGCCGACGCCGTTTTCATCTAATGCTTTAACAAGAGTAGCCTCAGTGTATCTCGGAGGCGGCATAGTAAAATGCTGCGTAAGATCTAAATCTTGAATAAAAGCAGGGTCATTTTCTTTTAAAACTTCAAATATTTTTAAAATATATTTGGAGTTCAATCCTTTATTTTTTTTATTATCTTCTTTATTTTTGCTTTCATTAACATTTTTTTCGCTATTGTCTGCATTTAAATTTAAATTGCTATTAATATCCTGTTCCGATTTTTCTTTTGGATGTTCATATAATTTATTAAGAGCTTTTAAGTATCCTTCAAATTTAAGAATGCTTTCGGTAGTTTTAAATAAATACTCATTTTCTTCAATATTTTCTGTATTATTATCTGCGTCCGTTTTATTTCCCTTTTTATTTTTATTTTTTTTAATGCTATCGGTTTTGCCGGTGTTTTCGGCTATGTTATTTTTGACGATGCCCTCATTGCCGCTTATTGTTATATTATACTGGTCAAAAATACTTTGAGACATTTGTGAGGCAACAAAAAATGTCCATATTAAATTATAAAGTCTGTATTCATCCGTAGATAAATAATTTTTTATCTTTTCGGGCGTCAAAAAAACATTTGATGGTCTTATTGCTTCGTGGGCATCTTGAATTTTTTTTGTTTTTTGTTTTTTTGAAACAATTGCAGTGCCGCTTTTGGCAAAATCTTCCCCGAATTCTTTAGTAATAAAATCTTTTGCAGCTTTAGAGGCAACATCGGATATTCTGATGGAATCCGTTCTCATATAAGTTATAAGACCGGTAAGACCTAATGGACCGCTGCCGGCATTCTCTACCTTGCCTAAATCAATTCCTTCATAAAGTTTTTGGGCGGTGCTCATTGTTTTTTTAACTGAGAATCTGATTGTTTTAAAAGCTTCTTGTTGTAATGTGCTTGTAATTAAAGGAGGCGGAGCATTTCTTTTAACGGATTTTTTGCCGATATTATAAATTTTATATTCTGCTATATTTAATAATGAAGTTTTAATGTTTTCAGCTTCGGAGGCATTTTTTATTACAGGATCTTTCCTGTTTATTTTCGCAAGTTCCGAAGTAATAGTGAATGAATCTCCTGAATTGTTTTTAATTAAAAAATCGGCTGACAGCGTCCAATATTCTTCTTTTACAAAATTATTAATTTCTTTTTCTCTTTCTACTATTAAATATAATGTAACAGATTGAACTCTTCCTGCAGAAAGTCCTCTCCCGACTTTTTTCCATAAAAAAGGACTTAAATTATAACCGACTAATCTGTCTAATATTCTTCTTGTTTTTTGCGATTCGAACATATATTTATTAAGGTCTATCGGGTTTTTAATGGCTTCTTGAATAGCATCTTTTGTTATCTCATTAAAAAGAACTCTTTTTACTTCAGGCTTTTTGCCTTTTATAGTATCTATAATTTCTTTTACGTTCCATGCTATTGCTTCCCCTTCTCTATCGGGGTCTGCCGCCAGAAAAACGGTATCGGCGGTTTTAGCATATTTTTTTATTTCTTCGGTAACTTTTTCTTTGCCTTTTATAATTTCGTAAAACGGTTCAAATCCATGTTTAACATCAACGCCTATTTTGCTTTTCGGCAAATCTTTTATATGTCCCATCGTAGCTTTTACCGAATAGTCTTTACCGAGATATTTATTTATCGTATTAGCTTTTGACGGAGATTCTACTATAACTAAATTTTTCATATTTTTTTTATTACCCCTGAAATTTCCCTTTTTATTAGCCCTTTAATTTCCATTAAAGAGATTGATTGAAGAATAATTTTTTTAATTTGATTCGTATCATTTTTATTTATTTTTTGAACAATTTTTATTAGATTATTAATTATATCGTCGGCAGTTATATTGATATTGTTGTTTTTTTTATAATTATAAGCTAAAAAACTTAATATTGCTTTTTCAATATACTGTAATTTATTTATATTTTCATTTTTGTCTATTATATATATATCGGGATCGATGGTATTTATTACATCGTCATCTTTTATATTTATTGTATCTGCATTATTATTGTCGTCGGCAATTTGATTTTTTTCAATAAACTTTTCTATGATATTAACATTTTTATTTAAATTTTCAAATTTTTTAATTAGATTATTTAATGAACTTTTTTTTGATAAATACAGCACAATCATTTCCGATGAGATATTTAATATTAGATTGTTCCTGTAAATATAACAATATTTAAAATTTGTTTCAAAAGGATCTGTTGCCGAAATAGCTGAAAAATCTGAGTATTGGGAGTAATTTTTTAAAAAATGAATCATAGGATAATGAGGCGCTAATATAATTTTATTTTTATCTTTGAAAACTTTATCATAATTTTTTATCAAATTATTTTCTGATTCGCTTGCCGTCCCTATAAAATATGAAGTATTTATACTTTCGTTAAATTTATTAAAGCTGCAGCTGATTGAATACCCGCTCAAGCAGTTACTTAAATAGTCATTTAATCTGAATATGCCGGCATCTTTATATCTTGAAGATGTAATAAATATAAATTTATTATTGTTATTTATATCGTTATTTGTTATATTGCTGCCCATATTATATCCATCAAAATATTCATTGTTCGAGTATATATTATTTATTTTTTTACTTATATGATTTATATTACAGGCTAAAGCAGCGGCTTTTTCGAAGGCTTCTTTTTTATTAATATTATTATAATAAAGAAAACTGGGCAGACTATCGTTATAAATATTCAAAAAAGGTATAATATTGAATTTGTCTAAGATATTACTTTCGTTTTCCGCAATTTTTTTAGATTTGTCAAAAATATTCTTATCAACTTTATATGTTTCTAATGCTATATTTTCCAAAATTTCCGCAATATCGCTATAATAATTGCAATTATTATTGCTATTATTATCGGTTATGTATAATTTAATAATTTTTCTAAATATTTTTTTCACAGCGCTTTGCTTTATGTTTTTAAATTGCAAGAAAATCCTGTGATAAAAATACAGCAGTTTGATTAAATCATTACCTAAATAAATATTTTCGCCTGTTTGAACTGATTGATTTTTCATATTGCTTTAAATATTTTTTATTATATGATAATATAATAAGAATAAACAATAGGTTATTTCTTAACGACAGATAGCAGTTATTAAATAATTATAAGATTTATTTTATGTATTATTTCTTAGAATTATTTAGCTATATAATAAATATTACAATATTAATATTTAATTTTTATAATATTATAACGATAATTAATTTTTAATGAAAGATTTTAATCGTAATTTAAAATACGGCTTTTTTGATATTTATGACAATTATAATTATAAAAACATTTTGTTTTTAGTTATTATTATAGCCGTAAGCAGTTTTTTAATCTTGATTTCAGGTTTCAATAATTTTAGCGGATGCTACGGCTATGGCGCAAGTCTATCAAATAATACAGGCATAAAAAACGCAGATAATAAAAATAAAAAACCGGAAATTAAAAATAATTCGGTTAATATTGCTGTTATTGTTCCTACAAACGGGCGGTATAAATATTTCGGAAAACAATTTTTAGACGGAATTCTTTTTTCTATACAAAAAAATAAAAAAGCGAATATAAAATTTATTGTCGTAAGTCTTCCTTTTAATGCCGGCAGAGGTTTCATTAAAAATTTATTTAAAAGCATTGATAAAAAAAATATCAGCGCAATTATCGGTCCTTTATTTGTTAATCAGATTGCTTATTTTTCAAAATATTCATCAATATATAAAATTCCTGTTTTTACTCCCGCCCCTTTAAATTTTTCAAAGTATAAATCTCCGTATTTATTTCATTACGGAATGACGGTAAAAAATGAAGTTTCTGCAGACTTACAATATGCCGAAACTAAAGGAATAGATAAAATATCGGTTATTTATCCGGATAATGCATACGGTCAAAAAACAATTCAATATATAAACGCTATGGGAAGTAAATTAGGGATAAATATTGTTGACGAAACTGCTTACGAAAGGCATACGGTTGATTTTTTTTATAATTTTAATTTACTCGTAAGGTTTCAAGATATGGGGCATGGGCATATGACAAAAGCAGAGGAAAATCAATTAGGGGTTACTCCTTATGATCTCATGCATGGTATTACAAAAGCAAAACCGTATATCCCTTTTGAAGGTCTTTTTTTAATCGGGTCTACCGGAAAATTAAAATTAATATTAACTCAGCTTGCTTATTACAATATTACGGGTATAAAACTTTTTGGGTTAAGTCAGATAGATAATAAAAAGTTTTTAAATAAATATAGTTTTTATATGCATGGGATAGTTTACCCAGGCGGATTTTTCCCTGACAGCAGGAATAAGTTCGTTAAAAATTTCGTAAAATATTATAAGAATTATTATAATGAAAAACCCAACATATTGTCGGCTGAAGGATATGATATGGGCAATATCGTAATAAAGTCGATTATGATGCACGGCGGCAGTAATGCTCATGAAAGCATAAAAAATAGCATACAGGCTAACGGCGGCATTAATAATAACAGACAATTATTATACCGCAGTTTATTAAAATTTAAATCTTTTAAAGGAGTATGCGGTATTAGCCATATTCGCGGCAGAGATTTTATAAAGGGGCTTTATCTTTTTCAATTGAAGAATAATAAAATATATATACTAAAGAGCCCTTTTAATTAATTTTAAATCTATTTAATTTAATTACCGATTATATGTTTTATCTTATTTCATAGTATTTCAAGTATTTCAAAGATACATAGAAAAATACGAGATATATTTATTTATTAAGGCATAAATGATAGATAATTTAAACGACAACATATATTATTTAGCAGGAAATTTTAATTATGAATAACGGAAATAGAAATAATACAAAAAAAGAAACTGAAAACAAAAAAAAAAGAAAAAAGAAAAGTTTACTTAAAATAATTTTAATTACGGTATCTATAATTATAATAGCGCCTATTGCCATAGTGGCTATATTATATTTTTTGCTTGCTTCAACAGTCCCCAATATCACATCTTTAAAAGATTATCGTCCGCAGCAGGTTAACTATGTATATTCGGCAACAGGGAAATTAGCAGGATATATAGGTCCTGTCAACAGAGAAGTGGTGCCTTTTTCGGATATACCCGTTCAGGTAAGAGAGGCTTTTTTGGCTGCGGAAGATAAAAATTTTTACAATCAAGGACCTTTAGATTTTAAAGCAATCTTAAGAGCTTTTGTCGTAAATTTAATGTCGGGACATATCGTGGAAGGCGGTTCCACCATTACTCAACAGGTTGCGAAGACTATTCTTGTTCCTTATCAAAGGACTTATATATGGAAATTAAGAGAAGCTATACTTGCCTATCGCGTAGCGGATCATTTATCAAAAAACGATATTTTAGACGTATATTTAAATCAGATTTATTTAGGTAACGGTTCTTATGGGGTAGAAGCTGCATCCCTGAGCTATTTTGGTAAACCTGTTTGGAAGCTTAATTTAGCCGAAGCGGCTATATTAGGCGGATTGCCGCAGGCGCCTTCCTTTTTAGATCCTTTTGTTCATTTTAAAGATGCTAAAAGACGTCAAAAATATGTTTTGAACCAGATGTATAAAAACGGTTTTATCACTAAACATCAGGCTATCCAAGCCTATAATACGCCGATTGTATTAAACGATTATTTTAAGTATAACGGAGTTGCGCCTTATTACGTCGCTTTAATAAAGCAATTAATAATTGCTAAATACGGCAAGCGGATTTACAAAGAAGGCGGATTAAAAATTTATTCAGCTTTAAGCGCCAGAGCTCAGGAGTATGCCGATAAAGCGGTTAAAACCCATTTAACGGTATTATCGCATGAATACGGCTATACAGGTCCGTTAAAAGTTCTTTCATATTCTCAAATGGAACGGGCATTAAAAAGAGAAAAAAATAATATAAAAGGTCTTTATACAGGCTATAAATATAAAGGATTTGTTACAGGGACGTCAAAAAATGGACAAACCGCCTATGTGTCTGTCGGAAAATACCGGGGTATTATACCTGTAAACAATATGAGATGGGCATCTAAATTTCAACGCTATGTTTATTTTGCTTATAGAACAATCAGCAATGTAAGACAGGCATTAAAACCGGGATACGAGATTCTTGTAAAGTTTGACGGTTTTAATAAACATCATATTCCTGTATTTTCTCTCGAAGAAAAAGATGTGATAGAAGGGGCTTTAGTATCAATAGACCCCCATAACGGCTATGTTAAGGCAATGGTCGGAGGCTATAGCTATAAAGATACCGAATTTAATAGAGCTCTTTATTCTAAACGACAAACGGGTTCGGCATTTAAACCTTTTGTTTATGCGGAAGCTTTAACGCAGGGGTATACCCCTTCTTCAATTATAAATAACACGCCGGTAATTTATCCCACGGGCGTTCCGGGAAAATATTACAAGCCCCATAACTTTTCAAGAAGATTTACAGGACCCACGACTCTTTTGATAGGACTTGCACATTCCATAGATGTAATAGCAGTGAAACTTTTAGATAAAGTCGGTATCAATAAAGTTACGGCTTTAGCCTCAAAGATGGGTTTTCATCATCTTGTGCATAATCTCACCATGGCATTAGGCTCATCAAGCGTAAGACTTATTGATTTGGTTGACGGATATACAGCATTTGCAAATAGCGGCGTTGAATGTAAACCTATTTTTATAATAAAAATATTAACCCCTCAAGGCAAAATTTTATATTATAAGAAACCTGAATGTAAACAAGTTTTATCTCCTAAAGTCGCTTTTGTTCTGACAAACATGCTTGAACGCGTAATTACAAACGGAACAGGCGTTACAATATCAAAAATAAGAAATATCACTCCTTACGTAGCGGGGAAAACAGGCTCTTCCAGCCAGTATAGAGACGGAGTGTTTGTCGGATATACTTCTTCTTTGGTTACAGGCGTATGGACGGGCTTGGATGATTTTCATTCTATGGGAAGATTTATGGTTGGAGCCATAACAGCAGCGCCTATATGGAATGCTTATATGTCAAAAGCTTTAATGATTTTTCCGCCTAAACCGTTTAAGATACCTTCAGGGATTGTTTTTGCCGAAATAAATCCGCATACGGGATTGCTTGCTGATTCAAGCTATCAAGACCCTGTTTTAATGCCTTATATTGCAGGGACAGAACCGAAATCAACGACAAAAGTAAAAAAAATATTAAATCCCCAGTCTTTTTTCGAGATGCCTTAATAATTAAGAATTTCTGCTAAGTTTGAAAGATAATAAATATAAATAAATAAAACAATAATAAATTAAATAATTAAATTAAATATAGATAAATAAAACAAATTGGATATTATTAATAATAAAAAAATTAATAGCAAAACTGAAAATAGCCTGCCAGATAATTTTTTGATTGACGGGTTTGGCAGACAAATTACTTATTTAAGAATTTCGCTGACCGACAGGTGCAACTTAAGATGCGTATACTGCATGCCGGAAGATGGAGTGAAACTGATTGAACATAACGAAATGCTGTCCTATGAAGAAATTTTAAAATTTGTCAATATACTGGCAAGTCATGGCGTTAATAAAATAAGAATAACCGGCGGAGAACCTCTTGTCAGAAAAGGAATGATCAATTTTATTAAAAATTTGAGCAGCATTAGCGGCATAAAAGATATATCTATGACGACTAACGGCATATTGCTTGATAAGTATGCGCAAGATTTATATAATGCAGGTCTTAAAAGAATAAACATAAGTCTAGACTCATTAAATAATGAAACTTTCAGCAAGATAACCCGCGGCGGCAATCTTGATGCCGTGCTTAAAGGCATAAGCGCTGCAAAGGCTGCAGGTTTTCATCCTATTAAAATAAACACCGTGCTTATACGCGGCACTAACGACAATGAACTGATGAATTTTATAAGTTTTGCGATAGAAAACGAACTTAATTTAAGATTTATTGAATATATGCCTATAGGGCAAAATATAAGCCGGACGATTACGACTAAAGAACTCACGGAAAAAATTAAGGCGGAATATAAAGATTTTGAATCTAATAAGATTAGCGATTCTTCCGTAAGTAAAGAATATTATTTTTCAAATAATAAAAATAATAAGGCTGTAATAGGTTTTATAAGCCCGTTATCCGAGCATTTCTGCAATGATTGCAATAGACTTAGATTAACCGCGTCCGGCAAATTGCGGCTTTGCCTTTTTTACGATGAAGAATATGACATTAAAAAAATTTTAAATAACAGTGTAAATAATGAAGATATTTACAATTATTTGTTAAATTTGCTGCAAAAAAAACGTCAAACCCATTTATTTAATAATAAAAGAGGCGCAAATAATTGCAGCGGACATATTAACATTATAGAAGATAATACTTATATGAATAAAATAGGAGGATAATTTTTAAAAATAAATATATTATATTACATAGTATATACATATATTAAAATTATATATTATTATAAATCAATCGGAGGTTAAAGCTGTAGATGGAGCAGAAAAATATTATCAATATTAACATAGAAGACGAAATGAGGCAGTCTTATCTTGATTATGCTATGAGCGTTATTATAGGAAGAGCGCTGCCTGAAATTAAAGACGGATTAAAGCCTGTTCATAGGAGAATTTTATTTGCTATGAATGAAATAGGCAATGACTACAATAAACCGTACAAAAAATCCGCAAGAATAGTCGGAGATGTTATAGGTAAATATCATCCGCACGGAGACTCGGCAGTTTATGACTCTATCGTCAGAATGGCGCAGGATATTTCATTAAGATATCCGTTAGTTGACGGACAGGGCAATTTTGGTTCTATAGACGGAGATCCTCCTGCCGCAATGCGATATACCGAAATTAGAATGACTAGACTTTCTTCTTTTATGCTTGACGATATAGACAATGAAACGGTTGATTTTATTCCAAACTATGACGGTTCATTAAAAGAACCCACAGTGTTGCCCGCTAAATTCCCTAATCTGCTTATTAACGGATCTTCGGGAATTGCGGTAGGCATGGCTTCAAATATACCGCCCCATAATTTAAGCGAAACTATTGACGCTTTGCTTTATTTTATGGATAACCCTGATTGTTTAATAAATGATCTTATGGAATTTATGAAAGGACCTGATTTTCCAACTGGCGGCATAGTTTACGGCTATTCCGGCATAATAAACTATTTTAATACTGGAAGGGGTATTGTTAAAGTAAGAGCTAAATATCATACCGAAAAAGATAAAATAATTATAACCGAAGTTCCATATATGGTTAATAAAGCCAAAATACTTGAAAAAATTGCCGAACTTGTCAGAGAAAAGAAAATAGAAGGGATATCCGATCTTCGCGATGAATCGGACAGAGAAGGGCTTAGAGTCGTAATTGAACTTAAAAGAGATGCGAACGAAACTATTTTGATGAATAAACTTTTTTCGCATACGCAGCTAGAAGAAACATTCGGGGTAATTATGCTTGCGATAGTAAACAATCAGCCGAAAGTGCTTAATTTAAAATCAGTGCTTTCATATTTTATTGATTTTAGAAAAGAGGTGGTAGTCAAAAGAACATTATTTGAATTAAAAAAGGCGCAGGCAAGACTTCATATATTGGAAGCTCTAAGAATAGCGGCTCAAAATATAGACGAAGTTATTGAATTAATTAAAATGTCCGCTTCTCCGAAAGAAGCCAAAGCTGCTCTTATTAAAAAATACATCTTTTCGGAAATTCAAGCCCAGGCTATTCTTGATATGAAACTTGAAAAAATAACCAATCTAGAAAGAGAACAGCTTATAAAAGAATATGAAGAAATATTAAATAAAGTTAATAAATTAAAAGAAATATTAGCTAATGAGAGCCTTATTGCAAAAATTATAAAAGACGAGCTTATTTTTATAAAAGAAAAATTTGGAGATGCAAGAAAAACCGAAATAGTTGTTGAAGAAACGGAAGTAAATGAAATAGATTTTATTCCTAATGACGAAATGATTGTTATGATGACGGGAAGCGGCTACATAAAAAGAACCAAACTTGATTCTTTTCAATCTCAGCACAGAGGAGGACGCGGACATATAGGCATAAAATCGAAAGAAGATGATTTTGTGACGGATTCTTTTTGCGCGATGGCTCATGACAGTATATTATTTTTAACTAACTTAGGTATAGCATATAAACTTAAAGTTTATAATATTCCGGAAACGCAAAAACAGTCAAAAGGCAAACCTATAGTGAATCTTCTTAATTTAAGAGAAAATGAAAAAATATCATTTTTTGTGCCGGCCGAAAACTTTAATGAAGGTTATTCCTTAGTTGTTGCAACAAAAAAAGGACAAATCATAAAAACGTCCTTAATTAATTTTGCAAATGTAAGAAAAGGCGGATTGATAGCCGTAAAACTGAGGGAAGGAGATGAAGTCATAAACGTTAAGATTGTTGATAACTCCTTAAATGACACATTAATAACAATAGCGACAAAATTTGGAAAATCAATCTGTTCCGATATTAACGATTATAGACTTCTCGCAAGAGGCGCGATGGGCGTAAGAGGAATAAAACTTCTAAAAGGCGACGAAGTAGTTTCTATGGACATTTTGACTTCAAAAGATGATTTTCTTGTTGGCATTACAGAAAACGGATACGGCAAAAAAACGACTATGACGGAGTTCCGCAAGCAAAAAAGAGGCGGAAGCGGTCTGATAGCTATTAAAACAGGAAACAGAAACGGCAATGTCGTAGCTGTTTTAAAAGTAAAAGAAAATAATGATATAATTTTAATAACTTCTTCGGGAAGAATTATAAGAATTAAAGCGTCCAATCTTCGCAGCATAGGAAGGAATACAATGGGTGTAAGGCTCATCGGACTCAGCGAAGGAGAAAAAGTTTCTAACGCTATTGCGGTATTGGCATCCAACGAAGGAGAAGAAGAAATCACAGATTAATATTTAATATATTAACTTTAATCCTTTTATTTTATATAATTAATTCTAAATATGCTTTATGGAAAAGAATAATAATGCAGATTTTGTGCCTGGAATTATAGGTGCGGGGAGTTTCGGGACTGCATTGGCGGTGAATTTTTCCAAATATACGGATAAAGTTTATCTAAAATGCAGGAATACCGAGTTCGCCAAAAAATTAAAACAATGCAGGCAAAACCATGATTATCTGCCTGGAATAGTTTTAAAAGAAAATATTATTATTGAAGACAGCTTTGAACCTGTTTTTAAAAATGCAAATATAATATTTTTAGTTGTTCCGTCAATAGCTTTAAAAAGTATTCTTGAAGAAATTAAACGATATGATGCTCAATTTAATTTTAACGATTATATTTTTATTAATACTGCAAAAGGAGTCGGGCTTGATACTTTAGAGCTGTCGCATAAAGTATTTTCGGATGTTTTCGGAAAGCGAATGCTTGAAAGATATGCTATGTTAAGCGGACCAAGTTTTGCGGCAGAGGTAGCAGTCGGTCTTCCTACGGCTGTTTGCATAGCTTCTTTTAATAATTTCGTACTAGCAGGCGTTAAAGAATTTTTTAAAAATAATCAAAATTTCCGTATATATACTTTAAATGATGTAATAGGTTTAGAACTCGGCGGAGCGCTTAAAAATATTATAGCTATTGCGTCGGGTATATCGGACGGGTTAAAATTAGGCTATAATGCCAGAGCTGCTCTAATAACCCGCGGCATTGCGGAGATTACCAGGTTCGGTGAAGCTATGGGCGCCGACAGGCAAACTTTTGCCGGTTTATCAGGGATAGGAGATTTAATTTTAACTTCTACATCCGATTTAAGCAGAAATAAGACGGTAGGATTAAAGATTGCACAGGGAATGAGCCTTGATTCAATAGTAAACGGTATGAAAATGATTGCCGAAGGTGTTACGACTACTAAATCGGTACATATATTGGCAAAACAAAAAAATATTTATATGCCTATAACCGAAATTGTCTATTTAGTGCTTTATGAAGGTTTAAAGCTGCAAGATGCTATAAAAATGCTTATTCAAAGAGATATAAAAAATGAATTTGATTAATGAAAAAATTTTAAACAAATAATAATTTTTTTATCAATTTTATTTATGTTTATTTATGAAATTTTATACAAACAAAATATATAAATATAAAAAATAAAAAAAATTTAATTAATAAACAGAGGTAAGTTATTATGCCAAATACAATGGAAATCAAACTTAATCATATAAAAAATTTACGATTTGAGGGATACTCTTCATCTAATCCTGATTATAAAATCATTTTAGACACATCAAAAGAAGTAGGCGGAAACGATGAAGGCATAAAACCTACAGAGCTGCTTCTTATCGGCTTAGCAGGGTGCAGTTCTATGGATATTATTTCAATTCTAAGCAAAAAAAAACAGATAATTGAATCTTATGATGTAATTGTCAAAGGACAGAGAGCGTCATCACACCCCATGGTTTTTACCAAAATTAACATTATATATAATTTTAAAGGGGTTAATATAGACGAAGATGCAATTAAAAGAGCAATTTCGCTTTCAAAAGATAAATACTGCAGTGTTTGGGCAATGCTCCAAAAAGCTGCTGATATAGAATATTCGTATAATATTGTGTAATATAAATTTATTATTATTAATAATATTAATAATTTAATAATTTAATAATTTAATAAAAAAGGCGAATATAAATGGAATACAATTTAACTGAGAATGAGAAAAAACTGTTAATAAAAATTGCCAGAAAATCTATTGAAGATTCTTTGAGCGGAAAAAAAGATAATTATTTAAATTCCGAGGAGCTCGCAGTCTCTTTGACTGATAACTTAAAGAAAAAAGCGGGCGTGTTTGTAACTTTAAAGACAAACGGTGAACAATTAAGAGGATGCATAGGAAACTTTGTTTCAAATGTACCTATTTATACTAATATATATAAAATGGCATACGAAGCGGCATTTAACGACCCAAGATTCAGACCCCTTGATTCTTTGGAAATTAATAATATTAGTATAGAAATATCGGTTTTAAGTCCTTTAGAAAAAATTAGCAGTTTTGATGAAATTACAATAGGAAAACATGGCTTGTATATAATGAAAGGACCATATCATGGTGTTTTACTGCCTCAAGTGGCAACCGAATATCATATGAATAAAACACAATTTTTGGAAGCAGTATCTCAAAAAGCAGGACTGCCTAATGATGCCTATAAAGAAAATGCGGATATTTATATATTTTCGGCGGAAATTTTCAGTGAATAGGATTAAAGCTGAATGCAATAAAGTATAAATAAATTAAATAAATATTAATTATAAGAATAGTATAGAATAGATATTAAAAAAAGCGGCATAGATATACTCAAAATTGCCTATAGAAAATTTTATTCCGGATCCCCGCATACGCGGTAATGACATTGAGGGATTTTAAAAGTTTGCCAGTTATATGCAGTTATTCCGAAGGAAGCAGGAATCTAATATTCCTTAAATTGCGATATATTTGACAATCCTAACGGCAAATTTGAAATATTATAATAAATCTACAATACATTAATGTATTAATGTATTAATAAAAAACATATTACAATTATTTTATGAAATATTATCCGATTGGTTTAAATATTTTTGATAAAAAAGTGCTTGTCGTCGGAGGAGGTAATGTCGCATCAAGAAAAATAGAGCGGCTTATTGAAAAAGGTGCTGAAATTACCGTTATTTCTCCTGAAATCATAGGTGATATTGACACCATAGCAAAAAAATCAAAAATTAAATGGGTTAAAAGAATATATGAAATTGGTGACGAAGAAGGTTTTTTTGCAGTTTTTTGTGCTATTTCGCCTACCGATGAAAATACAAAGACGGAAGAAGAGCTATATAAAAGATGCATTCAAAAAAATATTTTAATAAATGTGGCTGACAAACCGGATTTATGCACGTTTACGCTTCCTGCCTTAGTATCAAGAGGAGAATTTGACATTGCAATATTTACCGGAGGATTCAGCCCTTTGTTTGCAAGAAAGATAAGGGAAGGTTTAGAAAAAATATACGGAGAAGAATATACTGTTTTTGTAAAAATTTTAGGTTTAGTAAGAAAAGAAGTAAAAAAGAAGAATTTACCGCAAAAAAAAAATCAAGAAATATTTGACAAACTTCTTTCCTCAGAACTTTTTGAATTAGTGAAGGAAAAAAAATATAATGATATCAGTTTATTTTTAAGCAATTTTCTTGAGGAAGTCCGTTAATGATTTTTAAAAATTATTATTTTATTCCGCTTACATTATACGTTTTATCTTATGCGGTTCTTTATTTCAAAAAAGATAATCCGTATAAATCTTTTATTTTTTTTATATATTCGGCTTTTATTATCCAGAGCGCAATTGTTTTTATAGGTTTAGATAAATATCATTTTACTATGATTATACCGATTGACCTGATGATTTTTCTTAATTCATGGATACTGATGCTTATCATTATTCTTTTTGAACTTTTATATAAAGCAAAATATATTGTTATTTATGCGACTCCTTTAGTCATTGCAGGATTACTAATATCATATTTTGCTCCTTCCGCAGATATTACCGCTATATTAAGAGTAGATTCATGGCTTTTAATAGCGCATATTGTTCTTATATTAGCCGGCGATTCACTGTTCACGCTTGCATTTATTTTATCTTTAATATATATATTTCAGGAAAGAAAGCTAAAACTTAAAAAAAACTTAAAAATCGTCAATAATAGCAATAATAAAAGCAGCAATACTAAAGCCAGATTATTTAATATTCGCAAAAATTTTAATTATTTTAATTTAGGGAATGGATATAACTTAGAATTATTGGATAATATGAATTATCAGTGTTTAAAATTGGGATTTCCCGCCTTAACCGCGGGCATTGTTATAGGCATATATCTTTCAAGCGCTTTATTTCAATCTATGTCGTTCGTTAAACCTATTGAAATTATTTCATTTATTACATGGCTTATATACGCATTTTTATTGCATGAACGCGTTGCAAAAGGTTTAAGAGGCAATAAAGCAGCTTTGCTAAGCATAGCAGGCTTTATTATGATTTTATTAGCAGTAGGTTTTTCTTTTTATCTGTTCCCGGAGTTTCATGGTTTTAAATAGACTGCAAATTAAAATAAAAAAAATAGTTCATTAAATATTTATATAAATTAATAAATTAAAAGCATAATAAAAATAAAAAAACTAAAAAATTCTAAACATATAAAATTATTTAAATAAATATAACATTATTTATAATAGTATCTTATAATAAATTAAAATGGAAATTATTATTACAGGTTTAAACCATAAATCGTCAGACATATTTCACAGAGAAGAAGTGTCTAAGAAAATTCTTACAAAAGAATTAAGGAGTAAATTTATTTTTGATATTAAACAATTGTTTAATGAAGAAACAGGAAAACAGCTAATTCAAGAATCGGCGATAATTTCTACATGCAATAGAGCTGAATTTATATTTGCAGTATCGGGTAGTCCTAACAACGGTAATAAAAATACGGATTATGCCTTAATTATAAAAAATATTATACTTAGGTATTTATTCGGTAATAATTTTGAAAATGAAGAATTACAGAGTATGTTTTATATATATAAAAATTTTGAAGCAGTAAGGCATTTTTTTATCGTTACATCAAGTTTAGATTCCATGATAATAGGCGAACCGCAAATTTTAGGCCAGATAAAAGAGTCATATAACGAAGCCTGCGAATTTAAAAATACAGGCTTAATTTTAAATAAGCTTTTTCATAAAGCTTTTTACTGCGCTAAAAGGGTAAGGACAGAGACAAAAATAGCAGCTGCGCCTGTTTCAATAAGTTATGCGGCAGTAGAACTTGCCAAAAAAATATTTAACGATATAAGCAATAAAAAGGTTTTACTGCTTGGAACGGGAGAGATGGGTAAAATTGCAGCTAAACATTTCATAAAACAAGGAGTTAGCGAAATATTTATTACAAACAGGACAAAAGAAAAAGCCGTTAAACTTGCGGAAGAACTTGACGGATATGATTCTAAAACAATTATTGACTTTAACGAATATTATAAAATATTAACGGTAGCCGATATAGTATTATGTTCTACCGGCGCTGAAACGTATGTCATAAAGTACGAAGATATTCAGCCTATTATTAAAATGCGAAAACAAAAACCTATTTTTTTAATAGATATATCGGTTCCGCGCAATATTGACCCTGAAATAAATAAAATTTCCAATGTATATCTTTTTGATATTGACGATATCGGCAAAATTATTGAAAATAATATTGATGTAAGACAACAGGAGGCAGATTTTGCGGAAAAGATAACAGAAGAAGAAGCAAAAGACTTCATGGACTGGAAAAATTCTCTGAACGCCGTCCCGATAATTGTAAATCTAAGAAGCAAAGTCAATGATATTCTTTTTACCGAATTGCGCAAATATATTAACAATAAAGATGAAAATATAGAAGCAATAGCAAATTCTATTACAAATAAAATTCTTCACGAGCCTATTACTAAAATTAAAAGATCGGAGATTGATTTCAACGGTTTAAATCTCATGGAGGCAGTCAAAATACTTTTTGATTTAGATTTAAATATCGGCAGCGTATATAAGGAAAACAAAGAAACTAAAAAAGAAATATTGAACTGCGGAGATTATAGTAATGACGGCAGCGACAGTACCAATAACAACGAAAAACATGATTATTATAATAATAAAATTATTCAATTAAATAATAAAAAAGTTAAATGAAATAACAAAACAATAATAAAGTACAATAATAAAATTATGCAATTAAATAATAGTAAGTATATCGTAAAATTGGGCACGCGCGGCAGTAAACTCGCACTTTATCAGGCAAATACCGTTAAAGACAAACTTTTAAATGTTTTTAAAGAACAAAATATAGACGCTGATGTAGAAATTATCACTATTAAAACATCCGGCGATAAAATTATGCATGCTTCTCTGAGCTCTTTCGGCGGTAAAGGTTTATTTGTAAAAGAAATTGAAGAAGCTTTGCTTGCAGGCGAAATAGATATCGCGGTTCACAGTTTAAAAGACGTGCCTCAGGTTATACCCGATGAATTGACGATTGGATGCGTACTGAAAAGAGATGATCCCCGAGATTGTATAATATTAAAAAATGAATCCGCAATAGACCAATTTAGCGGTAAAACAACCCGCGTAAATTTAAATTCAGAGCTTGCAAACAATCATATAAATAATAATATAGATACAAAAAAAAAGGTGGCTTCATTTGTTGATGTCGTCGGTTTGCTTAAGCCTCATTCAATAATCGGAACATCAAGCTTAAGACGAAGAATTCTTATGCAGAGATTAAGAGATGACTTAATTTTTGAGCCGTTAAGAGGCAATATTGACACAAGAATTCAAAAAGTGAAAAATGGTTTTTTTGATGCAATTATACTTTCATCAAGCGGATTGATAAGATTAGGTCTTGAGCATTTGATTGATTTCTATCTTGACCCGTTTGTTTTTATCCCCCAATGCGGACAGGGAGTGATAGCAATTGAATTTGCAAAAGAAAATCAAGGTTTAGACGCAATTTTGCAATTTATTAACGATGAAAACACCTTTGTTTCAACTTATGCCGAGAGGCAGTTTATTAAAATATTAGATTGCGGGTGTGCTTCGCCTGTCGGCGTTTATTCATATTTTGATGCCGATAGCAGTCTTAATAATGAAATTGAAATAAATATTAAAGGATTTGTTTCTAATATTGACGGGCAATATTTAGAAGAACAAATTAAAGGAAGCAAATCGGAATATAAAGAATTAGGCAAAAAACTCGCTCAAATTATTATAGAAAAGGGTGGTGCGGAAATTTTATCTAAAAATAAATAAAAATAACGAAAATAATAACAAAAAAATATAATAGCATGGGAACATAAACTGCAATAGCAATAGCAATAGCAATAGCAATAGCAATAGCAATAGCAATAGCAATAGCAATAGCAATAGCAATAAAAAGTAATATAAATAACAATAATAACAATAATGAATACGATCAATATAAGATAAGGAAAAATTTTATATGAGTAAACCTTTAGTTTATCTTACAGGAGCAGGACCGGGGGACCCCGAACTTTTAACTTTGAAAGCAAAAAGAGTTATAGGTGAAGCAGATGTTATAGTTTATGATAGTCTTATTTCCAACGACCTTTTAAAATATGCGCGAAAAGACTGTGAAATAATATATGCGGGCAAGCGGTCTTCAAATCATACTCTTCCCCAGTATTCTATAAACGAATTGCTGGCGCAAAAAGCAAAAGAAAACAAAACAGTCGTAAGACTTAAAGGAGGAGACCCCTTTTTATACGGAAGAGGCGGGGAAGAAGCCGAAAAATTATATGAAGAAGGAATAGACTTTGAAATTATACCCGGCATTTCGTCTTCTTTTGCCGTTCCAGCCTATGCAGGTATTCCTTTAACGCACAGAGATTATTCTTCAACCGTTGCTATAGTCACGGGGCATGAAGGAGAGCATAAAGAAGAAACAAGTATAAACTGGGATAAAATAACCGGAGCTTCTACTATTGTTGTTTTAATGGGATATAAAAATCTTGCCAATATTATTAATGAAATGGTAAATGCGGGAAAAAATGAAAATACTCCCGCTGCCGTTATTCAGGAAGGAACAACGGCAAATCAAAAAGTTGCCGTCGGAACACTTAAAAGTATTGAAGAAGAAGTGCGCAGTGAAGGTTTAAAAAGTCCTTTAATATTGATTGTAGGAGATGTAGTCCGCTTAAGGCAAAAGATAAAATGGTTTGAGAAAAGACCGTTGAACGGCGTTAAAGCGCTAATCACCCGTTCTACCGGAAAATCTTCCGTATTGTCTGCCGATTTAAAAAAATACGGCGCAGAAACAATAGAACTTCCTTTGATTGAAATAATAAAAAAAAGTGAAAATATTGACGAAGCTGCAATTTTGAAGTCAATAGAAGAAATTGATTATTATGATTTCTTAATTTTTACAAGCGCAAATGCCGTAGAAGGATATTTTGAAAGAATATTTTCACAAAATAAGGATTTAAGAATATTGAACAATTGTAAAATTATTTCAGTAGGTTCGGCAACATCCGCAGAATTAAAAAAATACGGTATTATAGCCGATATTTCCCCTTCGTCGCCTGAAATATTTTCTCAGGGCGGAATTGTAAAAGAATTAGAATTTTTAAACAATAAAATAAATATTAAAGGAAAAAAATTTCTATTTCCGCAGGCTTTAAAAATAAATAGCGAATTGCCTGAATACATTGTTTCTAACGGAGCTGTTTTAAATAATCTTCCTGTGTACGAAACTGTTTTGCCTCAGACATCTATAGAGAAGACAAAAAATTTATTTAAAAATTTTAATACAGGCAATCCCCCCGTAAATCTTATAACGTTTACAAGCTATTCAACCGTTGAAAATTTTATAAAATGTATTGAGGCGGCGCAGAAAGGTTTATTGGATAAAATACTTAAATCTAATTCGGATGGTTCAGTAGGCATTCATTTTGCTTCAATAGGAAAGAAGACAGCCGAATATGCTTTCAGGTTTGGTATAAAATCTGATATAATATCTAAAGATGTGAATATTAATTCTTTCGTTGAAGGAATAGTAAGTTTTTATAGTGAAAAATTTTAATAAAATTAATAAATTAAAATAAGTAAGCGAGGTTAAATAAATAAAATGATAGGAATTTCAAAACTGTATTGCGGCGGAGTACATGCTTCCGATGCGTTACGATATGGACGAATGTCGCAGAACTTGCCGTCTCATCTTTTGCAATTTTCAGAAGATAAAAAACCTGTTATAGTATGGAATATGACTAAAACTTGTAATTTAAACTGCATACATTGCTATTCGCAGTCCAAAAATCTTCAATATAATAATGAATTGACATTAGAAGAAGGAAAAGCTTTTATAGACGACGTATCTTCTTTCGGATCCCCCGTTATGCTTTTTTCAGGCGGCGAACCTTTAATGCACCCTCATTTTCTTGATCTTGCATTCTATGCAAAATCTAAAGGAATGAGAGCCGTAATATCTACAAACGGAACTTTAATTACAAGGGAACTTGCTCAAGAGCTTAAACAGGTTGGATTGTCTTATGTAGGAATAAGTCTTGACGGGCTTTCGGAAGTTCATGACAAATTCAGAGGAAAAAAAGGGGCTTTCGCCGAAGCCATAAATGGAATAAATTATGCCAAAGAAGCAGGAATTAAAGTCGGTTTAAGATTTACTATAAATAAAAGAAATGCTCAGGAAATACCCGGAATTTTTAAACTTTTGGAAGAAGAAAATATCCCGAGAGTTTGTTTTTATCACCTTGTTTATGCCGGAAGAGGCACAAAACTTATGGAAGAAGACCTTACGCATGAAGAAGCAAGGCAAACAGTGGATACTATTCTTGAGCTTACAAAAGAAATATATTCGAAAGACAACGCAAAGGAAGTTTTAACTGTAGATAATCATGCGGACGGACCTTATATTTATTTAAAATTATTAAAAGAAGGACAGACGGAATTGGCAGGTAACGTTATGGAACTGCTTAAAATGAACGGAGGAAACAGCTCCGGCGTAGGAATAGGTTCGGTCAGCTGGGACGGAGAAGTTTACGCAGACCAATTCTGGAGACATTATTCGTTCGGCAACGTAAAAGAAAGAAAATTTAGTGAGATTTGGTCGGATACTGTTTCAAATCCTTTGATGAAACAGTTAAAAAATAAAAAAGAATATGTTAAAGGAAGATGCGCAAAGTGCAAATGGCTTGATGTATGCAACGGCAATTTCAGAGTTAGATCGGAAGCTGCTTCCGGAGATTTGTGGTCTCCTGACCCCGCATGTTATCTGACTGACGAAGAAATAGGATTGTAAATACCGTAAATAGCATATGTAACGCAATGGCAGGCAGCGGCTGCAAACAAATTATAAATTATATAAAAAAATCAGTATAAATCAATATCAATATAGGTGTATGACAATAACATAAATAAAAAAATAAACAATAATATAAGTATCCTAAAATTGACTATAGAAAACTTATTATGGATTTTCGCTTATGCGGAATGACTTTGAGGGATTTTAAAAATTCACCCGTCAATTTTGGGAGTATAAATCAGGATTATAAATTTATGATTAACAATAATAATCAAAATAATAATGCGGAAACAGCGGATACAAAAGATAAAGGCGCAGGACATCCTCACGGCATGCCCGGAGTAATGCCTGATGCGTCAATATTAGGGTCAATGGCGGGTACGGCAGGCAAAAAAAATGAATTAAGATTAGTTTTTTGGGAACTTACGGCAAGATGCAATCTTAAGTGTATTCATTGCAGAGCGGAAGCTCAGGAAGAAAGGCAGAAGGATGAGCTGTCAACAGAAGAGTGTTTTGCCGTGATAGATAATTTATGCAGTTTTTCAAACCCTATTTTAATATTAACCGGCGGCGAACCCCTATATAGACAGGATATTTTTGAAATTGCTTCTTACGCATCAAATAAAGGACTCAGAGTTGCGCTGGCTACTAACGGAACTCTGATTGACAAAGAAACCGCAATAAGAATTAAAGAATGCGGAATAAAAAGAGTGGCTATAAGTTTAGACGGCTCAAACGCCCAGACTCATGATTCTTTTAGAATGATACCGGGGTCATTTGACGCAGCTTTTGACGGAATTAAAAATTTGCAGAATGAAGGTATGGAAGTTCAGGTTAACACGACTATTGCTAAACATAATCAAGACGAAGTTAAAGATATACTTAAACTTGTTTTAGAAAATAATTTAAAAGCACTTCATATTTTTATGCTTGTGCCTGTCGGATGCGGCGTACAAATCGCAGATACGCAAATGTTAGATAAACAAAAATATGAAGATATACTATCATGGTTTTACGATAAAACAATGGAATTTAAAGATAAGCTTGAACTAAAAGCAACTTGCGCTCCGCATTACTTTAGAATAATGCATAAAAGGGCTAAAGACGAAGGTATCTCTATTTCTCCTAAAACGCATGGCATGGCGGCAGTAACGAGAGGCTGTCTTGCAGGGAGTTCCGTTATGTTTATTTCAAGAAAAGGAGATGTGCAGCCATGCGGCTATCTTCCCGCACTTGCAGGAAATGTTCTTAAAGAGTCTGCTAAAAAAATTTGGGAATCCTCCGAAGTGTTTGCAAATTTACGGGATTTAAGCTTATTAAAAGGAAAATGCGGCATATGCGAATATAAAAAAGTCTGTGAAGGATGCAGGGCGAGAGCCTATTATGAAACGGGAGATTATTTGGCTGAGGAACCATATTGCATTTACGAACCGTCATTAATCCAAAATAAATAATAAATAATAAATAATAAATAATAAATAATAAATAATAAATAATAAATAATAAATAATAAATAATAAATTAAATGTTCAATTTATTTAAACTTTTTAATATCAGATAATGGAACAAATTGCAAACAAACTTAACAGATTTATAGCAAAAGCCGTTGATTTGCTGATAGTCGGTTTTTTCAGCGAAATATTTTATCCTTACGGTTTAATGGCAGGTCTTTTATATTTGCTTATTGGCGACGGTTTTTTTAACGGGCAGAGCCTCGGAAAAAAATTAATCGGACTTAAAGTCGTAACGGCATCTGACGAAAAAAAAATTGAGTTCAAAGATTCAATTATAAGAAATATGTTTTTGGCTGTAGTCCTTGCGTTTGCATTTATACCTTTGTTCGGTATGTTTTTAATGTTTACGGCAGGACTTTTTATATACGGTATTGAAATATATTATATTATAACTAATCCGATAGGAGAAAGAATAGGCGATAGATTAGCTTTTACAAAAGTAGTTGATGTTAAACAGAAGGAAGATAATTCGAAAGTGCAGAATGTAGAGTGACATTATACACTATAATTTAAATTATATTATATTATATTATATAATATAATATATCTATATACAATAGGCTTAGGCTGAATGTCAATATTGCGGACAAATGCTTGTTCGCCGTCAACTTATTATTATATTAATTAATATATAAATAGTAAGTTGAATTTGATTAAAGTATCTTCATTTATTATTGCGGTTTTTTTAATGGTAAAAACGCTTAATATAAAAAGCGATATTTTTCTTATAGATTCCAGTTCATATTTTTACAGAGCTTTTTACGCATTGCCTCCGCTTGTTAATTCTAAAGGGTTTCCCACAGGAGCGGTTCTCGGGTATACCCGTATGCTTATTAAACTTAAAACAAAATTTAATATAAAATACGGCGCATGTTTATTTGATTCCAGAAAAAGTTTCAGAAAAGAAGTATATAAAGAATACAAGGCTCATAGAATAGAAATGCCGGAAGATTTAGTCAAGCAGGTTGATTATATCACTCTAATATCCAATTTGCTTGGTTTTAAAACCTTTAAACTAGAAGGATACGAAGCTGATGATTTAATAGCTTTGATATCAGAGAAATTTTCAAAATCAAATAAAACAATTTGCATAGTAACAAGCGATAAAGACCTTAAACAGCTGCTATCTTCTAATGTTTGTATATATGATGCCCAGAAAGATATCGTTATAACTCAGGAAATATTTGAAAACGAATACGGTATTAAGTCCGAAGAATATAAATATATTCTTGCGCTTATGGGCGATGCATCGGATAATATACCGGGTATTAAAGGAATAGGCGAAAAAACAGCATTGAGTTTAATAAAATCTTACGGCAGTTTAGACGGCATATATAGCAGTTTAGATTCGATAAAGCAGTCAAAAATGAAAGAATTGCTTATATCTCACAAAGAAGACGCTTATAATTCTTTAGCATTAGCTTCTTTTTATAAAGATCTGTCATTAGAGAAATCATATTTTACTCCGCAAATATTATTAAATGCCGCAGAAAATTATGATGTTAATTCAGGTTTTAATCCGGAAAATTCTCAGAATTTAAATTTGGATTTTGACCGCTCTTCTAATTTTCACAATAATTTATATAAAATATCTTTTATCTATAAAGAAAATAAAAAATTTGAAAATTTGGAAGATTTTGCTTTAGAACGGCCAAATAACGGCGAGCTTTATAAAATATTCAAAGAATTTGAATTTCATTCTTTGATAAAAAAACTTAAATTAGAAAATACGGAATATTTAAATAATAATATCGCAGGAATAAATACAGACCATGATATCCATAGTAAATATAAAGACTATAAAGACGAAGATAAAAAAGATATTGATAAATCTAAATTCTCCGATAATAGCAAAAATGAATATCATTTCGCCGAATTATCCGTACCCGGCGAAAACGAGCTTTCAATTTATATTGATTATGCAGGCAGCGCAAATAATGCCGTAAAAAATATAAGATCATTAAAATCAAAAAATAATGATGATGACGGCGGTTTGTTTGACGATGTAGACAAAACATCGGACTATGTGCATTTGTTTTCAAAAAAAGACGGATATATTTGTGTTAAATTAGAATATTTTTTAAAAAACGAACATATTATTACAGAATTAGCCGACGCGACTATAAAAAAAATAGGATGCGATATAAATTCTATCCGCAGATATTTAAAGCCTTACGGAGTTGAGCTGAATAACCGATTTTTTGATATCGGTATAGCTTCTTATCTGTTAAATCCAATAATCCATAATCACACTTTTGACGATTTATATAATGAATTTTTAGGCAAATTCGACGAATTAAGCCGAATCATTTCAAATAATAAAGAAAATACGGACGATAGAAATATTAATATTAAGTCGGAAGAATATAATGTTAAAAAATATAGCGACAATAAAGCTTTTTTATCATATTTTATTTATCGCTGCCAGCTTAAAGAATTAGAAAAAGAAAACGAACTAAAAAAAATATTTTTTGAAATAGATATGCCGCTTGCTATTATCCTTGCCGATATTGAAGATGCCGGTTTTATGGTAGATAAAGATAAATTATTTGCTTTGTCCGCCGAGTTTGAACTTGAAGCGCAAAAAATGGCGGCTATAATATGCAAAATTGCAGGAAAAGAATTTAATATAAATTCCCCTAAACAATTAAGCGAAATTATGTTTGACGGGTTAAAATTTAAAAGGATTAAAAAAAACAGCACTGATATAGAGGTGCTTTTAAAATTAAAAAATGAAATAGAGACCGCATCTCTTTTAATGAATTATAAAAATAGCGATAGCGATAATAGTAATGACAATAAAGAATACGACTTATATAAAAATTATCTGTTATTTTTAGACAGCATAATTTCATACAGAAATAAAATCAAACTCAAGACATCTTTTACGGACGTTCTTTTGAAGAAATTAGATAAAAATAGCAGGGTTCATACTTCTTTTAGTCAGATAAAAACTTCTACGGGAAGACTTTCAAGCCAGGACCCTAATCTTCAAAATATTCCTATTTCGGGTATTGAAGGAAAAAAAATTCGGCAGGCTTTTATAGCCCCTCCTGCCAAGTTATTAATTTGCGCCGACTATTCGCAGATAGATTTACGAGTTATGGCTTCAATTTCAAAAGATTCTTCTTTAATTGAAAGCTTTAGGAATAATGAAGACATACATTTAAAGACGGCTTTAGAAATTTTCGGAATTGAACCTTCAAAAATAGATGCAGATTTGAGAAGAAGGGCAAAAGTAATTAATTTCGGAATAATTTACGGTATGAGCCCTTACGGATTATCAAAAGAATTAAATATAACGCAGGAAGAAGCAAAAACATACATAAATTCATTTTTTGCAAAACATTATGCTATAAAAAATTATATGAAAAACATAGTACAAGAAGCTAAAAACAACGGATATGTTAAAACATCTATCGGAAGAAGATGCTACATTAAAGATATAAATTCCTCTATAAAAAATGTTTCTTCTTTTGCCGAAAGAGCTGCTATTAACGCCCCTATTCAAGGAACTGCCGCCGATATTATCAAGATTGCAATGATTAATATTAATAACGAGCTTAAAACGAGGCGGCTGAAAACTAATATGATACTCCAGATACATGATGAACTTATATTTGAAGCGGAAATTAACGAAGTAGAACTTATTGAAAGCATAATCATAACTAAAATGACGGATAAAAGTCTGCTAAGCGATGTTCCGTTAGCCGTAAATATAGGCAAAGGCAAAAATTGGGACGAAGCTCATTAATTAATAATAATTATAGATATATATAATGGAAAATCAAACAAGATTGGAACGGGGAAATATTGGGACTTTAGGCGCTGTTGCTCAGGAAATTGCGGCTATGGCTCCTGCATGCGATACCGTTGCTTTTATGACGGCAGCTTCAATTTATGCTTATGCTTTAACGCCCCTTTCATTCCTTCTTGCAATGGCAGTTATGTATCTGGAAGTTAATACCTTGTATCATTTATCAAAAAAACATGCAAGCGCAGGAGGTTATTATGGCTATGTTGCAACCGCATACGGACCGTCTCCTGCGGTTTTAACGGGTTTTCTGTATATTATGTATCAGGTGGCAAGCACTGCAGCGATACCCACTTATATAGGAGGCGTCGTTTTGCCGGGCGCCCTGAAGTATTTTTTTAATATCAATATAGCAGGGTGGCTATGGATGCCGTTAATTTTAATATTTATTATAGTTCCCATTATGCTCGCAATATTAGGCTTAAAAGTCCAGATGAAATATATAAAGGCGGCGGCTTTATTTGAAATTATATTTTTACTTGTTTTATCTTTAATAATCATTATAAAAGCTCCTGATAATACCCTGAATGTATTTAACCCTTTTGCATGGCCGAATTATAAAAACTATTTTGATCCTAACGGAGGTCCTATTTCCTCCGTCGGTCTTGGTATGATTTTTGCTATAACCAGTTTTATCGGATACGGCGGTTCTGCGCCTTTAGGCGAAGAAGTAAAATCCCACAAGGCTATAACTAAAGCTTTAGTTATCGGACTGTTAATAACAGGCGGAGTTTTAACCGAAGTTTCCTATTCTCTCGTGGTAGGCTGGGGAGTTAATAATATGGTTAGCTTTTCTCAAAGTCCTATACCCGGTATTTTAGTCGCGACTTTTTATACCGGTATTGCAGGGGGTTTAATGCTTGCTTTAGTTGCTTTAAATTCGGCATTTTCAGATTCGGTAGCAATGCAATCTAATGCAGGGAGGGTTTATTTTGCAATGTCAAGAGATCATATACTGCCTGATTTTTTTTCGGCTATTCATAAGAAATATAAGACGCCTTATAAATCTTTGCTGCTTATCGGCGCCATGGCTTCTATTACTGCAATAGTAACCGGTTTTATTATGCTTCATATAGAAGGCATAGGTTTTAGCAGGATATTTTCAGTTTCAGCCGCAAATCCGAAATTACAGAAAGGATTGACTGAAGCATTTGTGTTTTTAACTACAATTGCGCTATATGGTTTGATAATAACGCATTTTTTATTAAATACTTCAATTATGGTCTTGTATAAAAGATTGAAAGAAAAGCATAACGGTCTTTTAAAAAAAATCATTCACCCTATTGAGCATTATATTATGCCCGGTTTAGCTACGCTAATATTTATGTTTGTTTTATATGAATCTGTTATTCCGCCGCTGTTTCCTATTTTTCAGGCAAGCGTTGCATCTATTATCTTTATATGTATTGTGATAATTTATATAATGTATTTAAAAAAATACAAAAAAGAAACTCTGGCTAAAGTGAGCGTAACTGTTAATATAGTAGAAGAAGAAGGATGCGAAAGCGAAAGTTAAAGCTAAAATTAAAATTAAAATTAAAATTAATTAATCTTAAGAATAGACGCAATAATCATCAATAATATAAAAGCAAGAAAAAAATATCAAATGTATTTATAATATTTTATAGATACTTCTTTTTTGATATCTAAATATTAAAAAGTATCAAATAATAATTATAAAAAATAATACAAATAATTAAAAATTAAATAAAAAAAATTGAAATCTGCAGGTTTAAAAAATTTTTGTGAAAGCAATCCCATAAAAGCATTAGGTCTTGTTTTCGGAGATATCGGGACAAGCCCTATCTACACTTTAGCAGTTATATTCGCATATCTAAGACCGACCGTTTTTAATATATTAGGCGTAATATCCCTTATTATATGGACTTTAATAATAATAGTCTCCGTTCAGTATGTCTGGTTTGCCATGAATATCAGCGAAAATAACGAAGGCGGAACTATTATATTACGAGACGTATTGAGAAAAGTCGTAAAATCTGCAAGAGAGATGGCGTTTATTACCATAATTTCTTATATTGCCTTGTCTTTATTAATAGGGGACAGCGTAATAACTCCAGCAATAAGTATATTAAGCGCCGTGGAAGGTATTACTTTAATTCCTGCTTTTAAAATGACGTCGACGGCCCTTATAGTTTTTATATCGGTTATTATAGCAATATTTCTATTCTGGTTTCAGCATAAAGGAACCGATAAAGTAGCAAAAACCTTTGGTCCTATAATGTTCGTATGGTTTATTACGCTAGGAATTACGGGATTTATATCAATATATTACAACCCTGTTATTTTAAAAGCAATAAATCCATATTATGCTATGGTTTTTATATTTCATTTTAATATGAATGTAAAAAATATTGTAGGACATGGTCTTATAAGTTTATTTGTGCTATCCGATGTTATTTTGTCTGCTACCGGAGGTGAAGCATTGTATGCGGATATGGGGCATATCGGCAGGGACCCTATAAGAAAGGCGTGGTATTTTGTATTCGGCACGTTAGTGCTAAGCTACATAGGACAAGGTTCTTTTATGGTAAATCATTTAAAGTCAAGCAATGTATTTTTTCAAATGATATATGAAGAATCCCACTTATTATATATCCCATTTTTATTTTTAAGCATAATAGCCACCGTTATAGCATCGCAGGCTGTGATAAGCGGTATATTTTCCATTATTTATCAGGGAATTACGACGAGAATTCTGCCGCTTTTAAAAGTTCAATATACTTCGAATAAACTTCAATCGCAAATTTATATAAATATTGCAAACTGGTTTTTATTTATTTGCGTTGTTTTAATAATGGTCATATTCAGAACATCGGACAACATAGCTATGGCGTACGGTCTTGCGGTCAGCGGGACTATGACGTTTACAGGCATAATGATAAGCATATATTTTTATCATGAACGCAAATTTATATCATTTATATCTGCTATATTTATAATATTTATAGATGCTTCTTTTTTTACATCTAATATCTTGTTTAAAACGTTAAAAGGCGGCTATGTCGCTCTTCTTATAGCAGTAGTCCCATTCTTAATAATTTTAATATATACCAAAGGGCAGGAAAAATTATATAAAGCGTATAAGCTAACGGATATTGATAAATTTCTTAAGAAATACAATGAGTTATATAAAAGTATGCCAAAAATTAAAGGATCGGCTTTATTTTTTGCGAAAGATATAAGTCAAATACCTTATTATATAACCAAAACATTTTTTGAAAACAATATAATATATGAAGACAATATAATAGTTTCAATTCATACAAAAAATACCCCGTATGGCATAGATAGCAGGTTTGAAAGCAGCGTTGCGCAGGGCCTAAAACATTTCATTATTAAAGCGGGATATCTTGAAATATTAAATATTGAGAATATTCTGCGCAATTATAATGTAAATGAAAAAGTTATATTTTACGGCATAGAAGAAGTAATAAGCAATAATGTTATATGGAAAATATTTGCCATAATAAAAAAATTATCTCCTTCTTTTGTGAGATTTTATAATCTTCCGCCTGAGAAAATTCATGGCATACTGATGAGGATAGAGATTTAAATATTTTTAATAATATATTTAGTACTATATTTAGTCATCCAGTATTGCTTATTATTGAAATACCATTGATAGTTTCTATGGAAGGATTAAGTTTTGAGTTATACATAAAAATTTGATTATATTATTATATAATAAATATAATAATTATTTATAGGCATAGATTCTTTCCCCGAAAATAACGGTACCCAATCTTATTATCGTGGCGCCTTCTTCAATTGCGGCGGAGAAATCGCCGGAAGTTCCCATAGAAAGCTCTGTTAGTTGATTTTTATACAAATTATCCTGACTTTGACACCTCATACAGCTCAAAGCCGCTAAAATACAATATTTATATTTTAAAAAAGTGCAATCTTCCTACTACATTTTCTTAACTTATAATAAATTGATTAATCAGGATAAGATTATTTATAGCAAGGCTTCTTGAACGGGAATTATATTTTTAAGCGGTTTTATAGATAATACTTTTAGTATTTTATTGGATAATTCATTAACTTTAGTCTTAATATAGAATTTTTCTTCTTCAAGTTTCACCTCTGCAAAATTCATAG